>SYMT01000390.1 GCA_005805375.1 Actinomycetota bacterium
AACAGAGAGCAGAGCAGGTCGGCGGCTTGGCGCACCTGCGGGGTTTCCGGTGTCGGCATCAGGAACTCCGAAGCAGGACGATTCTCAACCCAAGCCTATCCGACTTGCTCTCCGTCCTCCTACCAATGTGACGTGCATCCCTGCATCCATTGGCGATTGACTGGCAGCAGGGGAGAGAGTATACTTGCTCAGCTTAGAACATCGCGGCTGAATGTAAGCAGTGTCGCGATTGGTCACCTGACTGCGTGTTCAACTCACTCGCCGAAAAACTTCAGGGTGTCTTCGAGCGCCTCCGGGGGAAGGGGACTCTGCGCGAGCAGGATGTCAACCAGGCCCTCCGGGAGGTTCGCCTTGCGTTACTCGGAGCGGATGTCAACTTCCGCGTAGCGAAAGATCTGGAGAACCGGATCCGTGAACGCGCCGTCGGCGTGGAAGTGCTCGAGTCCCTCACGCCGGCGCAGCAGGTCGTCAAGATCGTCCACGAAGAGCTCTGCGCGATTCTGGGCGACGACGGTGGATACCTGCGTTTCGCGTCAAAGCCGCCCACGGTAATTCTGCTCGTGGGTCTCCAGGGCACCGGCAAGACCACGACCTGCGGCAAGCTCGCCGTGCATGTCCGGCGGCAGGGGCGGCGTCCTTTCCTCGTAGCCGGGGATATCTACCGGCCCGCCGCGATTCGCCAACTTCAGGTGGTCGGTGAAGGTGTGAAAACGCCGGTCCATGCTGATCTGGAGCAGCGGGATGTGGTCCGCATCGCGCAGGATGGGGTCCGGGCGGCGCTGAGTGCGCAGTGCGATGTGGTCATCGTGGATACGGCCGGGCGCCTCCACGTGGACGAGGACATGATGGGGGAGGCGGAGCGCCTGGAAAAGGCACTGCAACCCTCCGAGACGCTGCTTTTGCTCGACTCGATGACGGGACAGGATGCCGTCAACGTGGCGACCCAATTCACGAGCCGGCTGAACATTACTGGTTTCATCCTCACGAAGCTGGATGGTGACACGCGGGGCGGGGCCGCCATTTCCATTCGTGCTGTCACCGGCAAGCCGATTCGGTTCGTCGGGGTCAGCGAGAAGCCGGAGGGTCTGGAGGTTTTCCAGTCCGAACGGATGGCGTCGCGCATTCTCGGGATGGGAGATGTTCTCTCCATCATTGAGAAGGCTCAGCATGCCGTGGACGAAAAGGCCGCTCTCGCCTTTGAGAAGAAACTGCGCTCCAATTCCTTCACCCTGGAAGATTTCCTGGAGCAGATGCAGCAGGTCCGGAAGATGGGGCCGATCAACGAGATCCTCGGCGCTCTCCCGTTCTTCAAGGGCCAGCAGTTGCCGGAGGTGGATGAGAGGGCCCTGGGACATGTCGAGGCCATCATCCGCTCAATGACCCGCGACGAGCGCTACAATCCGGAGATCATCAACGGCAGTCGCCGCCGCCGGATTGCAAAAGGCAGCGGGCGCACCGTGCAGGAAGTGAACCAGTTGCTCAAAGACTTCGGCACGATGCAAAAACAGTTCGCGCTGATCAACAAAATGCAGGCGCGCAAGGGACGCGGAGGGGTCGGCCGGATGTTCGGCCGATGACCTATTCTTGTCCCGGCGCCATTTCAGGAGGAAAGCACCCTTGCCCGTTCGGATCCGCCTGATGCGGTTGGGGGCGAAAAAGCGCCCGTTCTACCGCATCATCGTCACCAAGTCCACTTCCCCCCGTGAGGGGCGCGCTATTGAGCAGATCGGCTTCTACGATCCGATCACCGAGCCGTCGAATATCAAGCTCCGCGTGGATCGCGCGGCAGCGTGGTTGAAACTCGGCGCGGTACCTTCCGATCCGGTTGCGCGTATTCTCCGGCGCGAGGGGCTGCTTCCCGCCTGGGATGCCCCGGCGCCCCCTCCTCCTGAAAAGCGGATCCTTACCGAGACTCAGCAGGTGCGCGCGGAGGCACGGAAAGCTTCGCGACAGAAGCGTGTAGACGAAGGGAAACGGCGAGAATCCGCCGCGCTGGCCCGCCGCCAGGAGCGCCGCACCGCCAAGAAGGCGGCGGCAGAAGCGGCTGCCGGCTAAGGCCGTGGAGGCCGCATCATGACGGAAGTCCTTGAAGTCATCGTCGAGGCGCTTGTGGATCACCCGGAGCAGGTACGGGTGACCGAGGTCTCGCGCCAGGGCGGAAACGTGCATCTCGAGGTGCAGGTGGCCCCGGGCGACCTGGGCAAGGTAATCGGCAAGTCGGGCCGGATCGCACACGCCATCCGGGCCGTAGCGCGCGTCGCTGCGAACCGGCAGCACCTGCGTGCAATGGTGGAGTTCGTCTCATGACCAGGAACAACGGCGGATGATCTTACAACGACAGATCGTGCTCAAAGCGGTCGTCACCGAACAACTTAAGGAACAGCTCATCCAGGATCTGGAAGCGAACATCCAGCGCATCGAAGCGGAGCAAGAAGAACTCGACCGTCAGACCCGCAGGATGATGCTCGAATTGCAGCGCACGGATCTCAACCGCGCGATGCAGTTCCGCCAGCAACTGGAAGTCGAGAAACGCCGCCAGGACGGCGCCAAGGCCGAGATCCAGGAGCAACTCGATGCGGTGCGGGGCCTCCAGTTGGGTGAGATAGTGATCCGAGGCACTGTCCAGGGCCAGGTGGAAGTCGCCTTGGGCGACAGCTTCAGCACCAAGATGGCTCGGGCCGAGATTCTGCTTGAAGACGACATCATCAAAGAGATCAACGATCCGGCGCCGGACTAGCGCCGGGTCGAGGACGAACCTCACGCCCGCATCACCGCGCACCACGGGCTCCGTTGCATCGGAAGCAGCGGAGCCCCGGGCGTTGGATTTGGTGGCCTGGGCCGGAGGTCGGGACTGACGTGCGCAGGCGGACCCACGATCCGGCGCGGGCGGAGCGGCGTATTTCGACTCCGTCCGTCGTCGTTCCCGCACAGTCCGCCGCGGCCGCCCCCCTCGAGGGGCTGGTGGTGGGGGAGTTCGTCGGGGGCCACGGAGTACGGGGTGAAGTCAAGCTTCGTCCGCTCACGGAGTTCCCCGAGCGGATTCCCCGCCTCAAGGAACTGCGGGTCCGGATGCCGGACGGCGCGCAGGAATGCTATCGGGTGCTGGGAGCTCGCCTCCACCAGGCAATGTATCTTGTGCGTCTGGAGGGCATCGAAACTCGGGACGATGCTGATGCCCTGCGTGGCGCCGCCGTGCTCATTGACGCCGATGCGGCCGCGCCGCTGCCTGAAGGGCGCTACTATGTGCACCAGTTACTCGGGCTCCGGGTGGTAACCCCGGACGGAGAGGAACTGGGCCGCATCTCCGAAGTGATCGAGGGCCGCTCCAACGACGTCTATGTGGCTGGGCCCTGGATGATCCCCGCCACGCACGACGCTGTGTTGCGCCTCGCGCCCGACGAAGGGCTCCTGGTCGTGCGCAGCCGCGAGTACCTGGAAGGGGAAGACGTGCGGTAGCCCGCCCGTGTCGCTACTTCCGGGCCTCCAGATCCGGTTCGCGTCGGACCCGGTTGATCGCGGCCACCGTGCGGCGCCAGAAAATCGGAAGGAGTGCGCCGGCAACCAGCAGCCCTCCTGACGGCAGCACCACCACGGCGATTTCCCACCCCCGCATCAGTCCCCGAACCGCCGATATGACCAGGCCGGCGCGAAACGGTAGCGCGATGAAGCCGGCGGTTACAGCGATCCAGATGAGGATGGTCACCACCCGGGACCATCGGGGTGGCGGCTCCCACTTGCGGACACCGGCCAGCGCTCCATGCGCCACACAGAGGAGAGCAGTCCCCACCCCGCCGAGCCAGACCGGCACCCACCACCACGGTGTGCCGCCGCTGATAGCCAGACCGAGGCAGAGGAGCCCTGCCGTCGTGACGCCCACTACGGCGGGTGCGAACTCCACACTCGACACGGCCAGTAGTCCGGCGACCAACTCCCGGCCGCTGATCGGGCAGGCAAGCAGATCCTGCCGCCGCCCCTGTGCCCGGGCAAGCGCGCACTCCAACACGGACGAGTTGTGCGCGCGGATCGCCACCCCGAATCCGAGCACCACCACGAGGAACCCGGCGGCCCCCATGCCCAGCACGCCAGTATAGGAGACCTCGCCCACGGCCGGCCGTGAGAGGACCGCCGCCAGCGGCACTCCGCGCCGTGCCGCCATCGCCGTGGCGGGGAAATACAGGATGAAGGCAGTCCAGGCGAGCAAGCTCAGCAGGATTCCGAGTGTCTGCCACGTGAGTCCGAAGGGGCGGCGTGCCTGGCGCGCCAGGCGCAGGCACAGGAAGGGGTTGTCCCAGCGTTCCGCCCACCGCGCAAAGGCACGCTCGAGGGGGTCGCGCCGCCGCCCGGGCTTGCGCGCGGGGCCGCCGGATTGCTGCGCGCGGCCTCGTGTCAGCATCAGCAAAACGCCGACGGCGCCCGGAATCAGCAGCGCGATTTCTCCCGGCATTGGTGGGGGCCGGCGCCAGAGGCCGGGGAGGAGCGACAGCACCCCGTACAGGGGACTCCAGGCGACCAATCCATGCAGCCAGAGCTCGGATCGTCCGGACCGCAGCAGGAACAGTGGGCCGAGATAGACTGCGATCCAGAAGAGTGTTGCGGCGTAGATCTTCGTCGCACGCAGGCGTTTCGCCCGCGATCCCACCCCTGCGTGAGGGCCCTCCAACACTAACCCGGAGAAGCGACGGCTCCACGCATGGCCGAGCACAAGCGCTCCCGCCAGGAGGAGAAACAGCCGGGTCAGCGCCAGCAGTACATTCGGCCAGAGCGAGATGCCGCCGGGAAGTGCCACGATAAGTGCCACGATCGCAGCCGGGCCGAACACACTCATCACGGCGAGGGCCGCTTCGCCCGCGGGAGAGGCCTCATCGCGCACGTGCAGGCGGCCGCGCACACGCTCGAACTGCACGAGCAGCCGCCAGCCGACCCAGACCAGCAGCAGCGCGGCCGCACCGCCTTCCGCTGTAGATGAGCCGACGAGACGGCCCAGCGCACCGGACTGGATGCCCGGCTCCCAGAGAAAGCCTGCCGCGCCCACCCCGAGCACCACCGCCTGGAGCAACTCCAGCCGTCGCAGCACCACCAGGTCCGCCGGTCGGCCCGTACCTTCCGCCAGGACTCCCGCCCTGCCGCCCTCCGCAGTTGCGAACGCGACCGGCTCCCGCGTCCAGAGCTCGGCCGAGGCCACCCACCGCGACGCAGTTCGCAGCACCGCGTAGCAGAACACCACCAGCGCCGGCGCCAGGCGTGTCGAAAAGAACGGAAGCGGCGTCATCATCAGCCGCCCTGCAAGCGGCAGCGCGGTCAGCGGCAGCAGCACTGCGTAGCCCGGCCCGGCCGCCTGCGCCAGACGGCGTAGGATGGGGATTCCGAGACGGATGAGCGGCTGGAGTAGACCGGAGAGCGAGCCCTGGATCGCGAGCCAGATCCCGATGGCCGGAGCCACATTCTGCCGCGCCGCTCCCGGGCCGGCGCCCGGTCCTCCCTGCACGCCCGCGCTGACGCCGACGATCCGGGAGCAGAGTGCACCTTGCACCTCGATCCATCCCGGTACCGCGAACAGAAACAGGGCGAAGATGAAATAGAGCCCCGCCAGGTCTGCGGGCCCGGTTCCGCCGTACGCCATCGCCACCACGTACACCGGCAGGCCCATGACCACGGGCCCGATTCGGAGCACGGCGCGCGCCGCCGCCAGTTTCCCCATCAGTTCTCGCGGCGTCAGCGGCACGAGGCGCAAGAAGTCCAGCCGATCGGCTGCTGCCTCAGCGTTCAGCGTTCCGGCAAGCCCCGTGCTGATTGCCACCGCCAGTGCGTGAAGCGATGCGACCGTTGACAGCAGCAGCACACTGAACCGGCTCTGCAGCACCTCCCGCACGGGTTCAGGTCCGTAGGCCACGAGTGCGTGGAGGATGACAATTCCCAGTGCGGGCAGCCCCGCAATCCCCAGGGGGACCTTCCAGAGGTAGCCTCTTCGCCGCCACCGCCGGAGGTCGTTCTGAAGGAATGGATTGTCCGCAAACCCAATTCCACCGGCCTCGTCTCCCGCGCTCATCCCGCGGTTCTGCGTCGCCACTGCTGGTCGCGCCGGAGGTGCGGTCGGAGTGGCCCGGTCATGAGACCCCGTCATGCAGGAAAGTCCTCGGGATCAGCCGCACAACGGGGTCCGGCATGACGGACCGGCACCCGGGTTCTCGCGTCGGCGGGCGCGGGTCTGCGCGGTTAGAACGGGTGAACCGGTCGAGGATCGGTTCAAGTGCGCGGACCTCTCCTCTCGCCACGGCGCCCGGCGGCCGGGGCTGCGCCAGGAAATCGCGCTGGGTGATTTCAGCGGGGGTGAGATGCATGAAAGTTCCCGATTGAGATTTCATTCGGCGGAACAGATGACGTGAACCCGGTGCCGTGTATACTTTGTCTCAGCGCCGCTCCCGAGTGCCGGTCCGCCTGGAGGGTGGTCGCTGCGTGCCGAGCCGGTGGGGCCGCTGTGGCCGGGCCGCTCGCGTTCTTCTGGAGGGGCACACGCCCCAACGCCCGATCTCCGTCCGGACTGGTTCCCGAACCTATGCGGTCCACTCTACCGATTCGCTGAAAAACGCCGGTATGGTGATTGATTACATTGTGGAACACCTGTGCGTTCCACGGCACACTCTGGGGAACCACGCCGTTCTTGCGCGTCTGGGGCGTCTGGAACGGCTGTCGGTGCTGGAGTCGCTGGAAAGGCAAGAGCGCGCGGCGGCCCACGACGAAGCATTTCCTCTCCGGCCGCTCGCATTTCATTGCCGCAATTGTCCCGCCAACCATCTGAGCAGACCGTATGGATGCTTCGGCACCATCCACCTCCCTCTGGAATCCGCAGCCGAGGAGTGGCTGCTTTCCCTCCTGCCCGTGTGCCCCTCCCCCCGGGAGCACGGTACGGCCGCTGCCGCGCAGATGCCGGACCTCCAGCGCCTGCTGCGGCACGTGCAAGATCGAAACGTCACTGGAGACTGGATCGCCGAGCAGCGGGAGCCGGGTGGAGTGCTCGCGGGTACTGAGTCGCTGGTATGGCAGCGACGATGGCGTTTCCGGCGCCTGAATCTAACGAGCGATCAATTGCTCGAGCTGCTCTTCTTCCGTGGGGCAATCGGCCCGGCGATGGGAGAGTTACTCTGCCGTGCCCTCGGGATCTGGGTGGATGGTGGTTTGGGGCCGGATGGTGTGGCCGAGGCACTGTTCACCCATCCGATCACCCGAGAGGATGGGCCGGGAGTCTGTGAACTGAAACGCTACTTCATGGCGCTGATGTATGCGTGCAGTCTCGACGCGCCCCTACACATTGAACCGGGTCTGGACGATGTCCTCCCCTCTATCGAGACTACGGTAGGCCTGCACCCCCACTTGTTGCCGCCCGGTCCCCCGATCCCCCTATGACCGCAACATGTATCCTCTGGGTCCCCTGCCGGCCGACGTGCGCGCCGGGATGGTTGCGGGTATCGCCTCCGATACTCGCGCCCCGATGACCGCCCGTTCACGTACTCCGGCACCAACGGAGTTGCCTCCCGACACGGTGATCGCCGGCGGAAATCTCTGCCTGCGGCCCCCCCGCGCCGAGGAGGCGGAGTTGTACGCTGCGTGGTGGTCCTGCCCGGAAGCGCAGTGGGGCTTCTGCTCCGACGCGCGTACGGCGGCAGACATCCGCAGCGCCCTGCCGGAATTGGAAGCGGAGGCGCGCGATGCGGGGCACTGGACGGAGTTCGTCCTCGAACAGGACGGCTGCCCGGTCGGCAGCTTGTGGTTCTCGCTGTGGGATCTGGAAACCCGCACTTGCGACCTGAACATCCTCATCGGTGAGCCGGCGTTGCGCGGGCAGGGGCTGGCCCGCCGCGCCATCCGTCTCCTGTGTGCCTGGGCCTTTCGCCATGCGGACCTGGAGAAGATCCGTCTCTGTCCCCGCGAAGACCACTTTCCCGCCATTCGCTGCTACCGCGCCGCCGGCGCTCACCTCGGTGGGCGCTGCCCGGATGCCGTTCACTGGCGCGGCGAAACCGTGTTCTTTCGCGAACTCTATTTCCTGCGCACCGACTTCCGTGCGGAGAGCCTGGCGCCGGCGTGAGCGCAGTTCTGCGGGGGCTGCGCCCAACGTCTCAACGCTCTGCCGCCCACGGAACCGGCGCGGCAGAGTTTCGCCCGAACTACGTGTACAGTTCCCGGATCGCCGCGGCGCCGTCGGGTAGGATGCGCACGGGTCGGTTCTGCGGGGTGTGGAGCTCCTTGTGGAAGTCCACCCCGAGGGCGCCGTAAATAGTGGCGGCCACTTCGGGCGGGCGGACGGGCCGATCAAGTACGTACTCTCCCCGTGTGTCGGTGACACCAATCACCTGGCCGCCGCGTACTCCGGCGCCGGCGAACAACATCGAGCCGGCATTCGCCCAGTGGTCCCGCCCACCGTCCTTGTTGATCTTCGCTGTTCTGCCGAAATCGCCGAACATCGCCACGAGAGTTTCATCCAGCAGACCGCGGTCCTTCATGTCGCGCAGCAAGGTGGCGACCGCCTGATCCCAGGGTTTGAGCGCCCGATCGCAACTTTCGAAAATCTTCGCGTGGTGGTCCCAGGCGCTGTACTGAAGAAAGACCACCCGAACATTCGCTTCCACAAGGCGGCGGGCAAGGAGCGCCTGCGCGCCCCAGCGGTCGGCACGACCGTAGGCATCGCGGGTCCTTTCGGACTCGCGGTTCAAATCGAACGCAGCGCGGGCCTCGTCCGAGAGCACCATCCGGGCGGCGCGCTCGTAGAACGCATCCATCGCCTGGAGGTCGCCGCTGTTCTCCACCCGCCGTGCCAGGTCGTCCACGGCGGAGAGGAGTGTGCTCCTGCGCCCGAGCCGGGCGCGATTCACGTCCTGCTGGAGCGCCAGGTTGGTCACCTTCCAGTCCGGCTTCGACGGATCGCCGGCCTTGAACGACTCGTATCTCTCGCCGAGCCACGCCGCTTTGCCCAATTCCCAGGTGAAGGAGTGATTGCGGGGAATGGCCACGTAGGGGGGCAGCGTGTTCAGCGGCTTCAGCTCATGGGTACAGATGGCGCCGAGCGCGGGGAAGTCGCCTCCCTGCATCAGCCCGTAGTTGCCGGTCAGCATCCATTGTGCTGAGGTTTCGTGGTGATCGCTCCCGGAAACTTGCGACCGCACCAGCGCATACAGGTCCGTGCAGGCGGCAAGACGCGGCACCTGCTCCGTGAAGCGCATGCCCGCAACCCCAGTGGGGATTACGCCGTACTTACCGCGAATCTCCTCCGGCGCCTCCGGTTTCGGATCGAAAGTATCGTGGTGGGTCAGGCCCCCGCCGAGGTAGATGATGAGAACATTCTTCGCCCGAGCTGTCGCGCCCCGTGCGGGGGAGGGTCCTGCTGCCGCTGCCTCGGCCCGAAGCACCGCCGGGAGCGAAAGCCCGAGGAGCGAGAGCCCCCCAACGCGCAAAAAATCGCGCCGAGTAGTCCCGTCGCACTGCTGGCTGGAGTGGTCGCTGTGGAGTGTCAGCATGTTCGTTCCGTGGTGCTCGTCCCCGAAGTCGAACTACGATCGAGGTCGTCTTGTGGCCTGGCGAAGTATTTGAGAAGTTGCTCCCGGATCGGTCAGGTACCCTGCATCTTCCCGGTCCTCGGAGTGTATTCGGCGCCGCAGAGCAACTCCGCCGGCTGACCCTGGGAGTGATATCTTGTTCAACGAGCCGGTGTCCACCCACGACTCGGGGGACCGTGCGGTCCCCCGGTAGCGAATGTGGGATCAGTGCTGGAATTGGAACTCCCGGGTGTTGATGAGTGCCCAGAGGGCATCCTGGAACCCCTGCTCGCGGTCGGGAGCGTGGAGGAGGGCGCTGCGCATCGCGACCAGCTCAGCGGGGCGGGGGTGACGGGCGACGGTGGTGAGGAAGAGTTCCTCAATGAGAGATGCTTCGTCCCGCCCACTCCTTGCCAGTTGGGCGATGACGCCGGTCGGGTCCTTCAGCTTGGACTGAAGGTTTTCTCCATTGAACAGGTCGAGTGCCTGCGAGAGGCTGGGAGCGGAGCCGCGCTCACAATCGCACGGCATCACCCGCACCGGTCGGCCGAACGTGTCGAGGAAGGGAGAGGCGATTTCCGTGTCGGAGAGGTCCTGGGCGCGGGTGCCGACCGGGTAATTCGCGAACCGGTCCGGGATGCCGGTCACCTGGACGACGGCATCGAGCAGTTCCTCGGCCTGCAGTCGGCGCACGGGATAGCGGGAGAAGTACTGCGTATCCACCCGATTGGCGGGGGTGGCAATCGCGCTGGTCTGGTAGGTGCGCGAGAGCCAGATGGCCCGCATTGTCGCCTTCAGGTCGTAGCCGTGTGCGATCAGGTCGTCACCCAGAGCCTCGAGGAGGTCGGGCACGCGCGGGGGATTGGTGCTGCGCAGGTCGTCCACCGGTTCGACGACACCGCTGCCGAAGCTGCGCGCCCAGATGCGGTTCGCAATGTTCCGTGCAAAGAGGTGCTTGCCCTCACCGGTGAGCCAGCGGGCGAAACCGATGCGGCGGTCATCGCCATCGGCGCCGGTGAGAGCCGAGCGGTCCAGCGGCCGTGCCGGCATCACCTGGCCGGTGCGCGGCTGGCGTACCTCACCCCGGTCCTTCGCGCTGAAGACTTCGGGGACCGGGTTCGCCCGCCCTTCGCCATTCACCTGAGCGAACAGCGCGGCGAAGCTGTAGTAATCGTCCTGTGTATAGCGTTCCGTCGGGTGGTTGTGACACCGGGCGCACTGAATGCGCTGTCCGACGAATACCTGCGCCGCAATTTCTCCAGTGAGCTCGTAGTGCCGCACCCAGCCGTTGGCGTTCGGCCGGGTTGACTGCCGGCTGGCCCACCAGAGTGTCTCCGGCTTCTCGGCGATTGCACCCGCAGCCGTGACCAGTGCGGTCACCACCTGATCCCAGGGACGATTCGCCAAGAATTGCTCCGTGAGCCACTGGTGCAGAGCCAGGGTGTTCTTCCGACCCATGTGTTCCTTGCGCATGAGAAACAGATCGGAAAGCTTGAGTGCCCAGACCGATGCGCGCTCGGGCCGGTCCAGCACATGTTCGATCCAGCGCGCGCGTGTTTGAACCGGGACGGCGGACCAGTTCGTCGGGTCCGGCTTCTTCCGGGGGGATCGGTGGGCCGGACGGGTCCGCTCTGCGTCGCATTCGACCAGGAAGCGGCGCGCCTCGGCCGCTGTGGGCAGCGTGCCGAGGCCGTCTAGGAAGAGGCGTCGCAGAAACTCGTCATCGCGGCACGGGGGGCCCGGCTCCAGCCGCAGGCGGCGCAATGCAGACTGCACTGCCCGATCCACGAAGTTGACGGGCGACGGGAACGCCGCAGGGTTCGGGGTCTGCGGGAAGGGGACCTCGATGCGGGCCACGGC
This sequence comes from Actinomycetota bacterium, assembly GCA_005805375.1. Classification (GTDB taxonomy): domain Bacteria; phylum Armatimonadota; class SYMT01; order SYMT01; family SYMT01; genus SYMT01. The sequence goes on from SYMT01000390.1 coordinate 11,388, forward strand.
GAGTTGATCGGAGAGCTTCGCCATCACAGCGGTTTGACCGGGGTTCAGGGCCCGCACGCGGCCGCCTTCGGTTACCGATGCCTGCCCCGGATCGTTCGACTGGAACAGCGCCCGGTCGGTCACATCGCGTGTGCGCCCATCGGAGTAGGTGGCGAGCGCGACAAACTGCTGCGCCTCGCCCGTGCGGCACGCGCGCTCCGCCGGCAGGAGCTGTAACCGGGTCACGCGCGGCTCGGACGGATCCGGCCCCGGAGCGCCTTCCTGGATCCACCCCAGCAACACATCGTACTCCGGCGTGTCACGGGTCAGACGCTTTCCGCCCCCGTGGGAAGTGAGCATCAGCGGCTTGCGAAGGAACAGGCTCTGCTCCGGGGCCTCCCGGGAGATGCGTCGCCCCGCAAACTGGCGTGTGATCCAGAGAAAGTCCAGTTCCGGCGCATACCCGCGCAGGGAGAGACGAAATCCGCCCTTGCCGGAGTTGGCGCCGTGACACGTTCCCGAACTACACCCGAGGCGAGCGAGCGTCGGCACGACATCGTTTTGGAACGAGTAGAAGACGGGGGCCTCGACGTGCGTCACCTGCACCGTTGTATAGGCTGTGAGCCCGGCTGCCCGCACCAGGATCCGCGCCCCACCGTTCTGCGTGCCTGCGCGAACGGCGGCGCCCTGCACCCGCACTATTGCCGGTTGCGCCGATGCGAGACGGGACTGCGCTGTCAGGTCCGTGACCGAACCGTCGGCGCGTTCACCCAGCACGATGAGTTGCTGCCGGGCGAGTGGCCCGTCCAGGCTGACGCGCTCCGGGAGCAGACGGAGGCGCCGAGAGGGAGCGGTCGGCGCCGCAGGTGCGGCTTCCGAACGCGGAGCGCCCGCCGCCCGTGCGGGGAATAGCCACAGCAATGAGGCCACTGCCCCGGTGAGCGCGCGGCGAAGATCGTGCCGCATCGGAAGTTTCTCGACCGTCACTCGCCATCTCCCCAGAGCTACACACGCCGGCGGCGGAATCATCCTATCCCGCTGGTGCGGGGCGTCGCCCGGGCAAGTCGAACCAGGGCAACTCCGGCTTGCCGTCCCGCAGTTCTCGATGCACGGGGATCTGCTGTTGGCGGCACCAGGAAAGAATCCGCACTCCTTGGTCCGACTCGGGAGACACCCCGAGGAGGCAGCAGGCGACGTCTTGCGCTTCCATCAACTCGGGCAGGTCCTCAAGTTCTCCCACTACGGTGACCCCTCCGACCGACCGACCGCGCTTTCCGGCGTCGTCGTCCAGAATTCCGACGATCGCGGCGCGTCCCGGAGACAGCGGGTCCCGCAGCTTGCGGATGATCGCGAGGCACTCGTGGCCGGCTCCCAGCACCAGCACCCGCGGGCCGTGCTCCGGCGGCACCATCCCGAAGATCTCGCGCAGCACCACGTAGCTCATGCGACCCGTCACCACGAGAGCCGTGTAGAAGAGCCAGTCAATGATGAGTGCGGCCTTGGAGATTCCCGCAAACCCGGTCCACAGTCCGAGTACCGCCGCCGCCAGGAGTGACCCCGCAGTGCTGCCCAGCACTGCCGTCACGGCATCTACCGGCTCGGCATAGCGCCACACACCCCGATAGCTCCGGCAGGCCAGCATCCCGACCAGTTTCGCGACGAGGACCACCGGAACCACCATGACCAGCGTATTGCGGACGCTTGGGCTGAGGAGCGCCTCGTAACGCAGCAGGTGCGCCGCCAGGAACGACACCGGAACCAGGAGAGCATCGAATGCAACCTGGACGAGCTGCTTCTTGTACAGGAGGTTGCCGCCGATGGTGCGGATGTGCGCCGGAACCTGCGCCTCATCCGTGTAGATCTTCAGGATGCCGAGGTAGAGCCCAAGAATCGCCAGGCCGAGGAACAGCAGCGCGCTGAGCACCAGCACCACGAGCAGCGGCAGAGCCGCCGCCGCCAGCGACAGGCAGCCGAAGAGCGCAGTGAGCAGGTAGAGCACGATGACCGTGGCGCGCTCCGATAGCCCCAGGCTGACCAGCCGGTGCGATGAATGGTCTCTTCCCCCCTGGGAAATCGGCCGCCCATGCAGCGTTCGCGTCGCGGACACCAGCGCAGTATCAAAAATCGGGATCGCCAACGTGGTCACCGGAACCAACAGCGCGAGGATCAGGTTGGGCGCGGTGCGGTGGGTGCCCTGGATGGCTATCGCCGCCAACGAAAAGCCGATGAACAGGCTCCCGCAGTCACCCATAAAGATACGGGCGGGGTTGAAATTGTAGATCAGGAAGCCGCCGCAAGCTCCGGCCAATGCGAGCGCCCCCGGCGCGGTAGCCGCGTCCCCCGTAGCCGCACTGTAGATGGCCATTGCGATGGCGGAGATTCCAGCCACTCCCGCAGCGAGACCATCCATGTTATCGAGCAGGTTAACGCCGTTGGTGATGCCGGTGAGCCAGAAGAGGGTGAGCCCGAGCGTGATCACCTCCGGCAGCGCTTCGAACCGCAGGCCCATGAGGATTGCCGCAGTGCCGGCGACGAGCTGCCCGATGAGCTTGACGTGTGGTCGCAGGTTCACCCGGTCGTCCAGCACGCCCAATAGAAAGATGGCGGAGGCTGGAATGAGGACGGGAAGCATTGCCTGGGCGTTGCCCATGCAGAGCCAGCCGGCCAGCGTGCCGCCATAGATGGCGATTCCCCCCATGAGCGCGGTAGGCTTCTGATGCCACCGGTCCTCTCGTGGACGGGCTACCCACCCGAGTCTTTCGGCGAGCCGGATCACGAGCGGCGTGACCACCGCGGTGACGCCAAAACTGACGAGAAATGGGAGCGCTTTTGTCAGTATTGCTTGCAGAGTCTCCATCCCGTGATTCCTCGCGTGCTCTTGCCCGGTCGGGAATAACTGATGCGGTCACGACGGCGCGAGGCCGGTGCGCGGTTCTCATTCCCCGGATCCGGCACGGAAGATCCGGGAGGTGGTTCTAGCGGAGGTGCGGAGGCCTCAAGCGGACGGCAACTGCTCGCGGCACCAGGCTACGGTGTGTCGCAGCCCATCCGGAAGGTGTACGACCGGCTCGTAGCCCAGGAGTTCCTTAGCTTTGTTGATGTCTGCAAGGGAATGCGGCACATCGCCTTGCCGCCGGGGCAGGCGTTCCACCCGGGGTTCAACCCCCAGGATCGTCCCGAGTTCCCGGATGAGGTAGTTCAAGTCGTACCGTTGGCCGCAGCCGATGTTGAACAGTTCTCCGTTGACGCGCGTGCCATCTGCCTGCAACGCAAGCAGGTTTGCCCGCACCACATTGGCGACATAGGTGAAGTCGCGCGATTGCGTCCCGTTCCCCTGCAAAGTAATCGCCTCGCCCTTCAGGAGCGCGGTGGCAAACTTCGGGATGACTGCCGCGTACGCGGAATTCGGATCCTGCATCGGACCGAACACGTTGAAGTAGCGGAAGCAGACTGTCTCTACAAAGCCCAACTGGCCGAATACCTTGCAATACTGCTCGGCAGCCAGTTTACCTACGGCGTACGGACTCATCGGGCACGGGTGCATCGTCTCGACTTTGGGCAGCGTCGGCGTGTCCCCATACGCCGACGACGAACCGGCATATACGAGACGCCGCACTCCGGAGAGGCGAGCTGCCTGCAGCAGAGTGATCGTTCCCTGCACGTTCGCGTGGCTGCTGGCGACCGGATCCTCCAGTGAACGCGACACGGAGGGAATCGCAGCCTGATGCAGCACGGCATCCATCCCGGCCACCGCGCGAGTCGCCGCGTCGGGGTCGCAAATGTCCGCCTGCATCCACTCAAACTCATTCAGCAGCGATTCGACGCGCCAGAATAACCCCGTGCGCAGGTTGTCTATCCCTCGTACCGTGTGTCCTGTTTCCAGTAGCGCCCGCACCAGATGCGAACCGATGAACCCGGCAGCGCCGGTCACCAGGACCCTCATTCGATAGCTTCCTTTTCTCCCTACCACGTAGGGGTTCTTACTCTCGTGCGCTTGTCTCTTTGTCTACCCACCCGGCGTCCGGTTCACACCCCAAATTGGTCGGCGTACCGTAATTCGTCCCGAGGTAGCAGGTTAACCCGCAGAAGCAGCCGCCTCGCGCAATGCGGCAACGAATCGGGGCGCGTGCGCCTGGAGCGAGTAACGTTCGTGGATCGTCGCGTAGCCGGCCTTTCGGAAGCTCTCCCGCAACGGGGGATCGTCGAGAAGCGCTTCCAGAGCCACAGCCCATTCATCAGACGACCCAGCCAGAAATCCGTTCGCCCCATGGGCGATAACTTCTGTGGTCATTCCCACGGGGGAACTGACGCAGGGCACCCGGGCGGCCATGTACTGGATCGCCTTGAATGCACACTTGCCTCGCGCCCAGTCATCGTCCTTGAGCGGGTAGACTCCGATATCCAGACTGCGAAAGTCGCGGATCTCCGACTCCAGCCGCCAGGGTCGATTCTCGACTTCGAGACCCGGGACTTGAATCTCGCGAGATGCCCCGATCACGCGCAGCCGGAACGGGCGCCGTCGCCGTACTTCTTCGAGCACCGGCAGCAGTAAGTCGAGATACTGCGTCGTAGAATGGCTCCCGATCCAGCCGACAACCGGCATCGTATCCCGGCGCGGTTCCGGCTGCGTTGATGCAAACTGCTCTGTATCCACCACTGTGGGTAGAATCTCCACGTTGGCATTGAACCGTTTGGCGTACTCCGCCAGGTACGAGTTTCCCGCCAATACCGAGGTGCTCATCCGCAGAATGTCGTCCGTCTTCGCCGGCGCCTTGAGGAAGGTGGCCAGCCGCCCGTACGTGGGACTCACATACGGCACGAACGTCGCGTCATCATAGTCGAAGACCATCGGGCGGCGCAGAGCCCGGCGGACCAGCGCCTCGATCACCGGCGGTCCGAACAGCATCGCCTCTCGTGCGACGAACACCACGTCGTGGTGTGCGGCGCGCATCAGGTCACGGACCCGAGACAATGCCGCGAGGGCGAGCCCGGCAACCTTACGCGGCAACTGGCCGGGACGATAGATGATCCGAAACGTGTCGGAATTCAAGAAGGGCGCGACCGTGGCGACCCCGCCGGCCTGCTCCAGGTACGGCACATACTGCTGAATACGGTACCGGGTGGCTGCCGCTTCGACCGGGCTGGGAGCCAGGAACAGCACCCGGAGTTGCGACTTACTCTGAGAAACTGTGCTTCCCTTCTGGAGGGGAGATCGAGAACCCACTACGGCAAATGCTCCACACGTCGGAAACGACGGGTCTCCACCACTGCCCGGCACGACTGGGCCGACCGTCGCTGCTGCGGGCAGCAACGCAAAAGTGTCGACGCTCGATGAGAGGCCCGGTGGACGACGAAGGCTGAACGCTTTCGGAAGTGGAGATCCCACGCCGTCACGCACCTCACAGTATATCCTCTTGTGCACGGGCGTCCGGTTGTGAATTGTGGCATAGTCTTCGATGTTGTCTCCGGAGCGCCTGAACCGGCGCAGTCGGGGCAGTCGGCGGAGTGGGGTTGTGCCGTCCCACCCGCCGCATCGGATGTGTTCCCGAGTGCGTGTCCCGTGCCGTAGGGAGGTGCGTGGGGGGGATGGCACAACCCGAGTCGTGGTCCACCTCGGCGTGGTTTCAGTCGAGTGTCAGCGTTGTCTGGAGCGGCGCCGCGCCGGTCCGGGCCGGCTCAGGCGGTTGGGGAGCCCCAGAGTCCAGCCGCCGGATTTCGGATCGGATGGCTGCGTGCGCCCCCCGCAGCGCCTCAGGAACGGGCAGGCGGTGCTGCTCACAGAGCAGCAGGTATAGGTAGAGCGAGTTGGATGCGCTTGCAAGTTGCTCCCGCAGGTCTTCGCAGGTCATGGGATCGAGGTCTCGTTCGTGTGCAAGGCAGTCAGACTTCCGCGCAACGCGCCGCATCGGGCGGCCGGTCTTCTTTCAGCTCCGGTGCACGGCAGGGCTGGGCGGTTTTTCCCCATCGGTACTATAATGTAGGGCCGGGTGACCACAGGAAAACCTGAACATTCGGCACGATGGAGAAGTTTCCGGCGCCATCGCTGGGCGTGTGCGTCGCATTCCGGCGCCGACATTCCACACTTCATTCCTCAGAAGGGCATTTCATCATGACCACACAACGCCGACGAGGGTTCACTCTCATCGAACTTCTCGTCGTAATTGCGATCATCGCAATTCTCGCCGCCATCCTCTTCCCCGTTTTTGCGCAGGCCCGAGACAAGGCGCGCACTGCGACCTGTCTCAGCAACCTGAAGCAAATCGGCACCGGCTTTCTCATGTACGCGCAGGATTACGATGAGACCTTCCCGTTCGTGACGTGCGGCGACAGCTACCTGGGCGGCTGCGCGACCTGGCTCCGGGGCTCTCTTCCGTGGCCGATTACGCTGCAACCCTACGTGAAGAACTACGGCCTCTATTCCTGTCCCTCGGATCCCGACAAGGCATGCTTCTCCAAACCGGACAGTTTGAACGGGTTTGGGCAGATGCTTGTGTTCATCGGTTGGCCGGGGGCCGTGCCGAACATGCAGCCCCAGGAGCTGGCCCGCATTTTCCCGCTGAGCTATGCGGCGAACTATTTCCTGTCGCGCAGTTCGCTCGGGGGGGCCCCCGCCACCGGAGTGGTCACGCTGGCGGAAATGTCGGCGCCCGCCAAGTTGATGCTCCTGTCTGAGTACGGCAAGGGCACCGCTCCCTGGTCCGCAACCGCGTACGGCACCTACTACATGATTCCAGGATACAACGCCGGTGCGACCGGTCGCTGGACTGCCAGCAAGCGTCACCAGAAGGGGCGCATCTTCCTCTTCGCCGACGGGCACTCCAAGTACATGCCGGATTTCACCGAAGCGACCACGGATGCGCAGGTACAGGCCTCGTATCGGCAGATGGGCGTAGAGTTCGACCCGCGCGTGCCCTGAGCACGCGTACCTGCCCGGCGAAGGATCAGGGCGGCGCCAGCCGCTCGTTTCGTCCGCCGGGCAGGGAACCCACCCGTGAGACGCCAGAGATTTCGCGCATCGCGTCCGGTGGGGAACCCGCATGTGCGTCCTTCCGTCGCGGCGTGACCGCACCCGGACTTTGCGAATGCTTCACCGACCCTCACTCGGAGGTGCGAGCGGAATCGCCGGGTTCCTCGTACTCCTGCTACTCATGTCGCCTGTGCATCCGGCCTTCCGCCCGCACCGAGTCGAGACGTTCCTGGCCGTTGAGGCCCGGGACCGTGTTGTGCGGAACTCCGAGGGGACGATCGTAGAGCGCCGCGACGGGCGCCTGCTGATGATCTACCAGGAGTTCGAGAAGGGCGAAGGGGATTCGGATTTCTTCCCAGGTCGTCTCGTGGCGCAGATTTCCGCGGACGGCGGGCGCACCTGGGCCGGACGCCGGGTGGTGGCCGAGCCGGGACCGCAGGATATCAACGTCTATTCGCCCAGCCTGTTGCGACGCAAAGACGGCGCTCTCGTGTTCTGTTTCATGCGTTACCACCGTCGAGAAGGAGGAGGGAACCCGCCTGCGAGCGCCTACGCCTGGGTCTCCCACGATGACGGCGACACGTTTGCGCCTCTCTCCACGCTCTGGCAAAACAGCACGAGCACACTCTGCAGTGCTACCCTCAGACAGCTCTCCTCCGGACGGCTCCTCATTCCCGTTTGTCGCGATAGTAGTCGCCCTGGTGAGCGCGACCACTGGCAGTCCGGCGTCTGCTGGAGCGACGATGACGGGCGCACCTGGACCCTGGGAGACCAGTGGGTAGACGCCGGAATGCGCGGCGCAATGGAACCACATGTCGAGGAATCCCGGGACGGACGCCTCATGATGGTTGTGCGCACGCAGCTCGGTGCCATCTACCGGGCGGAATCTCGAGATTCCGGGCGCACCTGGTCACCGGCCACATCGCTCGGGCTCGAAGCGCCGGAATCGTGCCCGGAGTTGATCCGTATTCCGGCGACAGGAGACCTGCTCCTGATCTGGAACGCCGCCCGGTACGATGCCAAGTGGGCTTCACACTTCGGGAAGCGCACACCGCTGAGCGTGGCGATCTCGTGCGACGAGGGGCGTACCTGGAGCGCCCCCCGTCCGATCGAGACCGACCCCGGCGCCGCCTTCACGAACCCGGGCGCCGCCTTCACGCGCAGCGGTTCCGTGGTCCTCAACTACTGGACCTGTCGGTACGAGCCATCCGGCCGAATGGCCAACTACCCGATCCACTTGAAGACGGCCGTGTTTCCGGTAGCCTGGCTGTATCAGGAAAACGTCCCGGAGTACCCCGAGCACCAGGATCTGACGTACCGTCTTGATTCCACGGGCGCGCGCCACCCGATCCGCACTCCCGCCGATTGGGAGGCCCGCCGGGAGCACATCCGCGCTCACTTCCGCAGCGCCGCGGGCGCCCTTCCCGGGCCCGCACAGCGAGTTCCGCTGGATGTGCGGATCGAGGAAGAGGTGCGCGTCGGGCGCCTGCTCCGGCGAAAGCTTACCTACCAGTCCGAACCGGGTGACCGGGTGTCCGCCTACCTGTTCCTCCCGGCCGCGCGCAAGAAGCGCCCGGCGGTCTTGTGCCTGCACCAGACCGTGCAGATCGGGAAGGGGGAACCGGCCGGACTGGGCGGCAGCCCCAACCTCCACTATGCCCGGCACCTTGCGGAACAGGGGTTCGTCACGCTCGCGCCCGACTACCCGTCATTCGGCGATCACCCCTGGAACTTCACCCCGGCGCACGGCTACGCGAGCGGCACGATGAAGGGTGTCTGGGATCACATCCGCGCCGTGGACCTCCTGGTGGGCCTGCCGGAGGTGCACTCCGACCGCATCGGAGTGATTGGCCACTCCCTCGGCGGGCACAACGCCCTCTTTCTTGCACTCTTCGAGCCTCGAGTACAGGCCATCGTGTCCAGTTGCGGTTTCACGCGCTTCCACCGAGATGATGTGCCGAGCTGGACCGGCCCGCGCTACCTGCCTCGCCTGGCCACCCTGTTCGGGAATGACGCTGACCGCATCCCCTTCGATTTCACGGAGATCGTCGCTGCACTTGCCCCCCGCCCCTTCCTGGCGTGCGCCGCCACGCGCGACGATGATTTCGACGTCACGGGCGTCAGGGAGACTCTCGCCGCTGCGCGGCCGGTCTACGCTCTCTATGGCGCTGAGAAGCATCTTGCCGGCTACTATCCCGACTCGCCCCACGACTTCCCTGCCGATGCCCGGGAGCAAGCCTACCGCTTTCTGCGGCGACACCTGAAGCGGTAGCCCTTGCAGGCGCATGGGACAGATGCCGGGCGCCGTTCGGCATCGAGGAACCATTGGTGTGGACCGGGCGGTCCACCGGTGCGTTGGGGGGACACTCGCTGCGCCCCGAGGACACCCGGCGGGGTTCGGGGGAGCGAGAGAGTTTCAGCAAGCCCGACCCGAGTCACGAGGACCTACCGGCTGTGCACCGAGCCGCCCGCAAGGCGCGGCCTACGGTCCTTCGACGATGCACGAACAATGAAAGGGTCGAAGAATGGATTCTTCGACCCCATACTGCCCGCTCGTCCGATGCCGGACTGCGGGGTCTGATTTCACGGAGAGGGCGGGATTCGAACCCGCGGCACGCTTTTGACGTGCGACGGTTTAGCAAACCGCTCCCTTCGGCCACTCGGGCACCTCTCCTGGGGGCTACCGCCGTGCCGGCATTCTAGCACAGGGCGGGTACCGGCGCAATCCCTCTTTTGAGGCGGTCTTATCGCCGGTACGCGGTGGGGAGGATGGCCAGGTTGTCGCGGTGGATGAGTTCCACGACGCCCCTGCGACCCAGGACGGCCTCGGCTTCGGAGCTGCGCAGGCCCATCAGCGCGCGGGCCTCGCGCGCGTCGCACCCGATCATTCCGCGGGCGAATTCCCGGCCCTCTTCCGTCTGCAGGCTCACGGTGTCCCCGGGCTGGAAGCTGCCGTGTACCCGGGTCACCCCCGCGGGGAGGAGCGACCGGTGGTCCTCGACCAGAGCGCGTCGGGCCGGCCCATTCACCGTCAGCGCGCCGGTGGGTTGAGTCCCGAAGGCAAGCCAGTGCTTGCGGCCGCGCAGCCGGTTCGGGCCCGGCAAGAAGTACGTGCCGGGCGCTGTCCCGGCCGCTGCCTCCAGCACCACTGTCGGTCGGCGACCCTGGGTGATGACTGTCGGGATGCCCGCCGCCCCGGTAATTTCGGCTGCGCCTACTTTGGTTACCATCCCGCCGGAACCATGTTCCCCGGCGCCGCCGGCCAGCGCATACACTGCCGGAGTGATGTCGGACACTTCGGAGATCACGGCGCCGCTGCGGTCGAGCAGGCCGTCCACGTTGGTGAGGATCAGCAGCAGATCGGCCTGGACGAGCACCGCCACGAGAGCCGCCAGAGTGTCGTTGTCGCCGAACTGAAGCTCTTCAATCGCAACCGTGTCGTTTTCATTGACTATGGGGACGGCTTCGTGCCGGAGGAGCGCCTGCAGGGTGTTCTGCGCATTGACATAGCGCTGCCGATCCTGGGCGAGTTGGCGCGTGAGCAGGACCTGTCCGACGACCCGTCCGTGCCGTGCGAAGGCGGCGCCGTACAGCGCCATCAGACGTCCCTGACCCACGGCCGCCGCCGCCTGCTTGAGCGCTACTTTGCGGGGGCGGGCGGTCCACCCGAGTTGTTCCGCGCCGGCCCGGACCGCCCCGGAGGTCACCAGCACCACTCGTCGCCCCAGGTCCATCAGGGCGCAGAGGTCGTCCGCCAGCGTGGACACGTACGCCTCATCCAGACGGCCCTCCGCATCGGTGAGCGTGGTGGTGCCCACCTTGACGACGAGGGTGCGCAGGTCGTCTGAATCCGGCTCCTGGTCCAAATCCAGTTCGGGATCAAGTTCTTCCAGATCACTCATTCGACGAAATCGAACTCCTCTTTGCCAATGCGCACCTGCACGCCCTCAGCAGCACCCAGTGCCCGCAGGCGGGAGATGATGCCCATCTTCTCGAGAATGCGCTGCAGGCGGTGGACACCGGCCTCGTTGTCCATGTCGGTCATCGCCACGAGGCGTTCGATGCCGCGCCCCCGCACCACATAGCCGTCGTCCTCCTGGGCTACTTCCCAGATGTTGGCCTCCGGTGCACGGTAATGGACTACCGCTTCTTCTGCGAGCGGCGCCGGGGCCGGCATTGCTTCCAGGGCTTCCATCAGTGCGTAGGTGAGGGCTTGTGTGCCCGCGCCGGTGAGCGCGGAAACAACGAACACTCGCCGCCCTTCGGCTTCCAGTCGAGCCTGCAGGTCCGGCAGAAGCACTGCGGCGTCCGGCATGTCGGTCTTATTGAGCGCCACCCACTGGGGTAACCCGGCCAGCACATCGCTGTACGCGACCAGTTCCTGGTTCACCACCCGGTAGTCTTCGTACGCATCACGCATGGTGAGCCCGGAGACGTCCAACAGATGCACGAGTAGCCGCGTGCGTTCGATATGGCGCAGGAACTGGTGCCCCAGGCCCGCGCCCTCGCTGGCTCCTTCGATCAGGCCGGGGATGTCCGCAACCACGAAGGACCGCCCTACCTCGACCTGCACCACGCCTAGGTTCGGCACGAGGGTGGTGAAAGGATA
>SYMT01000044.1 GCA_005805375.1 Actinomycetota bacterium
GTACCGCGATCACGATCTGTCCACGCAGTGTGCAGTCACGCATTCGTAGTTTCCTCCAATGGACCGCCATCAACAGTTTGCCAGGATCTCACACTATCGCTGAGATCGCAGATTCCGTGTTCCACTGGAAGCACTCCAGATGGAACGGGAAACGTGACGATCCACACCAACAAGCCGCCGCCTGGCCCTTTTTCGTTGTGAATCGCCTCTACTCCAGGCGACTTCACCCAACATTTCTCGTTCCAGACGGGCCTACCCCCAGGGCGATTCAATTGTCGGGGATGCCCAGCAAGCGCAGCGATTCAAGCGGACTTGCGGCGAGACGGCGGAGTTCCTGGGCGACATTGGTGACCCTTTCCAGGCGGAGCCGGCTACGGACCACGGTCCGACACAACGCCAGAGTCTGCGCGCTCTTCCCCGTCCGCACCAAGCCCGCATCTTCTCGTAGCGTCACGCCCCGCACCCAGCGACTCCGGTTCTCGATCTGCCAATGCCCCCGGTTGAGCCGCAAGAGCTCCGCTGGTCCCGCGCGCTCCCGGTCGAGGCTGTCAATCCCGAACGCCACTTCCTCCCGCCAGTCCTGCTTCCGGGGACGCCAGACGCGCCGCCGCACCACAAACACCTGCCGCGCGTGGGGCCATTCTTGCAACACCTGCACGCTTTCGTCCGACAAGCTGACCGTCACCAACCAGCGGTGCTCGCTCCGCCCGTGCCCGGTGTCCTTCTCCTCCGCGCTGTCCCGATCTTAGTCCGGCGCCCGGTGCGGCGCGAAGCAGTCCTCCACCGCCGCCCGCAGTTCCGGTTGGTTGCCCTTCCCGGTCATCAGGTAGTCTCCGCCCGCATCCCCGCTCTGCTGCGCCGTCCGGCGGTGGGTGTGCAGCACGTCCAGGGTCGCCACCTTGCCTTCCACCACCACCTGGGCCACACGAGCCTGCACTGCGGCGCTCGCGTGGCCATCTTTGCACCCCCGCAGCGCCGGCCGTCAGCCTGGCGGTTACCGCAGTTTCTCGTTGACCACTGCCGGCCCGCTTTCGGTGCCCGAGCACCACCACACTTTGTGTGGGCTCCAGTGTGCCGTGCCTCAGTCAAGGGGCCTGATGATGACCTCGTGGTCAATGCAGCCAAGGAGTCTCGCGGAGATCCGTATCTGTCGCTATAGAGCGGCTATAACGACTTTTTCATAGACCACGGACGGCGAGTCTCCCCCAAGTCTGCTGGAAAGTCATCGCACTTGAAATAGTCATGAAATATGGTTGCCTCAGATACTGCCTTGGCAGATCCCGAAACATCCCAGGTCCTCTTGCCAGCCCCCGCGTCGCCGCCCTCCGACGTCGTAATGTGGGTACTCATGGAGTGCATATCGTCCATCGTGCACGTTATGCTCGAATCGAACGCCTGTCGCCGATGATACAGATCAAAACACGACGCGCATTCCAGTTCGAGTTCGCCCCACTACGCTCGAGTGGAGGCGCCCTTGACCGTCAAACCGCAGCATAACGGCAAGGTCTCCCACGCGGGACAGATCGGGATAGAGATCTGCGTCCAAATTTCCGCTTCGCACCGCGATGTTCCTGTTCGCCCCGCCCCACTGGAGTACCAGGGCGCGCGTACTCGACGAAATTGTGCTCCAGGGGAGACCTACCTCCGCACCCGCCGCCATAGCCTGGTGCTGGGTACTCGTCAACTCCCCCACGGCCTGAGCCGCAAGCGCCTCCTTAGTAAGCATCTCGTCGTCGTCACCACTCCGGAAGGGCCAGCGTTCGAGGGCCTGCCTGATTGCTTCGCTCTCGGGACGGAGACGCAATTGCCAGCCCAAAGGCAGGCGAACCCACTCGGAGTCGGCAAAGAGCGCCGTGATGGCCTCCCGGACCTCCGCAGCGGTCCCGCACGGGATGATGGCATTCAACTGGCGCCGCGCCAGGCGTGCGTCCACCGAGTATGGCTTCCCAACTGCCTTGGTCAGCGCCGAACAAAACTCTCGAAGCCGGGCCCGCCCGGCGACGACTCTCAACGGTGCAGCTTCGCCGCCAGCCGGAGTGCCGCCTGTGCGGTTGATCTCGCAAGTGCGAACAACGCCGGCAGTCCCAGGTATGGGACGCGTGGCAGCTTCCAGATCGAACCAGCGCGGATGACGGAGCAACGAAATGGAACCCCGGCGCAGGCGGCCCCGACGGTACTCCTTCGCCAGCACCTTCACGAGGCCATCCGCATCATCCACTGAACCCGAGAAAGTGCTCCTGGATTTCTCGTCATCGTAACTATCTGTCACGATGCCCGCGCCACCGGTGAGCAAGGGGGTTGCCTGTTTCAACGCCCTATCCAGAGATGCATCCTGCCACCCGACCGCGGTCTTTGTACGAGGTTCCGCCTGGCATGGTGAATTCGCCAGGGCGAAGCCCAAGAGAGCGAGGAGCACCAGGACTGGCGGGGCATGGTTGGGGGCCGCGTTGAAAACTCTGGGAGGCCTGGTTGCCGGGGCGCTTCGAGGGGGCAGATCCCGACGTTCTAGAAGTGCACCCGGCTGTGGGCTGACGTGAATTGAGATTGAAGCGTTTGGGTCACACTGTTGGTTGAGACGACAGATACCGATCACTGTTGACATCGCGTTCCACTCCGATTGGACATAACCGTCTCTCTCATCAGGCTCTCCACCTACTCGCACCCACGCACAACGCCCAACCTCAGAAGCCTGCTCGACCAGTCATTGCCGCAGTAGCAGCACTGCCAGGACACTGTGAACGACTTTCCGGCGAGTTATGGCCGATTTCGTGGGAGAATTATAGACTGAGGTGCTCCCCATTGTCAGAACAGCGATCCCGCGTCTTTCAGCTATCGCCTCGGCCCACGCCACTCCGGTGCTGCCGCCGCCCGCCTCGCCTGCTTCTCTAACTGTGGTTTGGCAGTTTTCGCGACCCCCCAGTGTTTCACCTTTTTCACCGCCGCGCGTTTTTGCATTTTCACCTGGAACACCCAGTGGACCACTCGGGACGGAGCGAGCGACACCGGGCGGGCAGGGCACCTCTCGCTCCGGGTCCGAAGTGTACCCAGACAACCTCCGATCCGCGTGCGGAGCCTGCGCCACATCCATCCGGTCCGCAGATACTGAGCCTGCGGACCGTGCTCCCGGGAAGAACGGACCTGGTGCACGCACCAACAGAGTCCGGGGAGACACCGCTGCATCTGCTCCGCCTGTCAGCCCGATGGACTGCGGCGCCCCACGGCGCCAAGCGCCGGCTCCGAGACTGACCCGCAGCTCGGCCGATCGGCCCGCTGGCCCGCTGGCCCGCGCAGGTGTGGCTGTTGCCGCAGTACCCGGCACATCGCGTGTCTCCCCTGCCTGGACTGCAGCCCCGTCCGGTTCTCCAGAGTCGTCCACCTTTCCGGGAACTCACGGATACACATCGGCATTCTATCGGACAGCAACGGGACACGCAGTCCCAACAACCTGGACAATCACGAAATGCACGCTAACATCGGAAGACGGACGATTCTTGGAGCAACCCTCGCAGCCTGTGCGGCGGTCCTCGCGGGCGGCAATCCCGTCTCGGCACAGAATGCCGGCAAGACCGGCTACATTTACACGATCAACAACGACGCACAGCGCAACGGGGTCGTCGTTTTCCAGCGGGACGGAGAAGGGACCCTCACGGAAGTCACCGGATCCCCCTTTGCGACGGGAGGCAAGGGGCTGGCTCTTCCCAGCGCAGGGGACGACATTGACGAGCAGGGCGCCATTCGCTTCCACGGCAAGCACGTTCTGGCGGTGAATCCGGGCAGCAACTCCATCTCCGTGTTCGAACGGAAGGCCGGGGGCGCTCTCACGCTCGTGGCCGGCGCCCCGTTCCCGTCCGGCGGCGACACTCCCCTCAGTCTGGCGGTCCACGGGGATCTGGTCTATGTCGCCAACCAGGCGCCGGCGTTTGCGCGACCTGCCGGGCTCCCGAACATCACCGGGTTCCGGATTGACCCGCAGGGGCGGCTGACACCCATTGCCGGCTCGACGGTCCGGTTTCCTGCGGGTCTCGGGCCGGCACAAGTGGAGTTCAACGCGAAGGGCGACTGCCTTGCGGTGACTTCCGGCTTTCAGGACGCGTCCACGAGCCAGGTACACACCTACAAAGTGCAGAGCGGCGGCGCCCTGCGTGAGGGTCCCGGCTCGCCCATCAGCACCGCGCCGATCTCCGGAACCGTGGGCTTCTCGTGGGATCCGATCCGGGATCGCCTCTACGCCTCCAACTTCCGCGGGAGCGCCATCACGGTGTTTGACGTAAACGCAGGCGATGCCGGGCTGAAGTATCTCGGAACGCCCTACGCCAGCCGGGAGGGCGCGTCCTGCTGGACCGTGATCAGCGCCGACGGCAAGTGGCTCTACGTCGCCAACTTTGTGAGCAACTCGATCAGCACGTACGCCGTGCATCCGAACGGGCATCTCGAACTGAAGGGCAGCGTCAAGCGACGCGGCGGCTCCAGCCCGGACACGAAGGATCTGGCGCTTTCGAGCGACGGAAAGTGGCTGTATGCGATCAGTTCTACAGATCGCAAGATCAACATCTTCAAGATTGGCGAGGGCGGTCAGCCGACCGAGCTGAGCACCTACCAGTCGCCGGCCCCGGTCAGCAGCGGACAGCACATCACCGGACTTGTCGCGGACTAGTCGCCCTCGACGACCGCCCAACAAGCAGAACCCGGTGGGAAACCACCGGGTTCTGCTTGTTTCGCGCTGCAGCAGGACCGCGCTATGTAATCACGACACGCGGCGGCTGCACCCAGGCGTGATACGCAGCGTCCACGTGAGCCTGATGTGCGTTTCCGCGGTGGATCATCACGCGGTACCGGAAGTTCAGGGTGGTCCCCTTCTTCTGGTGGAACGGAGTCTTGGGCGCTTGGGGCTCAAAGGCGTTGGTGGCAAAAGGATTTGCCCCCACCAATCCGTACGCTCGGGTGTGCCAACGGCAGGGATGGTTCAGATTCCCCGGGTGGTCCATCATCGCGACGCCCTGTAATTCATCCTGAGCCATGCCGCTGTAGTCCAGCCACGAGGCGCGCTTGCCCCAACAGAGCTTTTCACCCACCAGGCCGTCGCTGTTCTCCATGCGACCGCCGTGCGCTTCCTTCATCAGGTAGAACACCCGCCAGGCGAGGATCCCGCCTTCCTTGGTGTCTCCATACTCCACGTCTTCGTATGTGGCGATGAGTTGCACGTCATAGTCGAGCAGCCGATGGGCAGGCCCGGCGTTATACACGCGAATGCGACGCCGCTCGTCCACAAACGGCTTCGCCTGATCGGGAGTGAGCCAGTTCGAAAATGCAGTGAAGCCCGCGAAGGCCGGTCCCTGCTCCCGCGCTTCGAAGCGGACATGGCGGGTCCAGCCGTGCTTGCCGGCCGTTTCCGCCCAGTTGTTCACTCCGTTGGTCTCGTCATACGCGGTCCAGAAGGAACGATGATGCGGATGGTCCTGGTCCTTTGCTGCCTTCTCGGCCTCAATGTCCTGCATCGGGTAGTCGCGGGTGACGCGCTTTCCGCCCGGACCGTGGACCGGATAGAAGTAGGGGCGCGCGGTCTCGGCAGCGAAGCGATAGGTCGTGAAGTGACCCTCGGGCAGATGGATTCCGATCTCGGTCGGGCTTTCCTCTTTGAGGGATACACGCCCTCCGGCGGAGCCCTGTTCCAGTTGGAAGCGATGCTTTCCGGGCGTCAACTTCGGAAGCATGGCAACCACGCCATCCCCGTCGGGCTGCGCCGGGTGGCGTGCTCCGCTCCCCTCGTGCCGCAGCACCCAGTCTCCTGACGCGCCGCCGGTTGGGGCGGCGAAGCGTACCGGCGTGGGCGCCGGGCAATCCAGTTCCGTGACGATTTCAATCACCGGCATGGTTCGTCTCCTCCTCTCCTGGGGTTGCCCGTTCAGACCCCAAAGACCTCTTTGAGATAGCGCAGACTTTCGCGGGCAATGGTCACGGGGTCGGGCGAATAGTCGAAGACCTCGACGGATACGTACCCGGCGTACCCGACTTCCTTCAGCGCGGCAGCTATCGGACGGAAATCCGTGTCCCCGAAGCCAGGCCCGCGACGGTTGGCATCGTTGGCGTGGAAGTGGTCCACCAACGGTGCGAAGTCCCGGATGATGGCGTCCGGGGACCGGTCCTCCGAGCACATGGACTTCACATCGAGCATCAGCCGGAAGTGGGGGTGGTCCAATTCACGCACCATCTGGGCGGCCTCTGCCGCAGTCATGATGAAATCGCACTCCGGCGCCGGGAGGGATTCCTGGCAGAGACGCACGCCGCGATCCGCCAGGTGCGGCAGGAGGCGGCGATACGAGTCCTGCGTGCGCTGCCAGGCGCCGTCGCGGTCTGCATCCTCCAGTTTCCGTTGGAACGGTGACCCGAAGATCATGACCGGCGCGCCGATATCACCCGCAAAGTCCACGAGCGCCCGCAGGTAGTCCACAGTGCGTGCCCGCAGGGCATCATCCCGGGTGTGGACATGCAGGCCCTTGGGGGAAACCAGCAGCCAGTGGAGGCCGACAATCTCCAGGCCGTGATCGGCAGCCGCCTGCCGGATCTCCCGGCGGCGCTCCGGCGACACGTCCGTCACGGAAGGCCCGAAGGTAAACGGCGCGATCTCGACACCGTCGTACCCCGTGTCGGCGACGGAACGACAGACTTCTTCCCAGGTCCAGTCCTGATACGTTTCATTGCAGATCGCAAACTTCTGCATCCAGGCTCCTCTTCAGGGCACGTCCAGCGCGGGGTTCCGGGCGAAGAAGCCGGTGGGGACGAGGCGAAAGCCCGCCCGGTGCACCGGCATCACGGGGAAATCCTCCGGGCGGGGGAGATGGGTTACCCCCAGAGTGTACCACAGGACCACGTCGCGTTCCACGAGCGGCCGGTCGGCGCGGGTCCAGGCGGCCAGACCGTCGTCTTCTCCGGCGCTCTGGTTCGGGTGCCGGCCGGCAGGATACTGCTCGTCGCGGGCGTACGGAGTGGCCCAGAGGTGCGCCTCCAGGAATCCGGCGCGCCGGCGGAACGGCGACCCGGGCAGTGACAGCGGCAGGGCATTTTCACCGGGCAGCAGCGTGTAGCCCACTGCCTGCCCTAGTGCGTTCCGCATGGCGGGATGGATGACCTTCCAGCGGCGGCTGGAGGCGAGATCGAGGCGGCGCTTTGCCTCACTTTCCTTCGTCAGGGGAGTTTCGCGCATCACGAAGCCGTTCCCCAATGGGTTATCGGGCCCGGCAGCCAGTGGTCGCGCGTTCTGCTCCACCACGGTGTTGCCGTCTGCCCCATCCACGTCCAGGTCCAGACGGAACGAGAAGAAATGCTGGTGATGCACCGCCTCCACGTGCGGCGCTACCAGGTGCCCGAACGCCGGACGAGAGTGGTTCTCCTCGGACCCGGAACGGCGGGGCACCCCTTAGGCGGTCATGATTCCCGTCAACTCGAGTCCGGCCTCGAGGGTGCCGTCCTGGTGGAAGATCCAGTGAGTGCCGTAGTCGTAGTTACCCACGGTCGAGACGATACCCAGCACCAGTTGCCGGCCCCGGCGCGACTCATTCTCCTGCGACCCGAGGTCGTAATGCTTCCAGAGCAACCCCCCGTCCCGTTCGTAGAGGGCCACGACCCGCGGACTTTCGTAGGGCTCACCGCTGTGGTTCGCGAGCACTGCGGGGAAGAAAACCGCATTCTCCGGTGCGTCCCGACCCGGTTCCAGCGGCATCGCCATCCAGCCCAACCCATTCTCCCCGGCATCGAATACGGCACGGAATGACCAGTTGGAACTCGGGTCGGCGTACGGCACCGCCATCTCTGCGAGGGAGGCCCGGTAGAGGATGGGACGGAGCCGGGTCCCGTCCTGCCAGCCCACCTGGTGCAGCACCAGGCCCTCACGAGGGTGGCGGCTGAACCGGAAGCGCCAGCGGTCCCACCGGACTTTGCTGCCGCGCACCTCGAATCCGGGCCCACCCGGCTGTCCGATCCGGAGCGGAGAAAGCGCCGGCCGCAGGGGCCCGATCAGGTTGCGGCGGTACTCGGCGGCGGCAGGAGCGATGGGAACGATGCCGGTGTCGTGGAAGCGCACCACTTTCCGGACATTCAGGTCCACCTCCGCGACGATCCCTTCCACCGGGCGGGAGAGAGAGTTGCTTTCCCCCCCCCCGTAGTGGGAAACCGCGCGCACCAATCGGGACCGGCTCCCGTCCGGTGCGGGCCCACCATAGGGCCAACTGTCCACTGAAACGTTCTCCGAGTCCGCGATGCCCCGGCGGCGCAGCGCCTCCTGCCAGCGTGGGTCGGCGCGCACGATCTGATCGGCCGCACGGAAATCATCCAGCGTCAACGACGGCTGGATTCCGGGACGCTCGTTCCATTCAATCACCCGCCCGGCGCGCAGGTCTACGACTCCCTCAAAAGTGCGGTTCCGGTCCCGGTCGTAGGCCACCACTTCGGCCTCCCGGCGCACCGCCGCCCCCGGCCGCAGCGTGAGCACATCCTCTTTCGGAGGCTCCCGGAGCGCGATGAGAGGATATCGCGTGCCGGCGGAAACGCGGCCAGAAGCCCGGAGCAACCGGGAAACCGCGGCCAGTTCTTCCCGCGACAGCGGGTCGAGCGGATGCACCGCCTCCGCACGGACGGGCGGAGGCGCCTGAATCGCCAGTCCGGACACACAACACGTCGCTGCCGTCGCCGCGACGAACGATGCGATCAGGATGCGCCTAATACGCGCCGGCAAACAGCAACTCCTGCGTCTCCTCAACCACGATCCACACCGCAGTGATCCCATTCACGGGCGAGGCCCCGACCGGCATGGCCTGGTCCTTTGAGTTGCGGAACATCGCCTCGGCTTCAACGCCTTTCGCCTTCACCCGCGGTTTCAATTGCAGCGTACCCGCCAGAAACTGTCCTCGGCCGTTGCAGCAATGGGAAAAGTAGACTTCCACCTTCGTGTCCGGCGCGAAGCTGTTCGCCGAAACCCGCACGCGAAACTCCTGCCCGCCGCCCGAACGCGTTCGGGTCTGCACATCCGCTTGCGCCCCGGCAGCTTCCGCTGCCGGACGAGGTGTCAGGTCCCACTCGCGAAGACTGGGCAGGGAGTGTTCCGGGGATCCGTACTCATGATTGACGATGTACATGAGCATTCCCTGCTGCTGCCCCGGCTCCCGCACGCGCATCTCGGTGAGGGTAGCGATCGGCGAAAGCCCTAACGGGATCGGAGCCCCCCCCTTGTCCCCCAGAACCAGATCGGCCTGCACCTTGCGCCCCTGGGCAGCGAGCGTTATGCTGCCGAGAACGATTGGATCGGGCGAAACTGAAGGATTCAATGCGGTGATCGTCAACTTCTTGCCCGCGGCAATCTCTCGACCTTCCAGGTGCAGGAGGATCCGTTCCACCTTGCCCGCAGGTTCAGAGTGCAGTTGGATGCGCCCGCGCAGCCCGAGTTTCTGCCCCGACTCGGTGGGAATGAAATCGAGGGCTCGACGGAACGCATCCTTGCGCTGAGCGTGAGTGGGGACGGAAGTCCCCAAGAGTACAATCACAGCCACAACGATGCTCCAGAGCACCGCGACTCTCCATGTTGTCATGCGGTCGCCTCCATCCCAAGACGCTGAAGCAGGCGACAGTACGCCTCCTGGCCTCGTTCAAAACTGCTGATACGGAAAAATTCGTCCGGTGCGTGAAACTGCTCGTCGTCTTGCGCGAAGCCGAAGCCCACGGTGTACGCTCCCAGCACATTCTGGAACATCTCACACACAGGGATACTCCCACCCGTGCGGACCGTAAACGGCTCCCTCCCATAGGTTTCCCGGAGCACATCCGCGGCGGCGCGGTTCCCCGGGTGGTCATCGGGAATCCGATAGGGGCGCGCCGTGCCGGGGAGGGTGCGTACTTCAACATGTACGCCGGGCAGCGTCTGTCGTTCCACGTGCTGCCGGACAAGATCCGGAATTCGGTGCGGGTCCTGGTCCGGGACCAGACGGCAGGTGATCTTCGCGTGCGCTTCGTTGGGAAGCACAGTCTTCACTCCCTCGCCCTGGAATCCACCCCAGATTCCGTTGACCTCCAGAGTGGGCCGGACCCACACACGCTCGACCGGAGTGTAGCCCGCCTCACCGAAGAGGGTATCCACCCCTACCTGCGCGCAATACGCCGCTTCGTCAAAAGGAATCCGGGCCAGTTGTTCCCGCTGCTCCCGGCCCAACGGCACAACCGAGTCGTAGAACCCCGCTACCAGGATCTTACCGTCCGTATCCCGAAGTGTGGAGAGAATCTGGGCGAGTGCGTGAATGGGATTTGCGACGGTCCCGCCGTAGATGCCGGAATGCAGGTCGGTGCGGGCGCCGCGCGCAGTAATCTGCACGGCGCAGAGACCCCGGCATCCAACGAGCAGCGCCGGCTGTTCACTCGAAAACTGCCCGCTGTCGGCGCTGATGACCATGTCGCAGGCGAACTCGTCGCGATGGGTATCCAGGAAAGCAGGAATCTGCGGGCTGCCGATTTCTTCCTGGCCCTCGAAGAAGCAGCGCACGTTCACCGGCAGGGCGCCGGAAGTTTTCAACAGCGCCTCCATCGCCAGAATGGGGATCAGCATGTTCC
This sequence comes from Actinomycetota bacterium, assembly GCA_005805375.1. Taxonomy (GTDB): domain Bacteria; phylum Armatimonadota; class SYMT01; order SYMT01; family SYMT01; genus SYMT01. The sequence continues at coordinate 10,591 of SYMT01000044.1, forward strand.
CCTTGTCATCGGAGGCGCCGCGGGCGTAGACATGCCCATCCCGAAGAGTGGGTTCGAACGGGGGGTTGGTCCAGAGGTGCAACGGATCTACGGGCTGGGTGTCGAAGTGCCCGTACAGCAGAATCGTGGGCCGTCCGGCCGCATGCAGCCAGTCGGCAGTGACCACGGGATGTCCTCCCGTGGGCAGCATCCGGACGTTTTCGAGGCCGGCAGCGTGCAGGCGGCGCACCACCCACTCACCAGCGCGATTCACATCGCCGGCGTGCTCCGGCAGCGAAGAGATACTCGGAATCCGCAGGAACTCCAGCATCTCACCCAGAAACTGCGACTTGTGCTCCTCCAGATACTCCAGATACTCCAGACAGGATCGGGTGCTCACTAGACTTGTTCTCGGGCAGATCTCGGTGTACGGACCCGCCTCTTTTCTGTGCGTTCTACCCGCACTGTTCTACGGGATTCTCCGGCTTCCCTTCATTCCAAAGGACGATGAAACGCAATCCGGATTACGCCGCGGCGAAATCGTTCACGCCGCCGGTCTGGCGGATCCAGCATTTCCCGGTTCTTGCTTCGACCAACGATCTCGCTCTCACCCGGATCCGGGAGAACCGGGCCGTCGTGGGGGATGTGCTGGTCGCCGCGGAGCAGGCCGCGGGACGCGGCCGGCCGGGACGCGCCTGGAGTTCCCCGCCCGGCAGCCTGGCGATGACGGCGGTGCTCCCGTTCTGGTCCGCACAGGCCGGCTGGACGGCCCTGGCGGCGGGCATCGCGGCCGCCGGCGCGGTGCGAAGCCTGTGCGGCGAATGCGGCGTCAAATGGCCGA
>SYMT01000391.1 GCA_005805375.1 Actinomycetota bacterium
AGGACGTGTCCCGGCATGGCGGCACCCGTGGTCCGAGGCGGGTCCAGCATCAGGAGCCGGAGGGCCACGTGATAGGTGTCTCCTTCGGCAAGGATCGCAACGTCCTTCAGCCTACTGACTCCGATACGCAGTCAACTCCGCCCCGGCGCGACGGCCTGTTCCAGCGAGAGCCCCGCTTCCTACTGCGCCGGCTTCCCTTGCCGCTTCTCTTCCCGAGCATCACGAACCGAGCCGCGCCGGCGTTTGCGCACTGCCTTCGCACGCGGCCGCGGCTCGAAGATGCGGGTCATTGCTGTGCCTGCAGTGCCGCACGCAACTGGGGCGCCAGCGGTCCCGCAGGCACGCAGACAATGGGACTACGGACGTCGCGACTCGATGCCGTCCACCGGGAAGCGCTCGTCGAAGGTCCACACTCGCGCGGCGGAGGCGCGGGCGACGGCCCAGAGCATCGCATCGCCGAAGTTCACGCGACCGCTGGGCCGGCAGAGGGCTAAAGCCTGGACGGCGAGGTCTGTTTCGATCTCGTGGACTTCGATGTTCTCGCGCTCCAATAGTGCGATGAGGGCATCCACCGCGTCGGCACGCGGGACCCCGGCGACCCGGGTGAGAACGTAGCCGATTTCGGTCAGGGTGACGATACTGAGGCGCAACCGCCGATCGCTCTCAATCAACACCTGCGCCCGGGCGAACTGGTCCGGGTGATCGGCCAGCAGATAGCGGAGCACGGGATTGGCATCCAGCAACTCTGGAACCGGGACTGTGGGGGAGGTTTCCGTCATCCGGTAAACTCCTCCCCTTCGGCTTCGCGGGCGGCTCCGGTCCACGCTTCCTCAATCGCCGCCTCCAGGGCCTCGTCCGTCGGAAACGTCCGCTTCGCCTTACCGGCCAACATCCCGGCGAGGGAACGACGGTGCTTGGGCGGCCGAAACTCCAGCACCACGTGATCCTGCTCCAATCGCTGGAAGGCGCGCCATCCAGGTTCGACACCCAGCCGGTCCCGGATCTCCTTTTCGATGGTTACCTGACCCCTGGTTCCTACCACAGTGCTCATGTCATACTTCCTCTATCTGGTATGCCTTAGTATGACCTGCAGGAACGCATGAGGCAACGGTCGGATTTCACCGCCGTGCCGGTTCCACAGCTTCTTCAAGCGACAAACTGTGTCCGCTACCAGTCGCCGCCACCAGTGATTTCTCGTCCAGCACATCCCGAACCGCACCGCGCCGGCGCTTGAGCACCTCTCTCGCACGGCCCTGGCTCGAAGCCGGGCGCTTCCCACTGCACCTCCATCGCCGCCGGCAGCCGCGCCGCGCTGACTGGTGACCTCGATTTCGAGGTAGTACTTCCGCAAGCGGGAGTCACCCCCCCTGCGGCAGAGTAGCGGCGATGGACCGAGTGGAACGCCCGCGTGCAGGACTTCTGCGAAGAGGTCGAACTTCCGGCGCGGGCGGCGCTCCTGGCGGCTGGCTATCGCCAACACAACCGGGGGACCTGGAGGAGACGACGTGGCGAACCACACACTGACGAATTCCGCGCTGAGCGCGGAACGGAAAGCAAACGCGGCCCCGACTGCGGGGAGGGGAGTCGGGTGATGCATCGGCGCTGGTGGAGGGGCGGGAGCAGCTTCCCATCGCGTGGGAAGTCTACGGGGATCTGGTGGGGCAGGCGGAGGGGGCACTGCTCACCCGGGCCGCGGGTGAGAACGCCCTGCACCGGGCGGCGCTGACGGGTCGGCTGTCACAGTTGGCGCGACCGTCCCCCGCACCGGTCGAGCGACTGCTTGTCGAACGGGTGGTGGTGTGCTGGCTGGCGATATATTACGAGGACGCGCAGGATGCGCAGCAAGGGGCGCAGCCCACGACGTGGGCCGCGAGCCTGAATCGGCAGCGACGGGCCGAGGTGGCACAGCGGCGCTTCCTGGCCGCCGTGCGGACTCTGGAGACGGTGCGGCGCCTGGCGGCGCCAGTGGTTCAGGTGAACGTGGGCGCGCAGCAGGTGAACGTGAGGAACCTGGCGATGGAGGCAAAAGGAGGCGGCAACGATTGATCCACGCCCTGTCCGGGTCTGGGGCTTAGGGCCTGTCCCCAACGGCCCCACGGGGCGATTCTGTGGGCTCCAGGGGGGTTTACTGCACTGCGGCGTGTTCTCGGGCATCCTGGCAAGTATCTGGAGTGAATCCGGAAGGAAATGCGAGTCGCACCCGGAACCGAAGGCTGTATCGCAGCACGGGGGGTCGTATATGGGGATCCGGTTCGGCAAGAGCTTTAGATTGGGCAAAGGTGTTCGCCTCAATCTGAGTCGGAGTGGCCTCGGCGTGAGCGCCGGGACAAAAGGATTTCGACTATCCACTGGGCCAAGGGGGACTCGGGCCACCGCGTCAATTCCCGGCACCGGTTTCGGATACTCGTGGAGTCTTGGCGGCTCCAGGGGGACGCAGCGATCAGCTCCCTCTAGCGCGAGGGGGACCCACTCCGAACCCGTTCAGCCTCGTCTGATCCCATCTCCCGGGTTGTTTGCTCCGGCGCACGAGAAGGAATACGTGAAGGGCATCAACGCACAGCTGGTAGGAGACGCGTCACGGGCTCTGTTGCATTTTCAGGCTGCGGCTGCAAAGGAGCCGAGTGCGGCCCTCATGGCAGCCATGATTCTCTTTGGCTCGAACAATTACCTGGCCGCGCGCATGCTGGAAGCGGTTCTGCGAGGGGAGAGTGTGTTTCCCACGGAGATGATGCTGAAATATTCATTCGACGCTACGATCCAACTTCAGGTCACGACAGCTACCAGAGCCGAGGTCTCGTTGGGGGCGCTTTTTGCGATCCTAGCATTGACCGAGCTCTATCAGGCCGCTGGAGACACGTCCGCAGCGATTGGGTTGCTTGAAGAAGCCGAAGAACTGGCCGATGAACCGGCACTCACATTGTCCTTGTGCGAACTGTACACACAGGTGGGGTTCTGGGACGGCGTCATCGAACGAGCCGCTCGGGTGAAGACTCAAGACAATGTTACTCTCGAGACTGTCGTACTGTACAGCCGAGCGCTGTTGGCGAAGGGCGTCGCTGACGGAGCCATCATGATACTGACCGAGGCACTTCGCAAGAAGTCTGGACTCGACACGGGGTTGTTGCTCGCCGCCCGATACTGGAGGGCGAGATCGTATGAGACTGTGGGGAAACGAACTCAAGCTCGGCGGGACTTCGAGCGGGTGTTTGCAGAAGACCCGGGGTTCGAGGATACGGCGGTTCGGCTTGCGGCGCTTGCGCGCACCTGACCGTGCGCTGAACTCCAATCTGGAAGCCGTGGGATGACCAATCCCAGGATCCTCATCGCGGACGCACGTTTCCACGAGCAGCAGGACATCCGCGACGAGCAGCGAGGCGGGAAGCGGCGGCGCCTTCAGCACGCCCTGACAACGCGTGGCCTCCGGCGCGATTCTCTTCCATCCTGGTGGGGTCCGTGCCCCTGGCGCGAAAAAACCGGGGGTAACTACACCAGCCCGGCGGCGGCGTTCTCGCGGAACAGCGCCCCGGCGCGGATGTAACGCCAGGCGACGCGCTCCGAGCGGTGGCCCGTCTGTTTCATGATGCTGCGCTCCGAAGCCCCGGCGGCGGCGGCCGCACTGGTGGCCAGTCCGCCCCGCAGGGAGTGCCCCGCGAACTGCTCCGGCTCAAGCCCGGCGGCAGCGGCCCGGCGCTTCACGACGAGCGCCACCGCCTGCGCGGTGAGGCGGCCCGGTTGCACCGTCCCGTGACGATTGACACCCCGGAACAGCGGGCCGTCCGTCAGCCCCGCGCACCGCAACCAGGCACGGAGGGCGCGAACCGGGCAGGAGTCCGGCGGCGCCCCGGGGATACCGACCAGGCGCCCCGCCCCTCCGATGGGCAGGAATCCGGGGATGGTGCGCCGAACATGAACGCGACAATCGAATTGCTGCCGGGCGAGTAGAGGCGTCCGGCGGCGCCTGATGGCACAGGGACCGGGGGAACCTCTACACCCCTGGTCCCTGGCCGTTTCTGGACGCCCGCCGGCGCCTACTTCTGCCGGCGGGCGTTCGCGGTTCGGGGGCCGGCCCACTCTGGGCGGGAAATCCACGCTTGTGGATGAGCCCATTGCGCCGAATGGGGGAGACCAACTGCTCCGGCAGGCCGGTTTTCCCCAATTGGGGGCGGGAGAGACCAACTACCCCGGAGCGGTCAAGACCAACAACCCGGCCGGAAACGGCGGAAAACAGGGCAATTTGTGGGAGAAATCACAAAGCCGGACCAACTGCCTTCCAAGCAGTTGGTCGCGAGTTCGAGTCTCGTCCCCCGCTTCGTACATCCACCATCCTACCCCTACCAACCGGGCAAACCGTCCCTCCGCGAATGGTGCGGGGGTTGGTCGGTGCATACCTTCGCCGCCCTCAGTCGGGCCGGCCGCCGGCAATCCGTGACGAGCAAACACCTGCTCGACATCCATCCGAGCAGGTAACGCAGAGTGATTTACCAGCCGCTGCAGGACGTGTCCCGGCATGGCGGCACCCGTGGTCCGAGGCGGGTCCAGCATCAGGAGCCGGAGGGCCACGTGATAGGTGTCTCCTTCGGCAAGGATCGCAACGTCCTTCAGCCTACTGACTCCGATACGCAGTCAACTCC
>SYMT01000392.1 GCA_005805375.1 Actinomycetota bacterium
CGGCGGCGAGGCGGCGGAGCCTCTCCAGCCGGAGCGCTTCGCGGAGGGAATGCTGAGGCGCCGCCGCGTAGCGCTGCCACTCTTGCCGTTCCGCTTCCGTCCACTCCAGGCGCAGCATCTCCGTCCCCTTTTATTAGGATTCCTCTCTATCTGTAGCTTATCCCATTACTTCCACGCTGACCCTTAGTCCCCGGTGTCCCACTCTCGCGCCCCACGGCTTTCTACCGCAGGAATTTTTACGATGAAACAAATGAGTGACTCTGCACGATTGCAGCACACATCCGGGCTGACGGCCCCCGCCCCGCCCGCCGGCGAGGCTATGCGCTGATGACGGTGATGATTCTCATCAGCTTCCTTTCGGTGCTCGGCGCCGCGATGGTGGGGCTGGCCGGGACCAGCCGCCGCGTGGCGAACCGGCGGTACGTCGGGAAGCAGGCTCTGGCGCTGGCTCAGGCGGGATCCGACCTCGCCGCCGCTCGCCTGCTTGACAACCCATCGTTCACCGGTATCAACAGCACGGCCCTGGGAGCAGGGACGGTTGCCATCAGTGTTGCCACGCCGACTGGCCAGGCTTCGCGGCGGGTGGCGACCGTCACGGCCACGGTGACCTCGGGCACCTACTTGGTCTCGCGCCAGGCGAAGGTGTGGGTTACGACCAGCGGGGCCTCGGGGATCTGGGGGAACGCACTCGCTGCCAAGACCAGTTTTACCCTGGGCGGGAACATTGGCGTGAACTCTCATCCGAGTCTGCACGCCGGACACATCCACTGCAATGAGAACACGACGCACAACGGCGGGGGAGCCGGATCGGTAGACGGGCGTTCCACTGCCACTGGCACCATCACGCTCAATGGAAATCCAACGATCGCTGGTGGAACCCAGGCCGGCGTGGCGCCACTCACCTTCCCTGCAGTGGACCAGGCCTTCAAAGACCAGTCGCTGGCCAATGGCGTCACATCCGGGTGTGTGTCCAGGACGAATGGCTCTACCTTGCAGGGGAAGATCAACGGGGACGTCACCATAGGTGGGCCGAGCGGCGCGCAGGTGAATGGCGTGGTCTGGGTGACCGGGACGGTAACGATCAGCGGACCGGTCACCGGCACGGGTACCATCGTGTCGGATGGCGCGATGACGCTGAACAGCCGCACGTACGACGAGCGGGCGGACACGGCGTCTGTGGCCTACATCAGCACCGCGACTGGGATTGCCATTTCGATGGGAGGAAACCGGAGCTTCAAAGGCATCCTCTACGCGCCGAACGGTACAGTCCGCTTCCAGGGTGGGTCGGAATTCTATGGAATGGCGGCCGGCAACTCACTGACATTTGGTGGAAACCCAAACATTACCCGGTGGACGAACTACGACTCTAATCCGCCACCGCTTCCGTCCACGCCGAAGGTCGAGGCCTACCAGGAACTGTAGGCGCGAACGCGACCATTGCGGTCAGGTGATGGGATCGGGGGGACCAGTCAGGTCCTCCCGATCTTTCCGCTGGATGCGGCCCGAGGGAGAGGCGCCCCGCCGATCAGGCCGGAGCAGCAACTCCCCCCAGCCGCAAGGTGATGGCTGTACCGCGCCCGAGTTCGCTCTCGATTTGCAGGCTGCGCCCGTGGGCCTGGGCAATGCTTCGGCAGATTGAGAGGCCCAGACCGGTGCCGCCTTTCTGATTTCCTGCCCGGGATCGTGCACTGTCCACCCGGTAGAAGCGCTCGCAAACATAGGGAAGATGATCGGGCGCGATCCCCTCACCGGTATCCACAATGCGAGTGACGACCGCTCCTTCCTCCGGATGGGCCGACAGAAGTACACGTCCACCCGCCGGAGTGTGCCGCAGGGCGTTGTCGAGAAGGTTGACGTAGAGGCGGGTGAGATGTGCGGCATCGCCCAGCACGGTGGGGGTGCTGGCAGCAACCTCTATCGTGACCTGGACTCCCTCCCGTTCCGGAACGAGGTTCATCGCTTTCTCAAATACCTGTCCGATCTCCAACGGTTGCAGATCGAGTTGGAACTGGCCGGCGTCCGAGCGTGCGAGCAGCAGCAGGTCCTGGATCAAGACCCCCATGACATCCGCCGCCGCATCGGCCATGCGCAAGACTTTGCGGTACTCCTCGGGAGTGCGGTCACCCTGCAGCGCGATGCTCGTGCCGGCCTTGATGCGGGTCAGCGGCGTCCGTAGTTCGTGTGAGGCGTCCGCGGTGAAGCGGCGCTGCTGCTCATACGCGTCTTCGAGTCGCTGGTAAGCCCCGCCCAGGCGACGAAACGAGTCTTCCAGCCGAGCAATCATCCCATTGAAGGTGGAGGCCAGGTCGGCGAGTTCATCCTTGCCCCGGACCTCCAGGCGACGCGACAGATCTTCGGCGCCGATCTGGGCGGCTGCCTGTGAAATCTGCCGTACCGGTCGGAGGGCGCGATCGGTCAGGAACATCCCGGCGACCCCGGCCCCGAGGAGCGCCACCGGAATCAGCATGAGCAGCATCTGCACCTGGCTGTCAAACAGGCGGCGATGCTCCGTCATCGGGTGCGGAACCTGCACGACCCCAACAATCCGGTTTCCCTCTTTGCGCGGGGTGGAAAAGATGCGCAGTTCCTCTCCATCCACCCAGATGTTGGAGAAAACATCCTTGCCGGTGACTGACGCGCGGAAACTGGCCGGGTCCCAGGGTTCACTGTTTTCGCCCCAGGGAAAGAAATTCTCACCGTTCAGGTTCAGTACGCGGGACCGCCGAAAGGCACTCTGGCGTTCTTCCGCGGTGTTGGTGCGCGCGGCAGGGTCCCCCCGCCCTTCAGCGCGGCCATCCGGCGGGCGCTCCCTCTCGGGCCCGGGTTCGCCGCGACCCTGAACCGGAGGGGACCATCCAGGCGTCACCCTGTCCCGGTACTCGTTCGGGGGGCCGAAATTGCCGCGGGCGGGCGGGCCCGAGCCACCGGAGTCCCGCCCATATCCGCCGGCGGGATTGCCGCGGTCCCGGGAATAATACGGCGACCGTTCGGAGGGGGCGGCCCAGTCCCCCAGGAGGGGCCAACCCAGGAGTGAGGGAAGTCCCCCCGGCCCGGGAGGGCGGCCAAACCCGTTGCCGGGTCCCTCCGGCCCGCGGGGGCGCCGGGAGTTGCGAAATCGCGCGCGCTGCACCAGTTCCCGATCAATCGCCTGGGCCTGGGCGGTGGCGACCGAATAGTTGAGGAGAAGGCCGAAGAGGGTCAGAAACAGACCCAGGATCAGGACGTGCCATAGCGTCAGACGAACGCGGACGGAATTCCAGTTCACGGGGTGGTCTCCTCATCGGGGGTACGCAGCATGTAGCCGAAGCCGTGGACGGTGTGGATCAGCTTGACCGGGAAATCCGCGTCCACTTTCTTGCGTAACAAAGCCACGTGTACATTTACCGTGTTTGAGGTACTTTCCTCATCCATCCAGATCCGATCCTGAATGACATCGCGGGTCAGCACGCGGCCTTCGTTTACGGCCAGGGCCTCCAGCAGTGCGTACTCCCGCGGGGTCAGGTGCAGTTCCTGACCCGCCCGCCGCACGCGAGCTGCGGTTGTATCTATCTCCAGATCGGCCACGCGGATCACCCCGGCCTTGTGAACCTTGTCCCGCCGCAGGAGAGCCCGTACCCGGGCGAGCAGTTCCGTGAAGTCGAACGGTTTCGGCAGGTAATCGTCCGCCCCTGCCTCCAGCCCCTTCACCCGGTCGGTGATTGCGTCGCGCGCCGTCAGCATCAGGATCGGCACGGTGTTCCGCCGGGACCGGAGGGACTGGCACACACGCATGCCATCCATCCCGGGCAGCATCAGGTCGAGAATGACTACGCCATAGTCCTCGGCCAGCGCCATGCGCAGTCCCTGCGCTCCGTCTTCCGCGACATCCACGCGGAAACGGGCCTCCTCCAGGCCTCCTCGCACCAACTCGGCGATGATCTCGTCGTCTTCGATGAGCAACAGGCGCATGCCACCTCCCCCGCAGGGTGAGAATAGGGTAGTGCTGTTAAGTTTTCGTGAATGGCTGACCGGCCGCGGCCGTTAACGACTTCTTAACCCTCACCGGCTAATGTTGTTCTGGAAATGGTCATCGAGATGAGGTCCCCAATGCAGTCGCTGAACGTCACCGCCCCGCCTGCCGGCGTCGTCTTGCCCGAGGACAACATTCTGCTTTGTCGCGCCGCCTCGGGCGACGCGATTGCCTTCGAGCAATTGTTCGAGCGACACCGCAAGAGTCTGCATGGCTATCTCCTCCGCCGCCTCCGCAGTCAGGTGGAGGCCGAGGACGCTGTGTCGCTCACGTTTCTCAAAGCGTGGCGCGCCCGGGAGTCATTCCGAGGAAACACTTCCGGGAAGGCCTGGCTCTTCCAGATTGCCACCCGCGTGGCGCTCGATGTGCTCCGCCGCACGCGCCGTCGTCCGATGGAAGCCTCGCTCGAAGTGCTCCCGCCCGACTTTCGGCCTTCCGGCCCCGGCGACGAGGTGGATCCGGAACAGGTGCTGTTGTCCGAAGAATACGAATCGGACCGGAACCAGGCTCTGGCTGCGGCCATTCGTCGCCTCTCCCAACGTGAGCAGGATCTGCTGCGTCTCTACTACTTTGACGGTCATTCTTGCGAGGAGATCAGCACACTTCTGGGAATCCCGTACGGCCGCGTCCGGGGCCGGCTGAATCTCATCCGCGGGCGCATCCGGCGCGACCTGGTGCTGCGCCAGCAGTGGTCGCCGGCGTAGGCGCCCGCCGAGCCGAGGACAGGAAACGATACAAGAGACGTACGGGCCGGGGCACGCCACAAAGACGTATCACGGTGAAAACCCGACATCGCGAGGTGGAGGGGAGACAATAGGGGTAGACGCGCAGCCGGTCATTCCGGCGGGCCCGATCGTCATTCGCGCTCATCGCTCGGAGGTCCCGTTGCTCCGTTCACCCAGTCTTCGCCGGCGGGTCGCCCCCGCCCGTCCCGGCTTTACGCTCATCGAACTTCTCGTAGTCATCGCGATAATAGCGATACTTGCTGCGCTCTTGTTTCCGGTCTTCGCCACTGCACGTGAGGCCGGGCGCAAGGCGGTCTGCCAGTCCAACCTGCGTCAACTGGGACAGGCATTCCTGATGTACGTCGCCGACCACGATGAGTACTATCCGAACACGGGTGACTATCGCCAGGCTGCCGGGCGCTACTGGCGCTGGCCCCTGCAGCCGTATCTGGCGTATGGTCGGAGGCAGGCTGCCGGAGGCCCCACCACTTCCACCGGCGGTGACCGCAATGTGCTCTGGTGTCCCAGCGACCCTGCGACCGGCTTCGACCACACGAGTTACGCATACTCGCGCTGCTTTTTTCAGACGCCGGATGAAATCCGGGACATCGCTCAGCGCGGCGGCGTGTACGCGGCCTTTCTCGTTGCCGTACCGCCGGTCAGCCAGTCAGACGCGGCTGTCGCCTCACCCGCGCAGAAGATTCTGGTATCCGAGTGGACCAGCAATCACCAGTCCCCGAAGACAGCGGATATCACGGCGCTGCAGGGCGCTCACGTGCACCTCTTCGCCGATGGCCACGTGAAGTTGCTCCAGCAGGGCGACGTGCGCCCTGCCTGGAGTGGTCGTCCCGATCCCACGCTGACCGTGGGGGGTCTGGGCGGCTCGGACCTGCGGTAATCCGGCGGCGGGAGCGCAGTCGGGGGTAGTGACGCTGCTCCGCGAACCGCAGCGTTCCTGGAGATCGGACAGGGCACACCGGGGGCCGGTACTCCCAGGCGGCCGACGGGTCGCCTGGTGCGGGTTCGGGGCAGGTGGCAGTCCGGCGCCCAGGATCGTAAACCGGTCGCGACAAAGCGGCCGGCCCGCACCACGACCCGCCTGATGGCGCCTGACAGGCTACGTGTTTGGGTACAGACGGCGGAAGGCGTCGTCCAGGGCGGCGGCGAATGCCTCGCAAGTCGGCACAGCCAGGGCCGACCCCTGGTGTTTCTGCTCCAATTCGAGACGGCGTTTTTCGTGGGCCGCGAGAAGTCCCGCTGTGTCTGCGTCTACCTCGAAGCGGTAGGGGAACCGAGCAGAATTAATCCTCCCACCCGTGAGGAGACACGGCGGCATCTGAGAGGACACAACTGGACGGAATCATGTACGTCATGGTGTTATGGAACTCACTGCCGCCGCCACTGCCCTCCTCCAAGTTACCGCC
>SYMT01000393.1 GCA_005805375.1 Actinomycetota bacterium
ACACCCGCTTCCGCACGCTGTTGGACACCGGGCGACCACGCGCGGCAGTGGAGGCGCTGCGGGAGGCAGTGGAGCGCTGGCCGGAGGTGCAGGCGTTCCAGGGCTATGCCCGCACGCTGCTTGCGCCCGCACGTTACTCCATTCCCCAGGGCCCACGCGTGACGGACCGGAAGGAAGAGTACGCGTGGCTGTCGGCCCACGGGCACGAGTATCCCGGGCAGTGGCTGGCCGTGCAGGGAGATGCCTTGCTGGCGGCACACACAAGCTTGAAGGAACTGGTGTTGAACCTGACGCGTGAATTCCCAGACAGTTTCCCGCTTCTCCGGAAGCAACCTGCCGGAACGGACGGCGGAGGGCAATGAATATCGAGTTTTCCGGCGGCCAACCGTTGGGGATCCGTGTCGCTGCCGGACCACACGAACTTCTGGCAGCCGTGCTCTGCTCGTTTGAAGAACTCGAGGGTGAGTTTCCTGCCCTGTTGGACACGGCGAGCGCCTGGTCCATCCTTGATGCTGATCTGGTGACGGATCTTGGCTACGATACACAGGGCGCCCAGGGCGATCCAGCCACCATCCATTCCCGATTCGGTCGCATTGACGGTATGTTGGTCCGGATCCCGACCATCATCTGGGCAGACGAAGGGGAACCTCTCAACGTAGAAGTCACCTGGTTTGCCTCCAGGGACTGGCCCGGACCCACGGTGTTTGGTTGGCAGGGCGGTCTGGATCGCCTCGATTGTGCGATCCTGGCCAGTGCTGAGCGAATCTACTTCCGCGGGCATTGAGCGCTCGTCCGGCGCATCCCTGGGGCGAATTGCTCCCCTGCATTCACAGAGGCCGTGCTCCTTCCCAAAGCGAGGGCCCGGAATCCCTGCTCACTCCTCTTCACTCTTTCCTCGGAAAAACCGGAAGCGAGGCTCAGATGCGCCCGTGACGGATCTCCACCATGCGACGCGTGAGACCCTGTTCCACCGGGCGGCCCTGGAAGAAGCGCTCGAAGTCGAGGGCGACGTTTTGAAAATAGCGGTAAAACACATTCGGCGCGTACCAGGCAATGTGGGGGGTGATGAAGACATTGGGGAGGGTGCGGAGGACGTGGTCGCGGGGCAGCGGTTCCGGATCGAACACGTCCAGACCTGCGATGAGATCCCCGGCCTGAAGGCGGCGGATCAGTGCGTCCTGGTCGAGCACGCGCCCTCGGCTGCAATTAATGAGGATCTTGCCGCGCCCGAATTGCTCCAGTTCGCGGTCTCCGATAAGGCGCGTGGTCCTGGGTGTGAGTGGGACCTGGATCACGAGGATGTCCGCGTGGCGCAGGACGCTATCGAGATCCGCGCGAACGATCCCCAGACGCAAGACGGTATCATCGGAGAGGTAGGGGTCGCACACCCGCAGGTCCACGCGGAACGGGGCCAGGAGCTCGATGAGCCGCTGCCCGACATGGCCGCAGCCGATGAGGCCCACCTTGCGGCCGGTCAGTTCGCCGCAGACGAAGTCGGCATTGCCTGCCTGCGCCCACGTTTCGGAGCCGGCGAGCATCTGGCGAAACACTGCGCCGGCATTGCGCAGGCAGAGCAAGATCATCGCCAGATCCCACTCGGCCACCGGATGGGCGGACGAAATGTTGTCCGCATCCACCACTGCAATTCCTAACTCCTCGGCAGCGTCCATGTCAATGCCGGAACCGAAGCGATCACTTCGGAGCCCCACGATGCGAAGCGCAGGAGCGGCTTCCAACACGTCCCGGGTCAGTTCAGGCACCCGTGCTCCCAGGCGAATGAGTCCCTGGCAGTCCTGCACCGCCTGGACAAGACGCGGCACATCGTACGGCGCATCGTCGTCAAGTTCCACGAGTTCCACCGTCTCTTCCAGGCGGTTCCGGTCTTCGGGTTGCATCCATTGGGGCGGATCGAGGAGAACACGCGGGCGCCGCGGACTGCCGGCATTCGTTGGGGAGATCACAGCGGTTCCTGTCTTTCCGATCGGGGAAGGCGTTGCCCCATCGTTGGCCGGGGAGGGGCTTGAGTTCCTCCCCGGTACCGGGCGCCGAAGAGCGTTCGGCTGAGGGTGCAGGCAGGTTTGTCCGATTGAGTTTGCTGGAGCGGCATTGCTTCGTCCTACAACCGGGGAGGCAAGAATCGCGGGTCGTGTTGGTTCGACCACGCAGGGTCTTCCCCCACCAGTGGCAGCGAAGCAACGTCGGGTAGGGCAGCAGCGGCTGCCAGCGGGAGGTCCTTGATATGATCCGTGGCCGCCTCAATTTCGAGCACCGCTGCCCGAGATATCTCCCGGGTCGCCCGGGTCCGGCGCAGCGGGTCGGCGGCGATCGCGCAGAGGTCCGGGAGCGTCTGACGCAGGCCGCGGCTCGGGTGGTGCTCGGCGATGTCGCGCAGCGCCTGGATGACAGCGGCCAGAATCTCGTCGGCCGCCCGGCGTGTTTGGCGATATTCGAACAGTCCCAGAACCAGCACCGGCAGCACCATTGCTACTGAGAACAACGAGGCGCGGCAGAGGAGCAGCACAGCGGTCGTGATTAGTAAGAACGCACCAGCTGCCCTGACCCCCCGGCGCTCGGCCCGTCCGGCTCGCCTCACACCCCGCAGTGTCTGCAGGACCGAGTGGATCGCGTCTACGGCGCCGGCCCCGCCGATGTCCGCCAGTAGCCGCGCCGAGGCCCCGCGCAGCGCGGGTGATGCCGCCGGATCTGCCAGGACGGAGCGCAGAGCCGGCAGAGCCGCGGGGTCGCCCAGTCGGGTCAGAGCTTCGGCAGCCGCCACGCGCACCACCCCCGCCGGATCGGACAGGGCCAGGCGCAGGGGGCCGGCGGCGCTTGGGTCCCCCAGGCGCCCCAGGGCATCTGCGACCGCGCGGCGGACCGCGGTGTGCCACAGGGGGAGCGCCCGGCAGAGAACCGGCGTCGCCCGCCGGTCCCCAAGGTCTCCCAGGGCTACAGCAGCGGCGACGCGCACCGGGACGGACCAGTCCTCCAGCGCTTCGCAGAGGGGGCCCAGAGCATCCGCTCCGTGGTGCGCCAGTGCGCGGGCCGCCTCTACCCGCGCACCGGCGCGCCCTTCCTGCAAGATCGAACAGAGCCGCTCAAACTCGCGCAACTCGGGTGCTGCGCTGCCTGCCTGCACTTCACAGGCATCGTTCCGCACGGGCGCAGCCGCCACGCACTGCGAGGCAGTGACAGGATGCACAGATCCGAATTCGCACGCAAATCCTGCACGCGGCAGGAGGCGAAATAAATGATTCACGGGCGCGATCTCCCCCGGACCAGCGCCGGGTTCCCACACCACACCAGAGTTGATAGCAGAAAAAGCACAGATGATCGAGCGTCATCAGGCGATCCCCCGAGCTGTCGCACCCGTCTGCCGCAGTCTGTGGCGCTCAGGTGATGACGGAGCGCTCCCTGAATTGTGGCAAATTTGGGGGAGACTGGAGCCCGATTCACGAACTCCGAGGGAACCTGGCGCAGTCCATTGCACACGGCAGGCAATCATGCACAACCGGCCCACAGGCCGCCGCTCAGGCGCGGCCCATGAGGACGAGAAACACGTCGTAGAGGGCATGCGTCCACGCAGCCACGGCAAATCCCCGTGCCGCGAAGAGTCCGGCCAGCACCAGACCGGCCACGAACCGGAACATGAAGCTCCCGAGCTGAAACACCTCTCCGAGTGAGCCCACATAGTGGAACCCCGAGAAAATCACCGAGGAGGTCACCACGGCCGCTGCCAGCACCGCCGTGTGCGACCACCCGCAGCGACGGAACGCCCACAGGAGCCCTCCGGTGAGCAGCAGGCGGAACACCAATTCCTCGTACAGCCCAGCTCCCAGACTGGTCGCGAGCCGCTGCCCCAGGTGCAGCGAGTGGCCGCCGCCGATCTGCAGGAAGCCGGCCCCAGGCAGAATGAGCGACGTCAGGAACGACACGATGCTCCCGAAGAATGTGGCATAGACTGCGCTTTCACCCAGGACGAGGCCGAAATGGCGCGGCTGGAACGGCTGCTTGCGTCCTTCCGGGTCGGCACGATAGACCAGGATCCCGGCGACCACCGCCACCACCAGCCAGCTCCCCAGCCACCCGTGCAGTCCGAGGAGGCCCAGAAACTGCTGCACCAGAGCGTCCGCACCGTTGATAACGGCGCGGCGCTCGCCCAGATTCGCGAGCAGCGCCACGCCCTGGTAGAGGGCCAGCAACGGCAGCACGAACAGATAGCTGCACCAGGGAGCACGGGTGGACTGGAGATACTGTTTCATCGGGCTAGATGCCTCGTCGTTTTCTGGTCACCGTGAAGTTGAGGGTGGCGGTCCCACCATCACTGACGTCTACCTCCAGGATTTGGGTGCGGAATCCGGCTCGGCTCACCTGAATCTGCACCGTCCCCACCGGCAATGTCTCCAGGCGGTAGCGTCCGTCGCGATCCGTTACCGCTTGGATGGGCGGGGGCGGGGGGAAAATGTCGTCCCCGATTTCGCCTCCGTCAATGACGAAGATCAACGCCTGCACCAACGCCCCGGGCACCGGCTTGTTGCTCGAGCCGTCGCGCACGACACCCTCCACTGCACCCAACGGCACGGGGGGGATCTCGGCGAGTTGGGCATCAAGGGTGTGCGTTTCGCGCGGATGCAGCACCACGCTGGTGAATGTCGCTTCGAAACCATCGGCGCTGATGATGGCACTCAGGTAGCCGGAGGGGACATTCAGGCGGTACTGGCCCTGCCGGTCTGTGAGGGTTGAGAATTCACCCCGCGGCAGCGTGCCGGGTGCGGCCAGGCGGGATCGCCCCAGCCGGGCTGCCAGGCGGCGGCTGCCTTCCTCCACTGCCGGCGGGAAGTATTGGAACTCCGGGACCACGGTCACCAGAGCGCCCTCGAGCGGAGCGCCGTTGGGTCCGGTGACCGTACCGGTCAGCGTGCCGACGCCCTCTTCAATAGCGGGCCGCAGGAATAAGTCCACCGTGGCGGTCTGGCCGTACCCGATGAATGCAAATCCCAGTCCTGCCTCCAGGCCGGGCACGACGACCGACACCCGATAGGCCCCCGGGGGCGCCTCGGCAAACTGGTACTGTCCGCCGGCATCCGTCCGGGTGAGAAAA
>SYMT01000045.1 GCA_005805375.1 Actinomycetota bacterium
CGGGGCAGCAGCGCTACGGGAAGGTGGTGCGCACCTTCGTCGGTGAAGTCGAAAAGATCCTGGAGGTGGAGACGGCAGACGGCGCCCGCGTGAAGGCGACGGAAGGGCACCCGTTCTTCGTGGAGGGCCGCGGCTTCGTCGCGGCGCGGAAACTGGCGCGCGGGGACCTGCTGCGCCGCGTGGACGGACGGCGCGTGGCGGTGGTGGGCCTGGGGTGGGAGGAGACGCGCACCCGGGTCTACAACTTTGAGGTGGAGGGGACGCACACCTACTACGCCAGAGCGGGGCACGTTCAGCGCGGCGATCCCGCTGTCCAACCCGCGGTCTCCCGCAGGATCGCCTCCACCACCGGTCCGTCCGCCGGCTGGCCGGTGATCGCCGCGATGCCGGCACGCGGATCGGTCGCCAGTCGGCAGATCAGCGGGTCGTCCGGCTGATGGTGCGCGGCGAAGCGGAGGGCAGCGGCGATGCCGGGATAGATCGGCGCCGGATCCACCCCCTGTTCCCGGCAGGCGCGGACGGCCCCGATGAGGCGATCATCCGCGCTGAGTTTCCGGAGTGGGTCCCGGCCGACGCGGGACACCGGGTCGGTGAGGGAAGGATTCCGAAATCTCCGGTCCAGATCGTCGAGCAGATGGGCGACTTCGGCTTCGGAGAACCCGTGGCGTCGAGCCACTGCCGTCGCTCCCGCCTGCATGGCCCGGCTTACCTGATCGGCGATCGCCGGCTGCAGCATCGCTTCCTGTACCGTGGCGCATCCCGCCGCCGCTCCAAGATAAGCCGCGACCGCGTGGGCCATGTTGTGGACGAGGAGTTTGCGTTCTACGATAGGAATCAGATCCGGCACTGGGTCCAGTCCGGGCACATCCGGGAGGGCGCCGCGAAAGCTGGGTGCATGCACCGGCAGGGAGGGATAGTCGTCGGCAGCGAGGCGGAGGGGATCACCATCCGGCGGTGCCCCGGCGGGCGTGGGAATGGTGCGCCCGACGACGCACTCGACCAGTCCCAGACCGGCGAGTTCCTCCGGAAGCAGCAGTGCGGACAGCGCCGCGTGCAGGGGACGAGCGCAGTGCAGTTGGTTTTCGCACAGCAGCACATCCAACGAGGCAGCGGCATCCGCACCGCGCCGGCGGCGCAGTCCGGCGGCGAGAGACGGCGCCAGGCGCGGCAGGACTGCCGGGCCGACCGCCGTCGCTGCAAAACGGCAGCGGCCGAGTTCCGCCGCCACTGCTTCGAGGTCGCGTGCGGAGACGGCACGGACCGGGCGCACTTCCAGAGATTCGTGGCGGGTGGGCCCGACGAGATCCAGGCAATAGGCCCGCCGCGCATTCAGTGCGGCAACCAGCGTGGGGTCCACATCCACATAGACCACCTCCAGTCCGGCCTCCGTCCAGAGTTGGCCCAGAAAGCCTCGCCCGACGGCGCCGGCGCCGAATTGCACGACAGTAGGTCTCATTCGTCACCTCCAGGGGCCGGCGGTCGGGCCAGGGGATACTCCGCCATTTCGCCGGCCTCCAGATCGGCGTAGAGCAGGCGTCCCTGAATCAATTCTCCCTGGTCCAGCAGCAGGCAGGTCGTCTGCTCGGCCATCCAGTTGCCTACCATGAGCGCCGCGCGGTCGTCTACGTCACTCCCCCGCCGTTCCTTCTCCAGATGCGGGTGCTCGGGGCGATAGACCAGTGCCACACCGGGATCGCCGGGAAACACCACGAGCGCCTGCCCTGCCTGAGCTGCCGCTGCCCCCAGCACGAGCGGCACCTGGAGCAAACGACAGGTGAACTGCAGGAGCTGCTCTTCCTGAGCGCTTTCAAGCGAGGCAACGACCGCATGGGACTCCCCGAGGGCGGTGCGCGGATCTCCCTCGCGCAGGGACAACACCTCGACATCCGTCTCGCTGCTCGGATTGCGGCGCTGCACCATATCCAGCAACTGCTCCCCGGCCTTGCGCGCCGCCCCGGCCTCTTCGTTTCTTCCCAGGGGCACACGCACTGCGATACGTCCCACACCGTTGCCCGCCAGCAGCTCCGCAGTGCGCGCGAGCACCGGCCCCCGTCCTGCCACCACGATGCGCGAGTGGAGCAGGCGGATCTGACCTTCTTCGCCAAACCCGGCGAGGTTCCTGAGATAGGCGAGCGGCCGAACGCCACACCGGAGGGCCAGGGCCTCCACCTGCCAGCGCCTGCACCCGCTCGATCTCGCGAGTGTCTGCACTGCGAGGGGCGTCAACACACGGGAGGGTCCAATCCCCGGAGTTGCGAGCGGTTGTGATGCCGCCAGAATCTCCGCCTCCAGGTTTCGACCGGTCTCGTCGTCCACTGCTGCCCCTCCTTACCGTGAGAGTATTCCGCATTGGCGGGTGGGATGCCTTTCCTCTTTGCACAATCCCAATGCCGCCCGGTGCGTCATTCCACCCGGTACCCGCCGTCCATAACTCTGATAAAACAGGTATCAGAGATACCTGTTTTATCAGGCCGGTCGAACGGTACGGGATTGGGGGACTCAACAACGATGGAGAAACGCATGTGGGAACGGTGGACGCTCACGGCCGCCGTGATCGGAGTTGTCGGCAGCCTGGCGGGGTCGGGGCGAGCCCAGGAAGGCGCTGCAAAGCCGGTGCGGATGCCGCTGGACGAAGCGCGTCGCACAGTCGCGATGCTGAACGATGCCTACGTCAATGCCGTGGTTGGTATGCACACTACCTATGTCAAGGATGCCGGCAGCACACCCGCGGCGTCGGTGGCGCGACAACTGTTCGTGGCAATGAAGAAGCAGGGCTGGCCGGAAACGCGCTGGCTCAGCACCACCGGCCGTCCGCTCAACCCCGACGCGGCTCCCAAAGACGCGTTCGAGCGGGACGCCGTCGCCGCATTGAACAAGAAGCAGGCCCGTTTTGAGCGAGTGGAAAAGGGGCGCCTGCGGGTGGTGACCGTGATTCCGCTGGTGGACAAGAGCTGCCAGACCTGCCATGCCCGCGACAAAGTGGGCGACCCGGTGGGTGGCCTGTCTTACACGGTATACCTGAAACAGTAGGCGCTTCGCCGCCGGCGTTGACGCCGGGAGTCGCGCCGGCTTGCGGCAGCTTCTCGTCAGGAAGCCAAGCGGGGACGGATCCGTCCCCGCTTTGTCGTTACCGCTCCCGCCCGCCACAGTTCGTTCCGGCAGGCCCCGCCGGACTCGCTGCACAGACTACAGCACCTCCTCGCGGGTCAGTCGTATCTGCACCACGGACTATCGCGCACCCGTCGCACGTCCCGCCGGAACCGTCCGAGGGACTGCCACACCACGCTGGAAATCTCGCCGAAGCCGGCGCAGCGCCTCTGCCGCCACCTCGCAAGTCTCGCCGTAGTCCGAGGCGTTCACCTCGTCCCCTCATCAGCGAGTCCGTCGTCCCAGATCATCCACTATCCCTTGGGCTCACAGGGAGGTCCGAGCCCCGGGGCGTGGGGCGCGTGAGTTGGAGGTCTTGGCGGCGGCGAAGTGCCGATGGGGCTGTGGAAGTCGCCGGCGTGGACGAGGCTGCCGTTGCGGACTACGGCGAAACTCGCGAGGTGGGCGCGCGCGCATCGGAGGTTCTGAGGTTGGTGGACGCTCAGGTTGCTCATGGCGCGGAGCAAGCGAACCTGCCGGCGGCCTGCCAGGTGTTCTCGGAGCTTCGCTATAATGACCCACAGGTATCCGAGATCCTGAGAGGACGGAGGATGGCGCTGCAATCGGCGTGGACGCGGGAAGGGTGGGCGGACGAAACGGCGCGGGTAATCGCCGAACGCGTAGCTGCCCCGAAGGCGGAAGGGCTCGCGGAAGGCAATGCTGAATCCGTGGTGCAGGTGCTGCGACGCCGGTTCACGGATGTGCCGCCGGAGTTGGAAGCGCGGGCGTGTAAGATTGGCAACGTGGCTTTGCTGAATACCCCGCTCAGCTACGCACTGAGCTGCCGCAGTTTGCAGGCCTTCGTACGGCTGCCGCAGCACTGCCGCGATCTTCTGCGGCGCCGCTACTCGCTGTGAAAGGGAAGGTCGCCGGTGCAGTTGGGGAGGTGGTCGGCGTTCGGCCAGAGGGGTTCCGTGGGGTTCCCGCAGAGGATCGGGGCCGAGGAACACTCACTGCGGGCGCCGCACCGGGGACGACAGAGGGTTTACCAGGCATCGGCGCGAGATTGAGGGGGGCCGGGCACTCATCATCGGGGCGTGGTTGGGTCCGGCGTTCCCGGCGGTGGGTTGGGGTACCGGTGCGTGCCGAGATGCGTGCCTCCCGTCCCGTTCGTCCACTGCCTGACGGGAGACGAGCTTGAGGACCGCCACGACCAGCCGGACTCCATACTTTCCGCCAGAAACTCGAATGCACGACCTGCCGGCAGGGCTCCTCGATCTGGGTGCGCCCGTTGTTTTTATGCCGGTGCGCCATCACAGTCCGGGGTGCGCGCGGGTGACGCGGGGGTTGATTCGGCGCCTCCGGCCGGCGGCGGTCCTGATCGAGGGGCCGAGCGACTACAATTCTCGCTTCACCGAATTGCACCTGGACCATCAGTTGCCCATTGCTATCTACAGTTACTTCCGCAGCGAGGATGGACGTCGCCGGGGAGCGTACTATCCCTTCTGCGTGTACTCGCCGGAGTGGCAGGCCATCCGCACCGCGCATGAACTGGGCATCCCCACCTGGTTCATGGATGCCCCCTGGTACGCCCTCGACGGCGCTGAACTTCCGGCGCACCGGTATTCGGACGGCGACCTGCGGGCCAGTGACTATGTGCGGGCACTCTGCCGGGAACTGGGCGTAGAGGACTTCGACGCTGCCTGGGACCTCCTCTTTGAGTGCGACCCGGACCCACATTCGGCCGACTGGTTTCGGCGCTGCCACGAGCTCTGTTTCCGGACGCGCACCATTGACGCGATGCAACTCCCGGCTGATCTGCTGCGCGAGCGATTCATGGCGGCGGAGATCCGGCGGGCCCGGGAGAAATTCGACGGGCAGATTCTGGTGGTCTCGGGAGGCTTCCACTCCAGCGCGCTGCATCAGCGGCTGCAGGAGCCTCCCGACGACCCGGACCTGGGGGAGGCGCCGGAGGAGCACGGCATTGCTCTCACCCCCTACTCCTACGCGCGCCTCGACAGTCTCACCGGTTACGAGTCCGGGATGCCGAACCCGGGCTTCTATCACGAGGTGTGGCAGGATCACGAGCAGGGACGGAAGCAGACCTACCGAAGGCTACTGGCGCAGGCGGCTCGCGCCCTGCGGCGGAAGGGTCAGCTCGCCGGGACCGCCGATCTGATCGCAGTGGAAACGACCGCTCGGAGCCTGGCGGCGCTGCGGGGGCGCGCGGAGGTCTGGCGGCTGGATCTCGTGGATGGGATTCTGGGGGCGCTGGTCAAGGAAGAAGTAGGGCAGGGGGTGCGGCATCCGTTCCTTGAGGTCATCTACGAGGTATTTCGGGGAACCGAACGGGGCCGCGTCGCCGACGGCGCGGAACTCCCCCCGCTCGTGCGTGACATCCGGCGCACCCTGACCGAGCACGAACTCCAGCCGGAGCAGGCGCCGCGCGCGGTGGTTTTGGAACTGACAGAGCATTCCGCCCGCGCGAAGAGCCGCATTCTGCACTGCCTGCTCGGGCTCGGCATCGCCGGGTTCGAGCGCACCGGGGGCACCGACTTTGCTGTGCGCGATGACCTGGTACAGCCGCATGAGTCGTGGCGCGTGCAGTGGGCTCCCGAGTTCGACGCGCACTGCATTGAGGCGGCACTCTACGGTCCCACGCTGGGAGAAGCCGCCGCTGCCCGGTTGCTGGAGCGGGTGGAGCAACTGGAACGAGATGCGGCAGGGGCGGCATTGCTGCTGGTTGCGGCGGCGCAGATGGGACTGGACGACCTGGCGCCGGAATTGCTGACAGCGGTGACGGCGCGCCTGCGGGAGGACGCCGCCTTCGAGAGCGTTGCGGGGGCGATCGGCCACCTCCTCTACCTCTACCGCTACGACGAAACTCTCGGTACTCTGCGCGGCCAAAAGCTGGGAACGGTGCTGCGGGAAGCCTGGACGCGCGGGCTCTGGCTGCTCGACATGGCGGGGGATACGGGAGACGCTCGGGCGCAGGGGGTGCGGATCCTCGTGGACTCGCTGGACCGGGCGGGCGCCGATCTGGACCTGAACCGTGAGGATCTGGTGACGGTTCTGCGCCGGGTCAGCACGGACGTAGAGCGGGCCCCGGCGCTCCGGGGTGTGGCCGCCGGGGCGCTTTGGACCCTGGGCGAGACCGATGTTCCGGCGCTGGTAGAGGGCCTGCGCGGACTGCCCGAACCTACCCATCTGGGCGACTACCTGGCGGGCTTATTCAGCATCGCGCGCGAGGCCGCCCAACGTTACCCGGCACTGCTCCTGGCTCTGAACAAGCACCTGATGGAGTTTGATGAAGATGCGTTTCTCGAAGCGCTCCCCGCGCTTCGTCTCGCTTTCTCGTACTTCGCACCCCGTGAAAAGCACCACCTCGCGGGAACCCTCTTCCGGACCCTCGGATACGACGCCGCGGCTTCCCTGCCGCCGCTTTCCGTCACTGCCGACGTTGCCGCCCGCGCGATGCACCTCGAAAATCGGGTGTTTCGCCTGATCGAGCGTTTCGGCCTTGGGGCGCCACCATGAACGAACAGGATCTCTGCCGATTGCGCTGGCGTCTGGTGCTCGGAGCGGGCGCCGAGGAGTGTTGTTCCACGATGCCGGGCGCCTGGTGTGAGCGGGACACGGTGCTTGGATTTCTGTACGACCGGGAGTATGGTCCGAAGCGCAACGTACGGACCGGCCCAAAAGGGCCGGGAACGCTCGATCCCTCGCAACTCACGGTGCCGGACTGGATCAACGCCGTCCACGAACTGTTCCCGCGCAAGACCGTGGAACGCATCGAGAAGGACGCCCTGGAACGGTACGGCCTGCACGAGATGGTCACCAACCCGGAACTGCTCCGGCGCGCGGAGCCGAGTCAGACCCTGCTCCGGGCCGTTTTGCGCACGAAGCACCTGATGAATCAGGAGGTGCTCACCCTCGCTCGGAATCTGGTCCGCCAGGTGGTGGACCAGCTCGTCGAGAAACTGGCCCGGCCGGTACACGCGCCGTTCCTGGGAGCCGTGGACCGACGGCGGCGTTCGTTCTTGAAAGCCGCAAAGAACTTCGACGCGCCGACGACCGTGCGGCGCAACCTGCGCCACTATGACCGCGAAACCAGCCGCCTCTACATCCACACCCCCTACTTCTCCTCCCGCGTGCGCAGTCAGGTGGATCGCTGGCAGCTCATCCTACTCGTGGATGAGTCCGGCAGCATGCTCAACAGCATCATTCACTCTGCTGTCACCGCATCCGTCTTTTGGGGAATTCCCTCGCTGCGCACACACCTGGTACTCTTCGACACAGAGATTGTGGATGTGACCGAGCATTGCACCGACCCCGTGGAAACGCTGATGAAGGTGCAACTGGGAGGCGGGACGGATATCGGAAACGCACTCTCGTATGGGGCCACGCTGGTGGAGAACCCGCGGCGCACGATCGTGGTGCTGATCACCGATTTCTTCGAGGGGGCGCCCCAGCACCGCCTGCTCAGTGTGGCGAAGGAGATGCTGGCGAGCGGTGTCAACCTGCTCGGCCTTGCCGCACTGGACGAGGAGGCCTATCCGGCCTACGACTGCGATCTTGCCCAACGCCTGGTAGGACTGGGCGCCCACGTGGCCGCGATGACGCCCGGCGAACTGGCGGAGTGGGTCGCCGAAAAGGTGCGCTGACATGCCTCGCGCCGACCTGCTCGCGCTCGACGCCGAAAGCCTGGCGGTCCTGGCCAATCGAGGACTGGTCCGCCGGGCGCTCTCCGAACTGACCAGTAGTCAGTACACCTGCGAACTCGCTGATACGGCCGGCACAGTCACGGTGCGCTGGTCCGACCCGGTCGAATGCGTATTCCCCGCCGGAAAGACGATCCGCGAGGCCCGCTGCAGTTGCCCGGCCACGGCTCTCTGCCGGCACATTCTGCGCTCCGTTTTCGCGTACCAACGCACTGCGGTGGACGGTAGAACAGCGAGTGGCGAACGGCAAGCGGCGAACGGTGACGAACCGCCCGCACCGAGCCGCGCGGGTGAGCAAGCGCCCCCCCCTCAGACGGACCCCTCGCTGCGGCCCTTCGTACAGGAGCAAGCGGACCGTCTCGTACCCGCCCCCCTGCCGCGGCCCTCGGTGCGAGAGCAAGAGAGCCACCCAACGGATCGGGAGCACGTGAACGGCAACCGGGCTACATCGCCGGCTGCTCCGCTCCCGGGTTCTCCGGCAGCGGAGCAGCCGGGTGAAGTCCAGCCCTGGGACCCGGGAACAATCCCCGATGCAGAGATTGCGAAAGCCTATCGTTCCACGGTGCTCGCACGAATCCGAAGTACCTACGAGCAGGGACACGTCCTCGAACTCGCCCGCACACAGCGACCCACCGCGCGCATCCGCACGTTGTCCTGCACCGTGCGCTTTCTCGTGCCGGGGGACTTGCGTTACACCCGGTGTGACTGTGCCGAACGAGCGCCGTGTAGTCATGTCCCACTCGCAATCTGGGCATTCCGGGCCCTGCCCGACGACCAGCCCGGAGGGCTCATCTCGACGCGGCGCGACCCGCTTCCCGTGCCGGAGCCGGTGCTGGACGCGCTGGAAACGGCGCTGACGGAATGGGCGATCGTCGGCGTGTCAAACACGCCCTCGATACTCACCGATCGCCTGCGCCGCCTGGAAGAAGAAGCCCGGAACGAGGGGCTCGTGTGGCCGGCCGAGATCGTCGCCGACTTGCTGGTCCAGCATCGCGCCTATGCGGACCGGAATGCGCAGTTCCACCCTCCGCGCATTCCGGAACTGGCGGGGGAGCTTGCGGTCAGGATCGCCGCCATTCGGGCCAACACCGGCGGGGCGCCGCCCCTGTTCGTGCGGGGCTCCAGTGCCGATCGCACGACCGAGGTTGGAGCGGCCCGGCTGGTGGGAATCGGCTGCGGCGCAACTCTGCGCCGCGGGCAGGTGGAGGTCACCGCGTGCATGCAGGACATCAGCACCGGCTCCGTCATTGCACTCTCCCGAGCGTTCGCGGACCCGCCGGCCGACACAGGACAGGATCCCGAAGATCTCTGGCGGCTGGCCGGGCGGCCGGTGCTCAACGGGTTTTCCCTGTCTGCCCTCGGCGCCGGCCAGATGCTCACCCGAGGAGGGAAACGCACCGCTGCCGGCGTGTTTCTGCCTCCCCGCACCCTGGCATCCGTGTCGTGCAGCCCACAGGCCTATCGCTGGGAAGCACTGCATGGCCCGTTGCTGGTCGAGGACCTCGCCGAGCTAGAGGCGCGACTGGCGGGACAGCTTCCGAGTTGCCTCTCTCCCCGCCGGATCACGGAAAACCTGGTGGTGTGCCCGGTGGCCGGAGTGCGGCAGGCCGGCTTCTCTGCACCCCAGCAGGTGGTGTACGCAGTGATCGTGGATACCCGGGGGAACGTGGGCCACCTGTTGCATCCCTACACGACCCGCGGTCGGGCCGGCGCCGAAGCGATGCTTCAGCGGCTAACAGCCGACGGAGAGGCGCTCCGCTTCGTTGCGGCCCGCGTACAGCGTGCGGTTGCCGGAGTACGCCTGGCCCCTGTGGGACTGGTGTTCGAGGAAGGAAGCACGCGCACTCTCGTGCAGCCGTGGGTAGAACGCCCGACTGCCGCTGCCGAGGTTTCCGACCCTGCAGTGGCACCCGGTGGGAGCAGCGCAGCGCGTGATCCGCTCGCCGAGTTCCTCTCCGAACTCGGTGACTTACTGGGTGAGCAGTGGCTCTTGGGGTTGGAACGCCGCGATGAACGGTTGGTGCACAACTGGCGAGCCCTGCTGGACCGGGGCGGGGCGCTGGGCTTCCACCGGCTGCTCGCCCCAATCCGGGTGTTTTGCAGCCTTCTGGAAGCGCGCCGCCACATCGTCCAATGGCAACCAATGCCGGCGGCACGAGCGTTGGTGGAACTTTCTCTGGTGGTCCGCGCCGCGGCGGAGGAGGTGGCCCTGGTCTGAAAGGGTGCGGCCGCGCACTGCGGCGCCATGAGGGCGCCGAGAATTGTTCCGGGAGCGGTGACAACCGAGATTCACAGTGCGGAAGGAGGAGGCAGGCATGGGTGAGTTTGACGGCGGGTCCGCCTGGTTGGTGCAGCACTTCGGCCGGGCGTTGCTCGGCCTGGCCGGAGTCACCCTCTCGGGCGGGGTGACGGCCCTCGCCCCCAAAATTGGTGTTGCCACCCGCGTGCCCGACGGCCTGCTGCAGGCCGACGCGACCGATCCCGCTGCGGTGCCGGAACTCTACCTGTTGGAAATCGCCACGCGGGGTGAGACCCGGTTGCCGCAGCAGATGCACGACGATCTGGCGCTGTCCCGGCTGGCCTTGAAGCGCGTGCCCAACGGGGTCGCCTTCGTCCTCTGGCCGCATGCCGCGGCGGGCCTGGTCGAGCGGCACCGGGAAGAGAGTTCGCGCGGGTGGTCTTCTGTGGAGACTCGGTGGAAGGTGATCCGGTGCTACGAACTGGATGCCGCCGCAGTCCTGGTGCGTGGAGAACCAGGGTTGGCGCCGATCGCCCTGGTGGCGCAGACAACCGAGCCGGCACCCCGGCTGGCGGAGCAGGTGCGGCAGTTGGTGGACGTCCAGGTGCCAGATGGGGTGGAGCAAGCGAACCTGCTGGCGGTGTGTCAGGTGTTTGCGGAGCTTCGCTATAAGGTTGCTGCCGCACTGACCTCATCGTCGCGTCCGGCGTCCGTGCCCAGGCGAGATAGCAGTCTCCGCGCGGTTGGTGCCGCATTGGCCCGACTTCCGCCCCGGTAGTGCTGATTGCCGCAGCGACGGTCGCCGACGCACATCGGGAAGTGGTCAGCGTTCGCTGTCCACCCGGAGAGGGCGGAACCCGTTCACGTTGAAGCGGCTGTCAGGAGTGCCGTAGCCGCGCGCAGTGATGCGCAGGTTGGCGGGGTTGCCCATCCACGACGAACCACGCAACACTCGAGAACTGCGATTCGGATCGTCGGGGCCCTGTGGATCTTGCGCGGGACTCTGCCGGTAGTAGCTGGAAATGTACCGATCAGCGCACCACTCCCAGATGTTTCCTGCCATGTCCAATACCCCGCACCAACTGGCGCCCCGGGGCCTGGATCCCACTGGTGCAGGCTTTTCCGCACGATACACGGCAAGTTCGGGGGTGATCACCTGTGAGCCCCAGGGATGGCGGCGACTTTCCGGTCCACGCGCCGCGTACTCCCACTCCGCCTCGGTCGGCAAACGGTAGAGAACCTGCCCGCCGCTTTTCCGGGACGCCAGTGTCAGCCAGGCACAATAGAGGACGGCATCCCACCAGTTGACTCCGACAACCGGCTGGTCCGGGCTGTTGAAACGTTCGTCCTGCCAGAATTGCGGTTCGGCCACCGCCGGATTCCGGGCCAGCAGGTCCGCCAGGTGGGGATACTGCTGCGCTTCGGCAGCCAGGTCCGCCGGGAGGTTCCCGAGAAGGGGAGGAGCTTCACGTAGAAACTGTGCATAGCGGGCATTTGTGACGGGGTGCTGGTAGACCCAGAACCCGCTGGTGATCTCGACCGGATGGGATGGCTGCTCTGAAGCTTCGCCCCGATCGGCGCCCATCGAGAACGTCCCGGGCGGTACCCACAGCAATGGAGCCCCGTCCACGGAGTTCTCCACCACCTCGCCGGCGGCGCGCGTGGGAGCTGCCGCGGCGTCCCGGAGCACCTGAACGGTAAGGTGGAGGTCTCCTGTCTTACCGCCGTTCCGACCGGCCCCGCCTCCGCCGGGGAAAAGGAGGCGCTGCCCGTGGGTCACCCCGGGAGAAACCGGTACGCGCGGCATCACGGCTCCTGGAAGCGCATCGAAGGTCCCGCCCGCCTGCGCTTGCGCCGGGGTCAGGCGCAGCTCCCCGTGCAGTTCGGCGCCGGGAGTGGGGCCGTACACCGCCCGGCCCGCCCGAGTCAATTCTGCGCGCATCTCTGCCGCGGTCTTGAAGCGTTTCTCCCGATCCCGGTCCAGGGCCTGCTGCACGACGGCAGCTACCGCCTCCGGTACCCCCGCCGGCAGGGGTGGGAGCGGGGCAGCGAGAATGCCGCCCATCAGCGCAGCCAGATCCGCTCCGACAAACGGTAACTTTCCCGCCAGCAATTCGTACAGGATCACCCCGGTGGCCCAGATATCCGTCTGGCGGCTGATCGTACCGGAGAACGCCTCCGGCGGCATGTAGGGCAACGTTCCTGCCCAATTGGACGTGTGGAAAGAGGTGGTGCCGAGCCGGGCGATCCCGAAATCCGACAAACGAGGGCTGCCTGCTTGAAGCAAAATATTGGCCGGCTTCAAATCCTGGTGGAGAATCTGGCGAGAGTGAAGGTGCTCGAGACCTTCCAGAATCCCTTCAACCAGGTCCACAGCCTCGGCCACAGGCAGCCGGCGCTCTGCCTGACTCCGCAGCCGGTCTTCGAGCGCGCCACCGTCCACGAACTCGCTTACCAGGACGAACTCACCGTCGTACACGTTCGCATCAAGAACCGGAACGATGTTCGGATGACCGCTGGCCCGGACCCAAACACGGGCTTCTTCCAAAAACCGTTCGGCTCCCGCGGATCGGTCGAGCGCCACTTTGAGGGCAACCGGAATTGCGACCGGGCCCTCGCGCACTGCACGGAAGACGAGTCCGAACGCCCCGCGCCCGAGTTCTTGTTCCAGCCGATACGGCCCCACAGTTCCGCCAGATCGAAGCATAATCGCGAGTGAGTTCACGAACGAGGCGGGAAGTTCCTGCACTACCCGGATTCGGGCAACGCTACGGATTCCACCGCAGCACCGACGCTTCCGCGGGCGTGACCAGGCGTATGGAACCGTCCGCAAAACCGACACAGGCAGCCCCAAGATGACGGAAATCCAGCTTTCCATCGGCTCCTTCGTAGAAGACGACGGTGGCGCCCGGTCGAAACATCTTTTGCTGCGAGGCGGCTTCGATCTTCGGATTCAGCGTGTACGGAGTGCGGGTCTCCGGGCACACAAAATGGGCGGGGTCCTTCCGCACATACGGGAGCAGCCGGGACTGGTAGTTTTTCCGGCTGAAGGCGAAGCGATCCTCATGGTCATCCACGAAGAACCGCACCCCGACCAGAAGATTGCGCATGTTCAAACGGCACAGTTCCCGCCTGGCTGCCTGACGGGACGCCAGTACCGCATCCGGATCGGTGAGGGAGGCGAAAATGGGCGCCAGCATGCCCGTGGGCGATCCGAGGGACACAGGCGCTCCCGGCGGGCGGACTTTCCAGCCCTGAGGCCCCCGCACGAGTTCAACGCGATCTTCCAGCGACTGCCGCGGTGCTGTGGGGGGTGTCACCTCCACGATGACCTTGAGCGCAACCGTCGCACGTTCGCCGTATTCCTCGGCACGGACCTGCTCCACGTTCAGGGTCACACGGCCGGCGCGCTGCGACTTCAGATCCACTTCCAGGGTTGCCAGGGCAGGTGCTGGCCCGGCCGTGGTCAGGAACCCGGCGGCGCGTTTCAGGTCCAGGGCGTTGAGCGCCTCGATCAGGCTCCGGACGGCCGCTTCGGGAGTCGTTCCCCCCGGCGGCTCTCCGGTGGAGTGGGTCATTCCACCCTGTGCCAGGATCCAGAGGATGAGGATAACCGGAAGTATCGCTCTCATCGCGTGCGGCGCACCTCCAGCGAAAGCTCCCCCCCGGTTCCGGGAGAGAGCGTAATCTGGGGAAAGCGGCGCGGCGCCGGATCCGCCAGCAGGAGTTTGCCGTTGCCCACGGCCAAGACCGGTGCGTACCCCTCCGGTCGCACCTGCGCAATCCGCCCTGCCTCGACCATCAGGCGCCCCCCCGCCTTCCAGCGCAGGCCGTCCGTCACCTCCTCCGGTCGAGAATGGCACCAGACGGTCCACTCTTCAGGATTCCGGCGGCGCAGATGCACGCGGCGGGCCTGCCGATCCAGCTCGATGACCAGTGCTTCCTGTCCGCCCAGCCGGACACGGATGATGGCGAGACGGCCATCGTCACTCAGTTCCGGGCGGACTTCAGCGGCGGAGGTCGTTCCGTTGCTCCCGGCGACCAGCACCGCCTCACCGCCGGCATGGATCACGACCTGATCCCTTCGCACGCCCACGAGCAGATCGCCCGGTTCCCAAGAGGCCCGCGCATAGGCTTCCCCCACCGACGGGAAGGCGTACGAGAGCTTCTCCTCGCCAGGCTGCTGCGCGGCAGAAGGCTCGCACCAGAGGTAGGCATAGGGGCCCAGGCAGAAGAGCAGTTGTTCCCCTTTCGCGGTCACGTAGCGTGTTTTCTGGAGCGATCCGAGCGTGCGATCCCAGAGTGCCAGGCGCCGCAGGGTCGGACGGTGGTACTCCCGGGCCAGTGCGAGCAGAACGGGAGCGTAGTAGTCAAGCTGCCCGTAGCCCGGCTCCAGCACGACACTGCCGTGCTCAATCCAGTGCTCCGGCCGGTGCTCTCCCGCCACGGCGGCAAGCGCCAGATCGGCATTCATGGTGGCGGCGAACGGCTGGTAAAGATCGCGGCCCGTCACCCGGCGCAGAGCGTCCATGAAGAACAGGCGGTATTGCAGCGTGGAAGCCCAGAAGGTGGATCCTTCCGTCTGGGCGCCATCCGGCGCGAGGCCTGTGGGCAAGAGGTGGGTCTCAAACTTGCGGACGGTGGCGGCGAGCCAGGCGTCTGCGTCCGGCACCTCTCCCAGCAGCGCCAGCGCCAGCACCCCAAACGAGCTCCATTCCACAATGGCGTGATGGGTGTGAAAGCCGGGTCCGGCAATGGTGGGGGTCGAAAAGTAGCCCTCGAAGTACCGACGGCCGATGCGCGTCAGCACATCCCGGATCTCATCCCGTTCGCCCACGGTCATCCGACCATACACGCAGTCGTAGCCTACAGCGACGCCTTTCAGCAAACGGGTAACCGCATAGGCTTTGCCGCCATCCGGCTCGCCGTCCGCTTCCCGCTGCCACGCCCGGCAACTGGCCAGCAGCCAGCGTCGCGCAGCAACGGCAAAGCGTTCCTCTTCGCCCAGCGCCGACGCAAACGCCAGATGCTCGGTGATGGCCAGATCGCCCATGATCGCGTAGAAGCGGTCGTACAGGTTTTCGTAGACCGGGTCCGGCGTTACGGGGGCGATCCAGGCCTGGCGCGGTTCCCGGCCTAGGCACTCTTCCGCCGAACGCTGCAGATTGCGCCAGATGCGGGCAGGCACACCGCTCTTTCGCTGCGCGCGCAGCCCGGGCAACTCGGTCGCCGTGAAGTAGAGGCGGGGATGCCCGGATTGCGGTCGCATGTCAAGTTTCACGTCTTGGGAACGGGTCTCGGCCGCCTGCAAGGTAGAATCCATCCCGATCCCGAGTCCTGCGATCGCTCCCAATAACCGTCGGCGGGACAGAGGGTCGGCGGGGGAAGAGTGCTGGGTCATGATGGGTGTCATCCTCGAACTTCAACTCGAACTGGTCCTCGAATCCGGCGCGGTGGTCTGAGAAGCAGGACCGGGTGAGCAGGGTTGTCGTTCCCGAATCGGCGCAATCCTCGAACTCAGTCGCGTGCGATCAATTTGCCGCCGGGCGTCCGGGTTTCCTTCGTCCCAGAGCGGTCTAACTCCGATCACCCATGTTCCGGCTCCTGCTCTCCTATGCCGTCGCCAGGTTTCGCAGACTCTTGACGAGGGGCGGCAGCACAGCGAGCACCCTTTCGACTTCTGCAGCGGTACTGTGCCGGCCGAGGGTGAGGCGCAGGGCTCCGTGGGCTTCGGCACGAGTGTAGCCCATCGCCAGCAGCACATGGCTTGGTTCTATCTCTCCGGTGGCACAGGCTGCGCCGCTGCTGCCGCAGATACCCCGCATGTCCAGATTCAGCAGTAACGGCTCCCCCTCAATGCCCGGGAACCGAAAGCTGGCATGATTGGGGAGGCGCAATGTGGGGTGTCCGGTCAGTTCCGCTCCGGGAACGGAGGCAAGCACTCCGGCGATGAGCCGGTGACGGAGCCCACGCAGGCGCTCCGGCTCTCCTTGCTGCATCGCGGCAAAGGCGAGTTCCAGGGCTTTCCCCAGTCCGACTATGCCGGGAACATTCTCGGTTCCGGCCCTCAAGTTGAACTCCTGATCCCCCCCCGCAATTTGTGACACGAGCGGCACACCCCCGCGCCGGTACAGCAGGCCGATGCCCTGGGGCCCGTACAGCTTGTGCGCCGACAGGGAGAGAAGGTCGCAGGGAAGATCGCGAACCGCCAGTGGAAGGTGTCCGGCAGTCTGTACCGCGTCGGTGTGGAACAAGATGCCGCGTTCCTGCGCCAGCCGCCCGATCTCCTCCACCGGCTGCAGCGTCCCCACTTCATTGTTGCCGTGCATCACGCTGATGAGCGTCGTGCGCGGCGTGATTGCCTCCTCTACCTGGGCTGCTGTGATGCGGCCCAGGCGGTCCGGCTGCAAGAGGGACACTTCGAAGCCCTGGTTGGCAAGCGCCCGTGCCGCGTGGAGCACTGCATGGTGCTCGACCGCGGTGGTGATGAGGTGCCCACCGCGGTCGCGCAGGGCCCAGAGCACACCCCGCAGCGCCAGGTTGTCGCTCTCGCTACCCCCGCTGGTAAAGAGAATCTCCTGCGGACGACATCCCAGGAATGCGGCAGCGAGTTCACGGGCCACCTCTACGGCTTTCCGGCTCTGCCGCCCGAGGGAGTAGAGGCTGCTGGCGTTGCCGAAGGAGGCGCCGAAGTAGGG
This sequence comes from Actinomycetota bacterium, assembly GCA_005805375.1. Lineage (GTDB taxonomy): Bacteria > Armatimonadota > SYMT01 > SYMT01 > SYMT01 > SYMT01. The sequence goes on from SYMT01000045.1 coordinate 16,746, forward strand.
CAGCATGGCGTCCAGCACTTCCGGCGCACAGGGAGTGCTTGCGGCGTGGTCCAGGTAGATCATTTCTGACGCTCCGCGATTTATACTGAATTCAGTATGACTGCTTTTGACTCCGTGCTCTTCGTCGGATTCGGGGCTCCGAAACGACTCGACCAGATTCTGCCGTTCCTCCGCCGGGTGGTGAGAGGGCGGAATGTGCCGGACGCACGCCTGCAAGAGGTTGCCCACCACTACGAGATGATGGGGGGCTCTCCGTACAACGAGCTCGCATTTCGTCAGGTAGTGGCCCTCCGGCGCCGTCTCCGAACCATCCACTCGCTGCCGCTGCCGGTCTATGCCGGGATGCGCAACTGGCATCCGTTTCTGGAGCAGGTGATCGGGGCCATGAACCACGCCGGCCGCCGTCGCGCGGTGGGGGTGATCCTCGCGGCGCACCGTTCCAGCACCAGTCTGGAGCGCTACCAGCAGGATGTGGCGGACGCAATCGCGACCTGCGGCAGCGGGCCCGAGGTGACCTACCTTGAACCCTGGTTTGCGGACCCGCTGTTCCTGGAAGCCAACGCTGCCCGGATCGAAGAGGCATCTCCCCACCGCCGCGGCAAGTGGCCGGCGGATGTACCCGTGCTCTTCACGGCCCATTCCATCCCCTTGAGTATGGCAAACGGGTCGCCCTATTTGGAGGATCTCCTTGCATCGTGCCGGGGAGTGGCGGGTATCCTGGGCACAGCGAACTGGCGCCTGGTGTACCAGAGTCGCAGTGGGGACGGGCGTGTCCCGTGGCTGGAACCGGACATCTGCGATACGCTGCGCGAAGTGGCGGCAGCCGGAGTACGAGAGGTGGTGGTGCAGCCCATCGGGTTCCTGCATGACCATGTCGAGGTCCTGTTCGATCTAGACGTGGAAGCGCGAGAGGCAGCCGACGAATTGGGGCTCTGCATGTACCGGGCAGGGACCGTAGGCGATCACCCCACTTTCATCGAACTGCTGGCGAACCGGGTCGTGGCGCTGGCGCAAAACACGGGCGGGGCGGGAGTGTGAGATGAAGTGCGTCGTCGTGGGCGGAGGGGTGAGCGGTCTGGCGGCGGCGCATCGTCTCACGGAGCTGGCACAGGAGACAGGAGAGGCGCCGGACTTGCTGCTGGTGGAAGCCGGCGGGCACCTCGGCGGCGTGATCGAAACCGAACTGCGCGACGGCTACGTGCTTGAGGGCGGGCCGGACTCGATGATTACCGACAAGCCGTGGGGACTGGCACTCGCCCGGCGGCTGGGATTGGACAGCGAACTCATCGGCACGCAGGAGCAGCACCGGCGCAGTTTCGTGGTGCACCAGGGACGTCTGGAGCCGGTCCCGGAAGGATTCCAGTTGCTGGCGCCTTCCCGCTTCGGCCCGCTGGTGGGCACACGAATCTTCTCCTGGGCCGGCAAGGGGCGCATGGCACTGGATCTGATTCTGCCGCGGCGGGACGGTGACGACGACGAAAGTCTCGGGAGCTTCGTCACCCGTCGGCTCGGCCGGGAAGCGCTCGAACGCATGGCACAGCCGATGATCGCCGGGATCTACGGCGCCGATCCGATGAAGCTCAGCCTCCAGGCAACGCTTCCCCGGTTTCTGGACATGGAACGGCAGCATGGCAGCGTGATTCGTGCGATGCTGCGCGCCCGTGCTCGCCAGGCCAAAAGTGCGCCGCACAACGCCAACTCCCAGACCGGGGTCAGCGGCGCCCGGTACGGCCTCTTTGTGTCGTTTCGGAACGGAATGCAGACGTTGACCGACGCGCTGGCACAACGCCTCCCGGCCGGGGCCGTGCGCCTGCGCACCCGGGCCACCGACCTCACCCGGAGCGGGGATCGGTGGAACCTGACTCTGGAGCCGGGAGGCGTGCTGGAGGCGGATCGGGTCATTCTCGCCCTTCCCGCGTACCAGAGCGCTTCCCTGGTGCGACCTCTGGATGCAGAACTGGCGGACCACCTGGCGTGCATCCCCTACGCCGCCAGCGGCACGATGAGCCTGGCGTATCGAGAAGAGCAGGTTCCCCACCCGCTGGACGGCTTCGGGTTTGTCACCCCGAGCCGCGAAGGGCTGACCATTCTGGGCTGTACGTTCACACACCGAAAGTACGCGCACCGGGCGCCGGCGGGCATCGCCCTGCTCCGGGCTTTCCTCGGAGAACAGGCGCTCACGGGACGCGATGATGCCGAATTGGACCGCCTGGTGCGCGAGGATCTGCGCCGGCTGCTCGGCATTACTGCAGCCCCGCTCTGGACGAAGATCGCCCGACACCCCCGCAGCATGGCGCAGTACGACGTGGGGCACCTCGTTCGCGTCGCCGAAATGGAGCGCCGGGTGGCGGCATTCCCAGGACTGGCGCTCTGTGGCAACGGATTTCGGGGCATCGGCATCCCGGATTGCGTCCGTGCCGGCGAGGCAGCCGCGGAGGCAATCCGCGCTTGAACCGGATCCCGGCGCGAGTCGATCCCCGCGCACGCCTTTCCACGGTCAGGGCGGGGCCACGGTGCACCCCAATCGGCGGGTATCGTCGGGTAGCGCGCGGGGTATCACCCGCCGCACGAGCCGGGCACCCGACCTATTTTTGACGGGACGGTGCGCTGGGCAGTATCACTGTCTTTGCCTGGACCGGGGATCGCCTACCCAGACGGGCTCGTGGGAGACCACCGCGGCCGGACGGGCGAGAGATCTACCGCCACGGGAAGCACGGCCAACTGCGTCGGGAAACACAACGCACGATGCCTGCGGGACTCGGGAGGCGGTTCAAGCGGCCCTGCGACGCCGACAGGCAGGCGGGCGCTTGTCCTGCCCCGAGGCGGCATCAGGAGAACAATTCCAGGATCGGCTCCCCCGTGCTGGCGGGCTGTGTGAAACCATCGAGGCCTAACCGCGTGGCGGGATTGATTCCCAGCGCGTGGTACAGGGTGGCGCCGAACTGTTCCGGAGTCACCGGATCGGAGTCCACATAGGCGCCGATCTTGTCGGAGGCGCCGTAAACCGCGCCTCGGCGGACACCACCGCCGGCCAGGAGCGCCGAGTAGCAGTGCGGCCAGTGGTCCCGTCCGGGAAACGGGTTATTCACGATTTTCGGGGTGCGGCCGAATTCGCCCACCATCACCACCAGCGTTCTTTCAAGGTGGCCCCTCTGCTCCAGATCCTCCAGCAAGGCGGACACGGCCTGATCCAGGCGCGGCAGGGCGAAACCGAGCCCATACTGGCTGGCGCCGAAGATGCTTTCCTGGTTGGCGGTGCCGTGCATGTCCCAACCCTGGGTAAAAATGAACTTTTCCCCCGCGGGAAAGCCGGGCCAGGCATTCACGGTAACCAGACGCACGCCGCCTTCCACCAGCCGGCGTGCCATCAGCAAGTTCTGACCCAACGGGTGGCGTCCGTACCGATCCCGGACCCAGGACGGTTCATGCTGCAGGTCGAAGGCCCGTGCCGCCGCGCCGGAGTTGATGAGATCAAAGGCACGTTCCCGCATCCCGGCGCTCACCGCATCCGCGGCGGATGCGGCGTCTCCTTCTACCCGACCGACAAGCTGCCGGCGTCGCGCGAGACGATCCGCAGGAACGCCCGAGGGCGGATCGAAGGCAGTCACCTGAAATCCCGGGTTGGACGGATTGTCGAGCTTCTTTGCCACGAACATCGGGGCATACTGTGCCCCGAGAAACCCGCCGTGAAGGTACCGGGGTTCTACATCCCCATCCAGATCCTGGATCCAGACGTAGGGAGGAATCGCGCGGCCCGTAGGCCGCAGGCGGGCTACGACCGAGCCAAAATAAGGCGTTTCTCGATCCGGTCGGGATCGGCCCGTCATGCAAACGTGCATGCCGCCGTTGTGCTCCCCGTTCTCGTGGGTCATCGAGCGTACGACGGTATAGTGCGGGGCCAGACGCGCAAGGCGCGGCAGCAGTTCACAGACTCGAATGCCGTCTACGGGCGTAGGGATCGGCCGGTAGGGGCCGCGAATCTCGGCCGGGGCCTCGGGCTTCAGATCGAACGTATCGTGGTGGCTTGCGCCTCCGTATTGCACGATGAAGATGCAAGAGTCGGCTCGGGAAGCCTCGGCAGCAGCGGCCCGACCCGACAGCAAGTCAGAGAGGGTGAGTCCGACCATGCCGAGCGCACCCGCCTGAACCAGGGATCGCCGGTTCACTTGTGGGGACAGTTGCAACGCTTCCATACTGCTGGCCTCTCTCGAGCGTTTTTCGTTCTCACCGGGCGTTCTTTGTCAAACCCGTATCTGCCTGTCGGGACCGCGGTGCATTGCAGCCGGCCCGCGCACCGCGGCCATTCACAAGGACCCCTCTTCCCCGCACGGCGGATCGGTTCTGCCCGATCCCTTCAGAGCGAGTCCGGGACCGTCACCCGGATGCGGGTCGCCTCTTCGATGACGTTGGCCCAGGTGGCATCATCCACGTCTATGCCGGCGGCGGCCCGGTGGCGGGCCGTGCGAAATTCGGGCTCGCCGGGTGCGAGGATCTCAGCAAATCCGGGGGCCAGGCGGCTTGTCCGCAGATGTGCGAGGAGGCCCTCAACCTCATCATAGAATGTTGCCAGTTCGGTGAAGAACTCAATATCGTAGACCATAAAGAGCAGCCCGTTGCTCCGCATGATCGTTTCGCCCCGAGCCGTTCCCTGGCCGGACAGCGCCCCGGCCAGGAGTTCGACCATGAAGCCGAGGCTGTAGCCTTTGTGCGCCGCAACCCCACCGAGAGGGAGGATCGCACCGGGAGGGTCTCCTTTGAACGCCCGGGGATCCGTTGTGGGACGGCCCTCGTGGTCAATGATCCACCCCTCCGGGACCGACTTCCCCTGATTGATCGCCACCCGCAGCTTTCCCTCGGCCACCACCGACGCGGTGAGATCCACCAGAATCGGATCGGTGTCCCGCCGGGGAGCGGCGAAAGCAATGGGATTGGTGCTGAGGCGCCCGTCAATGCCGCCGAAGGGCGCGATCTGGTAGCCGAGGCGTCCGGCGTTCACGAATGCCAGCCCGAGCATGCCTGCGCGTGCAGCCGCCTGCGGATAGGCGCCGATGCGTCCGAGGTGGCTGCAATTCTTCAGGGTGACGACCCCGACCCCATGCAGGCGCGCTTTCTCGATCGCCAGACGCGCGGCCAGGGCGCCGCCCACCTGACCCATCGCCCCGCCCCCGTCCACCAACGCAGCGCAGGGCGCGTCCCGCACGACGAACGGAGCCGCTGCCGGAGAGAAGACCCCCGAGCGTATCTGGCGCAGGTATTCGTAGAAGCGGATGATCCCGTGGGAGTCGTGCCCCATCAGGGCCGCCTCCACGAGATGATCCACCACCACCGTTGCATCGTCCGCACTACACCCGGCCGCGACAAAGAGTCTGTAGCCGAATCCTCGCAGGGTATCCGGGAAGAACCGGGGCATCAGCCCGCAGTGCCTTCCGCTTTTCCGGCGACACCGTCGGACGACATCGCGGGAAGAGCCTCCGATTCGGTGTGGGAAGCGGATTCGCCTGCTCCCGGCTCCAGCGGGGGGAGGGAGATGCTTGCCGCGACCGGGGATGTACCGGACGTTTCGGTGCAGGGCGAGACGGGAGCCACTCCAGCGTCCGGAATGCCCTCGCCGGCTGCCGGTTCGTGCTGCTCCGCCTGTAGAGCCACCGGATCGCCGGCCTCCGGTTCGCCGGAATCGGGAGGCACGGCGGCGGGTCTCGCTGGTGGCGCCGGGGCCACGGACTCGTCGTCGTGCGTTGTAGCCCCGGACGGCGCAGCCGGTTTGGGAACCTCGTCGTCGTCCACAGTTGCGCGCCCTTCGACATCATCCTCTGCGCCGTCGTCGTCTACGGTGGCACGCCCGGTGACGTCGTCATCCTCCTCGGGATCGTCCCCTGTCGGAAGTCCACTCGCTCCCCCATCCTCGGCGTCCTCGTCCACGGTGGCCGCGTATGCCGCTCCCTCGGTATCGTCCTCGGACGGCGTGCCGCTCGAAGCAACGCCGGGAGGGGACGGTTTGACCCCTTCGTAGAGCCGGTGTTCGATGGAAGAACCGTCCGGCCCGACCTGTACCTCTGCGAGTGGCTCGCCGGTTTTCCGGCCGCAGATCACCACCACTCGTCCTTCTAAGAGCGTCCCTGCCTCATGCACCGTGCCGACCAGGCCAAAGCGGAAGAGGTGACGAATGCCGGTGAGGGCGGCCTGGATAAGCCGATGATTCCCCTTGCAATCATCACACCGGCGCGGAAGTTCCCAACCCTTCTCGCGGCACCGGAGCTGGGTGGCAGTGGAAATCGTGAAGGGGTTGGCGCAGTCAGGGCACTGCACCTCGCGCGGGGCAAACTCGGCGAGGCACTCCTTGTGGGCGCGCGGTGCGCGTGCCCACCCACGATGGACCTTCATCGGCTCGGAGCAGATCTCGCAGGGGCGCTCGTGCCAGGCACACTCGTCGTGATACTCGGGCTTGTGCTTCCAATCACGGTGCAGGCGGATCATTTTCCCGCAATGCCGGCAGGCCTGCTCGTACCACTTGGCGTCCTCTGCTTCTTTGCAAGTTTTGCAGAAAAGCGGAGGGTTGCGCCAATCCTTCCGGATGCGCAACTTGACGCCGCACCCCCGGCAGGGGCGTTCGATCCACAAGGCGTCTTCGATTTCCTTGCAGGCCTTGCAGAACATCGGCGGCTGACGCCAGTCCCGATGCACTCGCATCTTGGCGCCGCACTTGCGGCAGGGGCGCTCCAGCCAGTTGGCCGCCTCTGCGTCCCGGCATTCCTTGTGCACCCGCGGGGGATGGCCCCAATCGCGACGCACCCGCAGCGGCTGTTTGCACAGTTCGCAAGGAACTTCGTACCACAAACAGTCCCGGCAGTATGCCGAGGTGTTTTGCCAGTCCTCGTGAACGGAGAACTCAGCCGAGCAGTTTTTGCAGACTACCGAAATCCAGCCGGGCATCCTGGGGCTCTCCCCGCCGTGCGACAGCCAGGGTGCCCAGAGAGGCCCCGGCTATCCAATTCACAAGGAGCGTTCAGCAAGTGAGGAGACGATCCCTTCTCGCGATTACGCCTTCTCCATCAAGGGGCTGAAAAGAGTTGCATCTTGCACCCGCTGCGCCGATCCGGCTCTCAATCTGCTTCCCGCGCAGGCGTCAGTCGCCGATCCGGCGAACAGACTGCTCGACGCGGTCCTCCCCGGGGTGGGCCGGCGCCAGGAAGCAGGGAGGTCATGCGATGCGTACTGTGTGGGGAGGCCTGGCGCTGCTGTGCGCGCTGGGGATGCTGGGTTGCGGCGGGGGAGAAGATACGGTTTCGTCGAGCGGTCCGGGAGGAGTGGCTCCTCCGGAGGCGCCGGGTGGGACCGCCGCTCCCGCACCATCCGGCGCAGGAGCGGCGGCCAGGGGGACCATCGGGGTGTCGCTTCTGACCCTGGACAATCCCTTCTTCAAGGTGATCGGCGACCACATCACCGCGGAAGGGAAAAAGCATGGGTACGAGACCATCGTGGTCAGTGCCGACAAGGACGTGGCGAAGCAGGGGAACCAGGTCAAAGATTTTCTGGTGAAAAAGGTGGCTGCGATTGTCCTCAGTCCCTGTGAGTCGCGCGCCATTGTGCCTGTCATCCAGGAAGCCAACCAGGCCGGAGTGCCGGTCTTTACGGTGGATATCCCGTGTAACGAGCCCGGGGTCAAGATCGCGACGCAGATCGCAACCGACAACCTGGGAGGCGGCCGTGAGGCTGCCGGTGCAATGATCGAGGCGCTTGGTGCCGATGGGGGAAAGGTGGCAATCCTCCATTTCAAGCAAGCGGAGTCCTGCCGGCTGCGCGTGCAGGGCTTCCGGGAAGTGGTCGCGGAGCACAACAAGGCGAAGCCCGGGAAGATCGAGATCGTGACCGAACTGGAGGGCGGTGGGGCAAAGGATGCCGGCTACCGCGGGGCCGAGGATGCGCTCCAGGCGCATCCCGACCTGGAAGGCATCTTCGCCATCAACGATCCATCTGCATTGGGCGCCCGGGCAGCGCTGGAGAAGGCGGGAAAAGCGGAGCGAATCAAGATTGTCGGTTTCGATGGTCAGCCCGAAGGCAAGCAAGCAATCAAAGAAGGGAAGATCTACGCCGACCCCATCCAGTTCCCCGACCGTATGGGCGTCGAGATCGTCCAGGCCATTCTGAAACACTCACGGGGGGAAGACCTCCCGCCGCAGACTCTGATCCCGACCCGTCTGTATCGAAGGGCGGATGGGGAGAAGGACCCGGAACTGAAGTAGGAGCCCGAATTCAATGCGCTTCCAACTCTCCCTGCCCCGCGGTCGAATGGCGCACTCCTGGGCCGCCGCCGCGCTGGCGGGAAGTGCCGGCCTGGGCTGTGTCCTTGCAGCCGGCGCCCAGACGCCCGAACCGCGCGTCGTGCATGGCCAGCCCGCGTGGATCCTGCGCAACGGCAGCGTGGAACTCTCGGTAACGCGCCGTGGGGGGCATATGGCGCCCGTGACGTTCTACCGGAACACCCGCGAGCCCGTGCAGCCCTATTATGTCAGCCCCTGGCAAGCCGAGAAGCTGCAACTGGATGAGCCGGTACTGATTCCACTGCGAGGAGATTTCTTCTGCCTGCCGTTCGGCGGCAATCAGGAAGCAGTCGGGGCCGAGAAGCACCCGGTACACGGCGAAGTCGCCGGAGCGGAATGGACGTACGCCGGGCAACAGCGGCGTCGGGACATCACTTCCCTCACGCTGACCCTGGACACACGCATCCGGAAGGGCAGAGTGACGAAGCAGTTGTTCCTGGTGGACGGCGAGAATGTGTTGTATTCCCGCCACCGGATTGAAGGCTTCGCCGGTCCGACGCCGCTCGGGCATCACGCCACCCTCGCACTCCCCGAGAAAGAAGGCTCGATGCGCATCGCGACCAGCGCCATTCAGTTCGGCATGACTGCACCGGGTGTATTCAGCGACCCAGCAAAGCGAGAGTACCAGTCGTTTCAGGCAGGGAGACGATTCCAGGACCTCCGGCGGGTCCCGTTGGCAGCAAAGGGAGCGCCGGATGCGGATGTCACCCGTCTGCCGGCGCGCATCGGCTTCTGCGACCTGCTCCTGCTGGCGAGTCAGCCTCCGGCGAAGCTCGGCGCCTCGGCGTGGGTCGCCGCAGTCGTTCCCGACCAACGCTATCTCTGGTTTTCACTGCGGGATCCTGAGGTGCTCCCTTCTACGGTCTTCTGGATCGAGAACCACGGGCGGCACGGATCCCCCTGGAACGGCAGGAATCGGTGCCTGGGTCTGGAGGACGTCTGCGCGTACTTCGCCGATGGCCTGGCCGCGTCAACTCGTCCGAATGTACTGAACCGCGCCGGAGTGCGGACGGCGGTGGAACTTTCCGGCGAGCGCCCGACGGCGGTGAACTACATCCAGGGTGCGGCGCGGATTCCGGCCGATTTTGACGCAGTGAGTCGTGCCGAGTTCGCCCCGGGATCAGTCACGTTCATCTCCCCGCACGGTGCGCGTGTGCAGGTCCCGGTGCGCCACGAGTTCCTGCGGAGCGGCTCCCTGTAGGTCGTGGGCGGGGCGCAACCGATGCAGATAGGCGGGACCATTCGGCGGCTGCTTTCCGAATATGGCATGCTGGGCGTGCTGCTGGGTATCTGTGTGGTGCTGAGCCTGCTTACTCAGGCTGAGCAGCGACCCACGGGCGCCGGGGCGGCCGGCCGGGTGGTGGGCGTGCTTCCGGCCGGGGGCGGAACGGGACGCCGGCTACTCGTGGTGGTGCGCGACCAGCCGGATGATGTGGCGTTTGCGGAGGCAGTGGCGCAAAAGGCGCCCGCCAGGGGGTGGACGGTAGCCGGAGTGGTCCGGGGGGAGCCGCGCGACGCCCGTCGCGCCCTGCTGGAACTCACTGCGTCGGGCGTCGGTGTCGAGATCATCGTGTGTGATCCGGTGGCGGCCACGTGGCAGGTCTTCAGCGGGATGGGGCAAGATTTCCCGTTGCTGGCGCGCACCCGGGTTGTCTCACCACGCAGCTACCGGTGGCCCAATTTCCTGAAGCAGGAGAACCTGCTGAACGTCGCCAATCAGATTGCTGTTATCGCTATCGTAGCGATCGGCATGACGCTCGTGATCCTGACCGGCGGCGTGGATCTCTCTGTGGGCAGTCTGATCGCACTGGCGGCTGTGCTGACGGCGCTTTTCATCCGCGATGCCGCGGGTGGCGTGCAGGCAACAGCGGCCGGCCTGACGCTTGCCTGTGCCGTGGCCGTGGGAGCCTGCGGGATGGCCGGCTTGCTCACGGGGACGCTGGTCACCTATGCCGGAATTCCCCCAGTCATCGTCACCCTGGCGATGATGCTCGTCGCGAGTGGCCTCGCGTACATCCTGGCGGGCGGCGAGTCGATCTACCAGGTCCCGGACTCGTTTGTCTGGCTCGGTCGCGGCGCCGATCTTCCGGGGATGCCGAATGCCGTGGTGCTGACTGCACTGTTGTACGGCGCTACCCATGTGCTCACCACCCGGACGCGCCTCGGCCGAGCCATCTATGCTGTCGGGGCGAATTCGGATGCAGCACGCCTGTCCGGACTGCCTGTACATCGCATCCGATTGTTTGTCTATGCTGCGTCGGGTGGGTTGGCCGGCCTCGGCGGTGTGGTGCTGGCTTCGCAGTTGAAGAGCGGCTCACCAACCTACGGACAGATGTACGAACTCTATGTCATCGCAGCGGTGGTCGTAGGCGGTGCGAGCCTGTCCGGCGGCAGAGGCACACTCGCCGGAACACTCATCGGAGCCCTCACCATTGCGGTGATCCAGAACGGCATGAACCTGCTCGGGATTGAGAGCTTCACGCAGAAGGTCGTGCTGGGATTGGTGATTTTGGGTGCGGTGATGGTGGATCGGGTGCGCAGCCGGGGGGAATGATCGCCGCACCCGATCTCGTCTAATTGTCCCCGGCAGGAGCTTCCTGGCCAGGTGAATCTACCGCCGGCGCCGCCGGAGCAGAGTCCGCGGCGGGGGCTCTCCCGCCGGGGGTCTCCGTGCTTTCCGAACGACGGCTCCGCCTCCGGCGGCCGGAGTCCGAACGCCGGCGCCGGCTGGAGGAACCATGAACAGTACACCAGGCAGTGGGCTCCGTGCCCGGAGCAAACGACTGCCGGGTGCCCGTACAGCCGCGGCGGGCGCGCGAACCGGAGGTGGAGCAGATGCGAATCTTGACCGCGTCGTCGCCGGTATAGTTCCCGGCCGGAACTGCGGCCTCCCCCGGTTTCTTCCCGGAAATATTGGCGGCGAGCAGGGCCTTATTGCGCACTTTCTCGCGACGGGCGGGGTTCAATTCAATGGCCTGTCGCATAAACCGCGCCCACAGCGGCGTGCACACTTCGCCTCCATAGCCGCTCCGCATGCGCGAGTTGTCGCGATTGCCGGCCCAGATCGCGGTGCAGAGGTCCGGCGTGTACCCGACAAACCAGGCGTCGGTATAGTCTTCGGTGGTACCCGTTTTGCCGCGTGCGTCCGGCACGCCACTGGCAGCCTTACCGGTCCCACTCGTGACCACTGCTCGGGTCAGAATGTTCATGTTCGCCACAGTGCGCGAACTCAACACCCCCGATTTGACCTCCGGCTTGACGTCATCCACTGCCTGGTTGTCCAGATCACGAATTTCCTGGATGAAGGTCGGAGTAGCCCGCCGTCCCCCCGCGGCGAAGATCCCGTAGGCGGAAGCCATCTCAAGCACCGTTACTTCCGAAGTGCCGAGGGCGAGGGAAATCACAGGACGGAGTTTGCTCTTGATGCCCATCTTGCGGGCGATGGCAAGGGTGTCTTGTCGGCCGGCAACCCCTCTTTGGTTGTAGACGTTCACAGCGGCCCCGTTGACCGATCCGGCGAACGCGCTCACGTAGGAAATCGGTCCCGCCATGCCGCCGTGGTTGTGCGGCGTCCAGACGCGTCCACGTCCCAGCCGAATGCGAGGCCCGGCAGCCTGCACGGACGAATAGGCATTCTTGTCGTGGCGTTCGATGGCGGCGGCATACACGATGCCTTTGAAGGTCGAGCCGGGCTGGCGGTGTGCCTGAGTAGCGCAGTCGAACTGCCACTTTTCCCAGGGCTCTCGGATGCCCCCCACCACGGACCGCACATACCCGGTGTGCGGGTCAACACAAACGAGCGCCCCTTCCGAGAGGTTACGCCAGCGCTGACCACGGATACCGTCACGCATCACCTGCTCCGCCAGGGACTGCATCTTCATGTCCACGGTGAGGGTGATCTTGTAGCCCCCATTGGCAAGGTCGTCTTCGTCCAGTCCGTAGCGCTCGCGCAATTCCTCAATGGCGTTCTTCACCGCGTAGTGAGCACGAAAGTAGCCGATGGCCTTCGGGCGCGTAAGAGCCACCTGCACCGGAGTTTCACGGGCTTTCTTCCAGGCGTCGGGCTTGATGAACCCGTTATCCAGCATCAGATCCAGCACGGTATCTCGGCGAGCCTTCGGCCCTTTCAGCGTTCCCTTCGTCCGCTTCACCCGGAACGGCGACAGTTCGCTGGGCCGCTGAATCAGTCCGGCCAGGAGAGCGCACTCTTCCAGCTTCAGGTCTTTGAGCTCCTTGCCGAAGTAGGTCCTGGCCGCCGTCTTGACCCCATAGGCGCCGGAGCCGAAGTAGACCAGGTTCATGTACCCCTGGAGAATCTGCCGTTTCGTCCAGTTCCGCTCGATCTGGACTGCCAGCAGCACTTCTTTGATTTTGCGCGAGATCTCCCGGCGCTGATTGAGGAACATGTTGCGCGCCAGTTGCTGGGTGATCGTGCTGGCGCCCTGGGACGTCTCCCCTCCCTGCAGGTTGACCCACAGCGCCCGGGCGATGCCCCGGTAATCCAGCCCGCGATGCTGGTAGAACCGGCGATCCTCGACAGCCACAATGGCGTTGCGCAGATTCTCGGGTACCTGGTCCAATTTCACCGGCTCACGGTTTTGGGTGGCCAGGCGAGCAAGCAACACCCCGTCGGACGAGAAGATCCGGGTGCCGACCGGCGGACGGTAGCGATCAATTGCCTCGGGGGGAGGCAGAAGCTTGTTGAACTGGTACACCGCGCCGAGCACGACGCTGCCGGCTGCCACCAGCCCCAGGATGATCAGCACCTCGGTCCACAGCACCAACTTCTTGATGCGACGCCGCGCGGTGGGACTGAACATAGGCTTCGTTCGGATCCTCCGGGGCAGGCAACACCCAGGCGTACTGCCCCCTGACGGGAAGAATGCCCTCCCAATTTATAATAGTCTCATGACTGCACCGCTGAGTTCACCTTTCGCCCTGCTTCTACGGCGTTTTCGGCTCATTCTCGTCGTTTCCGCGGTCGTGGGGGCCGTTTCAGCCGCCGGAGACGGTGTGCCGGAACGCCGCGAGCGCGGGATCGGCCCCGGCGCCCGCCTGCTGGAATGGCGGCGGGCCGCAGGGCCGCAGTGGCTGCAGGCCGTCGAAGCAGACCTGGGGAGCCCGCTTCTCGGGGTTGGAATCAGCGTCGGGCGCGGGGACGCGCTCGGGCTCCAGCCGCTGTCGCAGCAGGTGAGCCGGTTGGCGCAGCCGGGCCGGCAGCCCATTGCTGCGGTCAACGCCGACTTCTTCTTCTATCCATCCGCAGAGCAGCCCGGCATACCGGCGGGGGCGACCGTGCTGGCGGGTGAAGTCATCCGCACGCCGTTCCCACGCTCGGTCCTCATCCTCCGACCGGGCGCCCCGCCGTCCATCACGCTTCTTTCCGCCCGAGGGAGTGTCTCCGCCGGTGAGCGCACGGCAGGGTTGGACATGGTCAACCAGCCGCGCCGGACCGGGGCCCTGGTGCTCTACACCCCGTGGTTCGGCGCCGGCACTCGCACCAATGCGCGCGGTACGGAGGTCGTGCTCGAACCGGAGGATCGCCGGTTCCGGCATGGCGTCTCACAGGGAGTTCGCGTGGTGGAGGTGCGGCCGAACGCGGGAAACACCGGAATGACCGCGGGGCGATGGGTGCTGTCCGGCAGCGGCGCCGCGGCAGGGTTTCTTGACACACTCAAGGCAGGCCAGCGCCTGGAACTGCGGCTGGACTTTGAGCCGGCGCTCGGGCCGGAGGACCAGGTGGTGGCGGGAGGTCCGCGACTGGTCCGGGACGGTAAGGCGGCGGTAGAAGCCGAAGGCGGCACGTTGGGAGGCGCGTTTGCCGGCACGCGACACCCGCGCACAGCGGTCGGCCTGGCCGGCAGCCGGTTGGTGCTGCTGGTGGTGGATGGTCGCCAGCCGGGATACAGCGTGGGGATGTCTCTGACGGAGCTGGCCGAGGAACTGGTGGCGCTGGGCTGCACGGACGGTCTCAACCTGGATGGTGGGGGCTCCACGACCCTCTGGGTCCGCGGCGCCGTGCTGAATCGCCCATCCGATCGGCGAGAGCGCCCGGTGGCGAATGGGCTCGTGTTGTTCAGCGAGGCACCCCAGGAAGAGCCTATCCGCCTCACCATCATGCCGACGGAGGTCCGCGCGCTCGCCGGAGCCCGGGTGAAGCTGGTTGTGGGGGGCGAGGACCGGCATTTCAACCCCACACCTCTCCCCGTTCCGCCGCTGCGGTGGGTACTCCCCGCCGAATTAGGCAGCGTCGAGAACTTCGAGTTTCGTGCTGCCCCCGCAGTGGCGCCCCCGCCGGGCGCCGAGGCCGTGTCCGGGCAACTGGAGGCGACTATGGGAGCACTGTCGGGACGGATCACGGTCCGGGTGTATCCGAAGCCCGCGCAGGTTTTCGTCTCGCCGGCGGTCATTCGCGTGAAGGTGGGTTCCCCTACCGCACTTCAGGTGCGTGCCTACGACACCGCTGGAAATCCGCTGGAGCTGCCGGACGACGTCCGTTGGGAAGCCGATCCGGCCCTGGGGCAGGTGGGGCCGGACGGCATTCTCACGGCAGCGGGGGAGGCCGGGAAAGGCGCCGTCCGGGTAACGGTGGCAGGCGTGACGGCGGAGGCGCCGGGTGAGGTGTCGGCCGACCGCTAGAGCGAAGCGGGCGCGATGGGGCGGCCCTCCCGCGCGCTCTGGTTCATCGCGAGGCTGATGGCCAGGCTCTTCACCGCGTCTGAATACGGGGAGCGAATGGTGCTGCCGTTTCCGGAACGCACGGCCTGAACGAAGGTTTCATCAATGCTCCCTGTGGGGCCCGTGAACTCTTCGATCTGTCCGCCACGGAAGAGGGTCAGCTTGCCGTAGCTCCAGTTCAGTCCTTCGTCTTCATACAAGACGTCGAGAATGTTGGAATTGCTCCAGCCCTGGGTATAGCACCAACTGGTGGTCAGGGAGCCCACTGCCCCTCCGGCGAAGCGGATCGCGATGGCGTTGAAGTCCGGACAATCAATTTCCTTCAACACCTGCTGGGTGGAGTTGCAGTGGACCTCGGTCACCTCGCCGGCGAGGAAGCGCATCATGTCAATGGTGTGCGTGGCCTGTTCCACCAACTGGCCGCCCGATCGGCCCATCTGTCGCATCCAGCGGGTCGGGTCGCCCACCCCACTGTTGCACCAGTACCTGCCGTTGACCAGACCCACTCGCTTGCCGGCCAATACTTCGCGGGCGCGATCGGCGGTGGCAGCATATCGGAGCTGATAGCCTACTGCGGTCAGGAGGCCCTTTTCCTCCACCTTTGCTTCGATCTGGCGCGCGGTTCCCATGTCAATCGCCACGGGTTTCTCGACCAGGAAGGGAAGCCCCCGCTCGATCACCGCCATTTCCGGGTCCCCGTGCGCAAACACCGGGATGCTGAGGTAGGCGGCGTGCAGGTCCGAACGATCCAGGAGGGCCCGCAAATTCGTATAGGCCGTCGCGCCGGTTTCTTCCGCGGCCCGGTTCGCCAGTTCCGGCACCACGTCACACACTCCCACGAGTTTCGCGTGGGGGAGTTCGGTGAGGCGCTTCATGTGCCCGCGGGCATTTCCCCCACAGCCGATGAAACCGATGTTCACCACGTCCAGCATTCCCAATACTCCTGTCGCCCAACCTGATGTCGTCCGGGCCGAGGAAGTGTAGCAGAACCCGAGAGGGAAGAGGAACGGGGGAGGACGAAAGATAGTATGGGAGTCCCGATGCCCTGCTCTGAAACAGAGACCGTGAATTACCTTGACCTTCTTCGTTCCGGCCCCCATGAGGCGCGGGCACGTGCTGCGCTGGCGTTGGGGGAGGCGCGTGCCGGCGCGGCGGTGCCGGCACTCATCCACGCGCTGGAGGATCGAGACGTGGAGGTACGGCGAGAGGCGGCGCTCGCGCTCGGGCGTATCGGAGATGACCGTGCTGTCCCGGCGCTGCTGCGGGCTGCGCGCAGCCCGCGCACCCGGGTGAGGGCTGCAGCCGCCACAGCACTGGAAGGCTTCCGCGACGAAGCCGCGTTGGCTGCCCTGGCATTCGCGCTGGAGGACGGGCACCGGGAAGTCCGGAAAGCGGCGAGGGCGGCGCTGATCCGGTGGGGTGCCGATGCCGTCCCCCTCCTGGAACCGCTCCTGGCACACTCCGTCCGGCGCGTCCGGGCGGAAGCCGCGCTGGCGCTCGAAGCACTCGGCTGGGTTGCACCGGCGCCCGAACTGCGGGCGAACTTTGCGGTGGCGGCGGAGGACTGGCCGAATGTGTTGGCCGCAGGCGCCGCCGCGATCCCTGCCCTTGTGCGGGCTGCCCTGGATCTGGACCCCCAAGGACTGGATCTCCGGCTCACAGCGGTGCGGATGCTGGTGCGGCTACGAAACCCAGCCACCATTCCCGGGCTCACTGCGGCGCTGTGTGACGCCGAGCAGTCCGTCCGAATAGCCGCCTCGTCGGGACTGGCGGGACTCGGGGACGAAGCGGTCCCGGCGCTGGTGCTCGCGCTCGGCGAGTTGAACCCGTCGGCGCGCGCGGCGGCCACGGAGGCTTTGATCCGCCTGGGGGCGACCGCCGTTCCGGTGCTGACGCTGGCTCTGCGAGACCCCCAGCGCCAGGTGCGCCGCACCGCCGCCGCGGTGCTGAAGGAAATCGGTCCCCCAGCGGTGCCGGGTCTCATTCGGGCGCTCAGCGCGCCGCAGCCGACGGCGCGGATCCTCGCGGCTGAGGTGCTGGGCCAGATGCGCAGCTCACAGGCGCAGGAGGAGTTGGTTCTCTGCCTGGGAGACCATGACGCGGAGGTGGCTCTCGAGGCAGCCCGGGCGCTCGACCGCCTGGGATGGCGCCCACGTACGCCGGCCGAACGGGCGCGGCGCGCCATTGCGTGTCAACAGTGGGACGTCGCCGCGGCTCAGGGTGAGGGAGCCCTCCCGGCGCTCACGGCCGCCCTGCACAGCACGTATCGTGCAGTGCGCCGCGCCGCCGCGGGAGTGCTGGGTCAGATTGGGCTCCCGGGTGCGTCTGCCGCTCTGTGTGCGTTGCTCGCCGACGCCGACGATTCCGTGCGCGCCGCGGCGGCGCGTTCCCTCGGCAAGATCGGTGTGCCCGCCGCCTGTGCCGATCTGCTGCCGCTGCTCCGGGACGACAGCGCCGCGGTCCGGGAGAGCACGGTCTTCTCCCTGGGGGAACTGGGTGGCCGCGATGTGCTCCCGGCACTGCGCACCACGCTGTCCGATCCGGATTGGCGTGTGCGCGCGTGTGCGGCGCTGGCGCTGGGGCGGGTGCGGGACCCCGGCGCCCTTCCGGATCTCCTGGAACTGAGCGGCGATGCGGCGGCGCGGGTCCGCGCCGCGGCGGCAGCGGCTCTGGGCCGATTTGACGACCCCGCGGTGCGGACGGCGCTCCTGCGGCTCCGATCGGAGCCGCACCCGGCGGTGCGCGCAGCAGCACTCGCTGCGCTGGGCCGGCCCGGCGCGGTGCTCATCCTGCCCGCGCTGCTGGAGGGGCTGACCGACTCGGTGGCTGCCGTCTGGAATGCGGCGGTGTCTGCGCTTGTGGAGGTCGGTAGTCATCGTGTGCTGCCGGTGCTCCGAACCCGTCTGAACCGGCGTGACCCGGGCAGCGAAGCCGACCCGAATGTGCGGGCAGCGATTCGAGAGGCGATCCGGAGTATCCGGAGCACTCCTCGCCGGCGGGAAGACAGCCTGCCTCTGGCGACCACGGAGTCCGAACCCGATGCCCATCAACTCCCGATTGTTTTCCGCCCGTGAGGCTTGATGATGTGTCGGAACCTGTCCGCGCCGGTGCCGGCAGGATGCCGGCGTTCCCGGGGGACGGGTGTGGGCGCTTGGCGGTGCCGGCAGGATGCCGGCGTTCCCGGGGATTGGGAGTGCGGAGGCCCGGTATCTGCATCTCTTCCCGCAGACGCTGCGCTCCGACACGGGATCAGCCGGGAGACGAGGCAGAGCAAGGGGGTTTCCCGTTCCGTGCATTGCCTTCCCGGGTGAGGATGGGCTAAAGTTCCGGGAGGCACCCGGCGTGCTTGGGCCGAATGGTCTGGAGTGCTGCGAGGACGGCAGGGCCTCGGGCAGACCAGGAACCGGAGTGAAACGGCAGTTGAGCTCTTGACGGCTTGAAAACAGGCGCTGCGGAATGGAGTTAGAGGTCCACTGCTGGAACGGGGTGGCTCCCGGGGAAGTTCGGGAGGCGATTGCCGCCCACCGAAATGCGCTCGCCGGAACGATGCCGGAGCAACCCGCGGCAGTCGTGCTCGCGCGGCCGTGGCGCAGCGTCACCCGAACTGCCTGCGGAGCCGGCGATGCGGCAGTGAAAGAGTACCGCCACGGACAACTGCGCCTGGCCCTCACCGGCATCGGACTGCCTTCGCGGGCGGGGGCGGCCCGGCAGGCATACGAGCGCTTTTGTCGCAGTGGGTTGCCCGTGGCGCCGCTTCTGGCCACCGCGGAGGAGCGACGCGGGCACGTCTGCCCGACCAGCTACCTGTTGACCCGCTGGGTGGAGGGCGGCATCTGCCTGCGGGACCTCCTGCGCGCCACGCCGGAACTGCTGGCCGACGGGGTGACGCTGAACCCGGTGTGGGCGGACCTGGTGCGCAGTATGGTCGCGCATCTCACCCAGATGCAGCGTCGCGGGCTCTTCATGAGTGACTATCACGCTCCGAACCTCACGTGCGTGGAGCGGCACGGGGCGGACGGCATTCCGCGACAGGAACTGGTCCTGATTGACTTCGACGATGTGCAAACGATACGCATTACCTGGAGCCGCCGCTTTCTGAACCTGTACACCTGCCGCAAATCCCTGGGGCGGGACCTGCAAGATCCCGGTCGCTGCTATCTGGCGCGCACGTACCTCGAACTGCTGGAGCCCGAGCATCCGTTTTGCGAGGCACAATATGAGCGGCTGCAGGAGTTTCTCCACCCCTTTGTGGTGGGCCGCCACCTGCGCCGGCGGGTCGCCGAATTCTCCCGGCGCGAGCGGCATACCTTTCCGGAGCGCCCCTGACCCATCCGGGCTCCGGCCGGAGGGATATCATGAAGTCGCCTCCGCCGCCGGGTTGGTACCATGAACCTCATTCTCATCGTCAGCGACACGCTCCGCCGCGATCACGTCGGCTGCTACGGCAGTGCGACCGTGCAGACCCCCACCCTGGACCGGCTGGCGCAGGAGAGCATGGTCTTTGATCGGGCGTATTCCGGCAGTTTTCCTACGCTCCCATGCCGCGCGGAGCTCTTCACCGGGCGTTTCGTCTTTCCCTATCTGAATTGGGGTCCGCTGCCGCAAAACGAGGTCCTGCTCTCCGAAACACTGGCAAGGGCGGGCTACACCTGCACCGCGGTCACCGACAACCTGCCGCTGTGTCGCTCGGACTATGGCTACAGCCGCGGTTTCCACTCCCTGACTCGGATCCGGGGGCAGTGGTATGATAACTTCCAGCAGTTGAAGGGGCCGTTTGAATGGCCCTGCACGCGGCAAAAACTGCGGGACAGCGATGATGGGCGCATCATCCAATACCTGCGGAACACCTCCATTCGCCGCCGTGAGGAGGACTGCTTCGCTCCACAGGTAGTGCGCGAAGCGGTCCACTGGCTCGAGCAGAACCACGATCGCAGCCCTTTCTTCCTCTATGTAGACATTTTTGACCCGCACGAACCCTGGGACCCTCCGCAGTCCTATGTAGACCTGTACGACCCGGACGGTGTGGGGGAGAACATCATCTATCCGATCTACGGGCCTTCCGGCATCTACTCGCCCGAGGACCTGCAGCGGATCCGGGCCCTCTATGCGGGCGAAGTCACGCTGATGGACCGGTGGCTGGGGAAACTGCTGGAAGCGGTGGACGCGCTGGGCAGGCGGGACGATACGGTGATCGCGTTTCTCTCGGACCACGGCATTTTGCTTGGCGAGCGGGGCTTGATCGGGAAGATGGGGCGGAAGGACAAGGACATCCGGGGCTGGCCCACCTACTGCGAGGTCTCCCGTATCCCCCTGCTGATCCGGGCGCCGGGCATCGCGCCCGGTCGGAGCGGCGCCTATGTGCATCCGGGGGACGTCACCCCGACCTTGCTCGATCTGGCCGGGGTCCGGGTGCCTTCGACCATGAAGACGGCATCGCTGGCGCCGCTGCTGAAACGAGACCGGGAGCGCGTGCGCGATATGGCCGTATCCTCCTGGTCACTGCGGGGCTGGAGCGTCCACCGGCCCAGCATGATCCGCACCGACGAGTGGGCGATGGTCTTCTGGCGCAGCGGGATCGCCCCGGAGCTCTACCACCTGCCGACCGACCCGGGCGAAACGACCAACGTCTTTCCGAAGCACCAGGCGGTGGCGCGCGACCTGCACCGGCGCTACGTGGAGTTCCTTCAGGCCAACGACGCGCCGCCGGGCCAGCTCCTCCCGCGCCGCTTTTTCATGAACTGGGATCGCACGACCCGCGAGGGACTGATGTGAGCCCCACATCTTCGCCTCGTCCCGACGGCGCCGCCTGGGAGCGAGACGGCTGGGTGCTGGCGGTGGATGCCCTGGACGCCGTGACGCTGGACGTGGTGCGGCAGGCGGCAGACGTCCTGATCGAGGCGCAGAGCGCGGATGCCGGCAGCGGGGCGCCTCCCGGACACCGCGGAGTCCTGCACCGCTCACCCGTGCTCGCCGTGATTGCCCGCTCCGCCTCCCTGCGCGCCCTCGTTGAGCCGATCCTCGGTCCCCGCTGGAGGCCCGTCCGCGGCCTGCTGTTCGACAAGACGCCGGCGGCGAATTGGAAAGTGCCGTGGCATCAGGATCGGGTGATCGCCGTGCGGGAGCGACGGCCGGCGCCGGGCTACCGGGCCTGGTCCCGCAAAGAAGGCGTCTGGCACGTCCAACCTCCTCCCGAGGTTCCGGCGAACATGCTGGCGGTGCGTCTCCACCTGGACGATTGCGGCCCGGATTCCGGTCCCCTGCGCGTCCTCCCCGGCTCACACACCGCCGGCTATCTGGACCCGGACGCAATTCGCGCCTGGCGCGCGCGCGTTCCCGAGGTCACGCTGTGTGCGCCGGCCGGCGCCGCCATCCTCTTCCGCCCGCTCCTCCTCCACGCCTCAGCCGCCGCCCTCCGCCCCACCCACCGCCGGGTCCTCCACCTCGAATACGCCGCATTGCCGCTGCCGGGCGGGCTGGAGTTCGCGCACTTGCCGGGGATCTCCGAATCGGAGTTCGGAGACTCCACATCCGCTTCCCCTCCCGCAGGCGCCGCGTTCTGGTAAGCACTGTGGGTCGGGCTCTCGAGTGACTCGTGACCGCGCAGCCCGCGTGCTACGGCGCGATCGGCATCTGCCGCATCAGCCCCCGGATCTGCTCTGCTTCCGGCAGCCGCATCTGCTCCGCCGCCGCCAGCGCCAGCCGCAGCAGCCGCGTCGCTTCCTCGCGATCTCCCGGGGCGCTGCGCCGGAACAGATTGATCGCCTGGTTTGCCCTCCCCACCAGCAACGAGCGCACGTCCTGCAGCCGCTCAAAGACGGAAGGAAGGATTTCTCGATATCC
>SYMT01000394.1 GCA_005805375.1 Actinomycetota bacterium
GACGGCACGGTGCGGGTGTGGGACCCGGCGGGGAAGCAGGCCCCGGTGGTGCTCGCGGGGCACAAGGGCGGGGTGACTTCCGTGGCGTGGGCGCCGGACGGGGGGCGGCTGGCGAGCGGGAGCTGGGACGGCCCGGTGCGGGTGTGGGACCCGGCGGGGAAGCAGGACCCGGTGGTGCTCGCGGGGCACGAGGGCGGGGTGCAATTCCTTGGGTGGGCGTCGGACGGCCGGTGGCTCGCAGTGGCGGCCGAGGACTCCCTGCACGTCTATGATGCTGGCTCTTGGGCTGAGGTCGCGCGGTTCGGCGCGAACACGGAGCTGGCGGCGCTCTGCTGGCTGCCGGACGGGAGCGAGCTGCGGGCGGCGGACCGGGGACGGGCCACGGGCCGGCCCGCCGTGTACCGGCTGCGGCTGGAGGGGCGGTGGTGACTGCCCGGTTTTCGGGTGCCGGCAGCATTGGGTCCATTCCGGGTGGAGTCGGCGGTGTTGCGCCGGTTCCTCCACCCGGTACGGCTCGGGGAGGAAGGGCCCTGCTGATCCCGGTCCGGGGTCGGGATCATCCGCAGTGAAGCCGGGCTCGTGGCGTACCGAACCACGCGGAAGAAGCGCCCGTGACCGGCGTGCGCTCTCCGGCCGGCTCCGGCGGGGTCAGAACCAGACAGCGTGCTGCGGGAAAGCGCTGGCCAGGGCCTCGTAGGCCGCAATCGCTCGCGGTGCGCCCAATTCCTCGACCAGCGGCTGGAAGACCTCCTCGAACAGGCGGCTCACCAGCGTGTTCGGCACCCAGTGACGTGTGCATTCGCCACAGGCGGGCATGGCATCAACATTGATGGGCATCAGCCTGGCCCGGAGCTGCTGGTACTCGGGGGAGCCCCACACTTCCAGGAACGAGCGCTCGGTGATGTCTCCGATCACGTAGTTCCGGCGCCGCTCCGAGTCGAAGTCCCCATTGTCATCGTACAGATGACAGCAGACATACACGCCGCCGAAGGCGTCTATGAAGGAGAAGAGCGAGGGGGTGAAGCACGAGATGCGGCCGCGCCGGTAATACGAGCGCGTGGGCTCTCCTCGCGCGATGTCCACGAGATCGAGACGTGGAAAGAAGTAGTCCCGGAAGAACCGCAGGTTGACGCACGGGTGATCCATGAACGCGGTGTTCGTGAGCACCTCGTCTCGGAGCCAGCGCAGGTCCTCCTCGGTGCAGAGGTACTCCCCGGCGCCGTGGGCGATCTTGAACGTCACGATCATCTCCAACTCGCGGACGGTTGCGGAATGCGAGACGTACTCGACCATCCGCGGGATGCTGCGCAGATTGTTCTTCTGGATGGTGTAGCTGAAGCCCACCGCGCAGGTACTCTGCGGGCGTGCCTTGCGGGCCCGCGCCAGATTTTCGAGGGAACGCGACACCTCGTCCTGGAGATGGTCGTACATCTTGAAGGTGTGCCGCACCGGCTGCTCCGCGTCGGGGGCGTCGTCCTGCGAGATGCGAATGAAGTCGGCATGCTCGATGATGGCGCCGGCGCGGTGCTCGCTGATGCCGATGCCGTTGCTCAGGATCCCGACGCGCAGCCCAGCGGCCCTTGCGGCCGCGAGGAGGGTTTCCAGATCGGGGTGGGTCATGGGTTCGCCTCCGGTCCAGATCATCGTCTGCACCCCCGCCGCGGCGAGCTCCCCGAACAGCGTGTCGAGTACCGATCAGGCGGTGGCCCACACGGGTTCCGCGGCCCGGAGATGCAAATGCGTGGGGGTGGACCCGAACTCCGGGCGGCGGCCCGCGGGATCGTCCGCTGCCCGGACGCCGCGGATGCCGGCGCCGCGCTGATCCATGAGGTGACCAGTACGGAGTTCGATCCGCCGGCGCAGCGAACCGGGCGCAGAAGCGCTCTCGCCGGGGCGGGCAACCGGCGGACCCCGCTCCGGTCGGCCCGGGTCCCTGCATGGTTCACCGCCCCGGGCCGGCGTCTGTGTGCAGCCAGCGCGCCACCACGTCCGCCACCGCATCCGGGAGCTCCGCCGGTGTTTCCACTCGCTGCCAGCGGGTGCCGTACATCCGGTTCAGTTCCGCGTCCCGCTCCGGGCCGCACCGCAGATGCGCGAAGCGGATGCCGTGCTGCAGGGTGGTCTGGTCCGGCGCCGACGCGTGAGCGTGTCAGAACACGTGACCCCAGAGCGACTAGAGTATGCCGGCGCGAGCCGGTCTTGCTGCGGGGTCCGGCTTGAACCCCTAACCCTGCCCTTCACAGGAGACATCACCGCGATGAACCACCCCATGACCGATCGGAAGCTCGGGGTCGCGCTATTCGGCGCTGTGCTTGCTGCCCTCGTCATGGCCGTGCTGCCGGCGCAGCACCATCCGGCAGACGCCGCTTCGTCCCGGCCCCGTCCCCCGAGAATCTTCATCACCCAGGTGCCGTCGGCGGCTCCGGGGGAGGCCCTGGCGGAAAAGCCGCTTCAGGGGATGGTCAGCCGCGCTCCGGCCGGCAGCCGGATCCTGGTGTTTGCGCTCGGGGATCGCTGGTACATCCAGCCCTGGGAGAATCGCCCGTGGGTATCACATCAGCGCGGAAGGTGGAGCACCGAGACCCATGGCGGCTACGAGTTTGTGGTCTATCTGGTCTCCGCCGCCTATCGTCTGCCCGCAACCATCGACTCCCTGCCTCGGGTGGGGGGCGAAGTCCTGGCGATGGCCCGCGCCACTCCCGGCAGGTAGGCTCACTACCTGGGGCGGTGAACCACCGGGTTCGCCGTCCCAGGCTGTCTCCGCGGACACTTGCTAACAAAGGTAGGTCTGATGCATATTCGACGGGTGTCTCTGCTGCCGGCGCTCCTGCTTGGGATCGGCGCGGCAGTGTCGCTTCTCCCCATCGCGGCCGTGCCCACCCCGGTGCAGGAACGCACTCTGACGTTCTCCAATCTCGAGTGGACGGTCAAGACCGGCGGCGGCCGGCGGGTGGGGCCGGGGCCGAACTTCTTCTCGGATCGGGAAGAAAATGTCTGGGTGGATGCCACCGGGGCGCTGCACCTGCGGATCACCCGCCACAGCGGGAATTGGCAGTGCGCGGAGGTGGTCAGCCGGCGCAGTTTCGGCTGGGGGACGTACCTCTTCCAGGTGGAGGCGGTCCGGAACCTCGGGCCGACGGTTGTGGGGGGCCTGTTCACCTGGGACAACACCGATCCGGCCTACGCCCACCGGGAGCTCGACTTCGAGTACGGCCTCTGGTCGAAGCCGCAGGCGCCGAACTTCCAGGCGGTGGTGCAGCCCTACACCCGGCCGGGCCGCATGGTAAGGTACGCGGTGCCGCTGGACGAGCCCCTGACCCACAGTTTCCGGTGGCAGCCGGACGGGATCCGGTTCTGCAGCGCGCGCGGCTACACGGAGCACCCGGAAGACTCTCTGCTCCGGCCGGGCTGGACTTTCACCGGGCCGGAGCGGCCGCGGCCCGGCCGGGAGCAAGTCCGCGTCAACCTCTGGTTGTTTCAGGGGACCCCGCCCCCGGAAGGCGGCGCCCCGGAACTCATCATCCGGAAGTTCCTCTTCCGAAAAGAAGCGCCGTGAGGAGGATGCCCGTCAGACTCTTCGGGTAACGCCCCACGGACCGGCGCCACGTGACGCCGGTCCGTGGGGCATCTCTCCCTCCCCGTCGGGCCCTACCTGCTGATCGAGCGCCACCCGAAACCGGAAGGGCCATCGCCTTTCCTCGTCGGGAGGCTGGAGTGCCGGGTCTCGACCCAGTGCCATCGCCAGCAGGTCGGTACGGAACAGCACCTTCCACCGGGAGTTCGGGTCCCGCACCGTGAACGGCGCCCGACAACCGCAGTGTGAACTCTTCCAGTTCCAGCAGGCACTCCAGGTAGGTATGTGCCAGATCCCCCGGAGCTGGCTGCGACCGCCAACCCGATCGGAAACAGATTCGGGCGCTACGAGAACGGGACGGTAGTACGGGATGGTGGGTCCCGCACGCTCCTGCTGTTTGTCGGCGGCCGGCGGCCGGATCAACACCAGACGGGGTCCGCAGCAGCAGCGCGCCGGATGTCAGATCGGCGAACACGGCCGGGTCCTGATGACGCCGTCTCGATCCACGGTGAACCCGGGAATTCGGGTCGCACCCCCGGACCGAGAGCGAACCCGTAGACGCAGCCGCGGAATGGGTGGACCGCGGGGTCCCGCAGGAGGACGCGCACGTACCCGGCTTGCTGCGGAGGCGGACGTCATGCCGTTTCAGCAAAACAGGGTGTTCGCGCGTTCTGGTATCTGGTAAATGCAGGGTGGATCGGGGATCTGGCCGGGGAGCGGGACAGGGGCAAAGCGGAATGGGACTGAAGTCGGAATGCCGGCGGCAACGAGACGAGGGGTGCTACGTGCTCACGCAGGGCGCGCGCGTGCCGGTGCGGATCTTCATGAGTCCGGAGCTCTTCGATGAATGTGAGGAGGAGGTGCTCCGGCAGGCACTCGTCGCAACGCAGTTTCCGGGAGTTACCGATGTCGTGTTGACGCCCGATGCGCACACCGGATTCGTTGTCCCCGTGGGCTGTGTACTGGCGACCGACGGCACCCTCTGCCAGGCGCCGGTCGGGTATGACATCGGGTGTGGGATGGCGGCGCTGTTGTCGGAGGCGCCGCTGGAGAAGGGGCTGGATGAGCGGCTCCGCCTCAAGTTCTCACAGGAGGTGATGCTGCGTGTCGGCATGGGCCTCGGCAAGGGCAGCGGGCAAAATGTGGATGTGGGGCGCTTCCAGGAAATCGTCCGCACGGGCGCCCACGCCCTGGGGTATTCCCGCGACAGCAGCGAGCGCGACTTCCTGCCGGTGGACGATGACTGGGACATCCCGGGAGACGCGCTGCGGCGGGGCATCGGGCAACTGGGCAGCCTGGGGGGCGGCAATCACTTCATCGAGCTGCAGCATACCCAGCACGGGAAGCTGGCGGTGATGATTCATACCGGGAGCCGTGGTTTCGGGCACGCCCTGGCCACTCATTTCATTGACCTCGGCCGGCGGCGGCTCAAGAAGGAGAAGGGGGCGAAGCCCGCACGCGGTATTTCCGCCGAGGCGGTCTACTTCGAGCCCGATGACCGGCACTGGAGCGGATATCGAAACGCCGTCGCCGCGGGCGCCAACTTCGCGATCGTCAACCGGCTGCTCATCATGCAGGAGGTGTCACGCGCTTTCCGGCGGGTCTTTGGCCAGGAGCCCGAACTCTACTATGAGATCTCGCACAATCTCGCGCAGCTCGAACCGCAGCCGGATGGGACCGAACGCTGGATTCACCGCAAGGGCGCCACACGGGCCCTTCCCGCCGGGCATTCCCTGCTGCAAGGCACCCGTTGGGAGGAAACCGGGCACCCGATCCTCATCCCCGGTTCGATGGGCGCCACCTCCTACATCCTGAGCGCGCTGCCTGGCGCCGAGAAGAGCCTCTTCAGCGTCAATCACGGCTGCGGACGGCGCCTGTCTCGCCGGGCTGCCCGGGATCAGTTCACGCAGCGAGGCGTGAATGACCAGATGCGCCGACTCAACGTCGTAGTCAACGCCGGGGGGGATGTGCCGATAGACGAGTCCCCCGGCTGCTACAAGGACCCGGAACTGGTCATCGGGTCGGTCGTGGCCGCCGGATTGGCCCGTGTTGACTTCGAGTTGACCCCACTCGCCAGCCTCAAGGGCACGGACTGACCCCGCCCGAGCAGGCGGACGTGGGGCCGCAAACCAAAAAGCTGCGGAGTGAAACCCGAAACTCCCTGCCCCGTTACGGGTCGCAGTCTGCGGGAGTGCCTGCCCCTACCGGGCGGCGTGCCTATGGCGCGAGCTCAACGACGCGCTTGCGCCAACCCATGAGTCCGTGTCGGGACGTTCGGGAAGATTTCTCGACGCAACACGACACGGGAGTACATGCGTCTGGAAAGAATGGAGTGGAGCCGAAACGTGTGGCTCCTCACGGGAGTTTGCTGGATGCTGAGGTTCCGACCCATCCCTGCGCTTTGCGCGCTCGCGGCCACCCTGGGCCTTGCCGGACCCGTCGTCGCCCAAGCGCCTGGCGTGACCACGGTTTTCCCTGGGGGTGCGCAGCAGGGTACGAGCCGCGCGGTCAAGATCAACGGCGCTAATCTTCAGGGCGCCAATCAGATTGTCGTCTCCGGTACGGGCGTCAAAGCGGAGATCACGTCGAACAAAGAGGGGGGCTCCCTCCCTGTGCAGGTATCCGTCGCCGCGGATGCGGCGCCGGGGATCCGGGAACTGCGGGTGGTGACTCCCCAGGGTACATCCAACGCGGGGCGCATCTGGGTAGGCGGCTATCCGGACGGCGAAGAGAAGGAACCGAACAACACACTCGCCGCTTCCCAGAAACTGGAGTCTCTGCCCCAGACGGTGGATGGCGCCATCGGCGGCGGCGAGGATGTGGATAGTTTCCAGTTCCAGGCCGGCGCGAACGAGACCCTCGTCTTTGATGTCGTGGCGTTCCAGATGGCCTCCGGACTCGATCCTTACATCGCGCTCTATGACGCGAAGGGGCGAGTACTCGCCTGGACCATGGAGGGGTTCGATCGGGACCCGCGCCTCGTCTTCACGACAAAGCAGGCCGGGACTTACACCGTACAGATCCGGGACAGCATGTTCCGGGGCGGAGCTACCTTCATGTACCGCCTCACCGTTGGTCGCCTTCCGGTGATCACGGGGTATCTTCCGCGCGGGGGGCGGCGGGGTGAGACCGTGCAGGTGCAACTCCAGGGGTTGAACCTGGGCGAAATGAAAACCGTAGACGTCAGCGTCCCGATGGAAGGCGCCGTCGCGTCGGTGTACCCCAGGACGGCGATGGGTCCCACCATGAATTCCGTCTCGCTCCTGGCGAGCAGCGCGGATGACGTCACCGAGTTCGAGCCGAACAACACCCGGGAACGAGCCTCCGTCTCCTCCAGCGCTCCCGTAGCCCTCAGCGGGCGAATTGACAGGGCGGGCGATATGGACTTCTTCCGGTTCCGCAACGATGCGGCGGCGAACCTCGCGGTGGAAGTACAGGCGCGGCGGTTCGGATCCCGGCTCGACTCGGAACTGCGTATCTACGATGCTGCCGGCAAGGAGCTGCAATCGAACGACGATGCGCTCGGCCGAGACAGCCGCCTGATACTGAACGCACAGGCCAACGTAGACTACTTCATCGAGGTCCGGTCCAAGGATGGTCGGGGCGGCGATGATTACTTCTACCGGATCGAGATCGCCCCGCCGGCCGGTCAGGACTTCCAACTCACGGTCGAACCCGACGAGTTGAACATCGCCAAACTCGGTTCCACACAGGTAACCGTCGTGATCCAGCGCCAGAACGGGTTTGGTGGTCCGGTTGATCTGCGCGTGGATGGGCTGCCGGCGGGAATCAGTCTGAGTGCGGCGCGCATCAACGCGGGCGGAGCAAACGCGGTGTTCACCCTGACGGGGGGCGAGAATGTCACGCCGGGAGCGTTCTCACTCGTCCGGGTGGTCGGAAAGGCGAGCATCGGCGGTCAGGACGTGGAGCGAGTCGCGCAGCCCATCGAAAAGTACGCGCCGCCCCTCGCCCAGCCCAACCAGACCCTGGATCGGCATTCCCTCCTCCTGCCCGCGGGTGTCATGCCGCAGCAGGCGTACGCGCTGCAGATCGAGCCCAAGGCCTTGACGATCAAGAAGGGCACTCAGAACGTCGAGGTGAAGGTGAAGGCCACACGGTTGATGGGTCAGACCGCCCAGATCGTGGTGTCGGCGGCCAACCTTCCGGGCAACGTGACTGCGCCCAACGTGAACATCCCGGCGAATCAGAATGAGATCGTACTGAAGATCAACGTGGCGGCGAATGCTCCGGAAGGCACCCAAAACGTGATCATCGCCGGAAACCTGAGCAACAACGTGCAGACGGCTCCGGCGCTCTCCCTCACGATCACTCCCTGATCGGAAAGGTCCGGTCTGAAGCGAACGGCGGGCAGGCGCGGCCCGCCCCGGCTACCGGGCAGCGGCGGGTGTTTCACCCGCCGCTGCTTCGCTTTCCTCCAGCGCCAGCACCCGGTTCTTCCACTCCACCACCAGGGTGTCCCCCACCCGCGTCACGTCCTGCACGAGGCGAGTGCTCGTCAGTTCCCACGCCGGTTGCCCCGACACGCGATCGAAGGCCACCAGACGGGCCGGTGTCCCCGCAGCGCCGGGCTCGGTGCGGACATACACACGTCGCTCCGATACCGCCAGCCCGAGCGCCTGACCGGGACGTTGCTCCCAGCGGATGGCGCCGTCCGCGGGGTGGAGTGCCAGCAGGCGTCCGCTCCACGTCTCGGCAAGCAGGAGATCGCCGGCAGCGGTGAGTCCGAAGAACGCTTCCTCGTCATCCTCCAGGCGACACTCCCACGCCGGAGTCCCCGTCGCCGGGTCGAGGCAATAGACGGCGCCGTCCGTAACGAAGGCTCGGTTACCCAGCAGCACGGCCGGTCGCTCAAAGGAGCGGTGGGTGTCGAAGCACCAGAGTTCCTCACCGTCGGCCAGACGCAGGCCGAGCAGCCCGCCCTGGTGCGCCGACACCAGTAGGACGCCGCCGGCCACCGGCCCTGCAACCAGCGCGCCGTCGTCCCCCGCGCGCACCCATTGCGTCTGCCCGCTCTCGAGGCTGAGCGCCCGCACATTCTCCTGCTCGTCGCTCGTGGCGATTAGCACGCGCGGCGCGGCGTGAAGTTCGAGGCTCACCTGCTCGCCTACTCGCGTCTGCCAGCGCCTGTGCCCGTCCTTGCGGGCCACGCAGGTGACACGTTCGCCCTCACTGTAGCAGAGGGCCCCCGAGCCGAGTGCCAGCGAAGAGACGCCACGGGCCCGCTGGGACCAGCGGGTTGCGCCCGTACGCAGATCCAGTTCCCGCACCTCACTCCCGAATGCCAGGACCACGCCCGCGGCGTCGCACGCCAGATCGGCGGGCTCGCCGGGCAATGACTGTGCCCAGCGCGATTCGCCGGACCGGATGTCCAGGCACTCAATGGTCGCCCGGGCGAAGAGCAGAACGGCTCCACCGCCGGGGGCACATTGTGCCCAGAGAGGGATCGCGGTGCGTTCCCAACGGACCGGCGGGATGCCGGCCGGAGTCTCTCCCCAGGCATATTCCGGCCCGCGCGGTTGTTTCGGATCCTGTCGCATCAGTCTACCACCCGTTCGCCTTCCACTTCGGTGCGCGCGCGGAACAGTGTTGTCAGCCGGCGCGTGATGGGGCCTGCGGTTCCCCCGCCAATCGGACGCCCGTCCACCCGCACCACCGGCGCGAGTTCGCCCATCGTGCCCGTGCAGAAGACCTCATCCGCCCGGTACACTTCGGTGAGAGACAGATCCTTCTCCCGGTGCGGGATTCCCGCTTCGCCGCAGAGTCCCAGGACGCACGCCCGTGTGATCCCCTCCGGACAGGCGACGGCGTGAGGCGTGAGCACCTGTCCGTTCTGCACCAGAAACACGTGCGTGGCGTTCGTTTCGGCCACGAAACCGCGCAGGTCGAGCATCAGGGCGTCATCAGCACCCGCGGCGTTGGCTTCGATCTTGGCGAGAATCGAGGGGATCAGATTGCAGTGATGTACTTTCGGATCCATCACATCCGGCGGGGGCCGCCGCACACTGCTGGTGATGAGGGTAATTCCTCCCGTGTCGTACACGGGCGCCTTGTGTTCCGCGAGGACGATCAAAGTAGGGCCGGCGCGGTTCAGCCGCGGGTCCATTCCTGACGTGATCTTGACCCCGCGCGTGAGGGTGAGCCGAATGTGCACGCCATCGCGCATCTGATTGGCGGCCAATGTGCGCCGGATTTCGCTGGTGATCGCGGCATGATCGGGGATTTCGCTGAATGCGAGCGCCAGTGCAGAACTGCGGAGCCGGTCCAGATGCTCCTTCAGCCGGAAGATACGGCCGTGATAGACGCGCAGGCCCTCCCAGACGGCATCGCCGCCCTGGACCGCGGAGTCGAACGGGCTGATCCCTGCTTCGTTACGGTGAAGCAGCCTGCCGTTGATGTTGACGATCAGGTCACGATTCAGGGGATTGTATTGCTGCTGCATGGCGAGGGTCAGCCGGCGGGAGCCAGCCGGTAGGCGGAGAGCCGCGCGTAGAGGACTTCGCACTCGGCGAGCACGGGTCCCAGTGCGGGCGGTACGGGGTCGGGCTTGGGGCGATAGGAGTGGAACCCGGTCGAGAGCTCGACGGCCGCATACCAGTGCGGCGCCCAGACGCCGTCCGTTTCCCGGCGTCCCGGCGGCCAGGCCAGCATGCGCTCCTCGAAGGGGACTCCGAAGGCGGCACAGAGTGCCTGCAGCATTCCTGCCGGGTTTTCCAGCACATCGCGGGCGTCCACGACCGGGGGGATCTGCCCCGTAGCCGCGATCAAGAGTTCGAGGAGCTCCACCTGCTGCGGAAGACCGGTGTCGGCTACGGTGGGTTCAGGCAGATTGTGTACCAGTGATGTCAGCATCTCGCGAGGCTCTCGAATGAGAAACCCGTGCGACAGATTGCCCAACCATTCGCGTCCCATATGAGGTAGCAGATGATGAGCCATATGCTTTTGATACCATATCCCGCGTGCATTCGGGACGGAACCGGTGATCCACGCCGCGACCTGTTGCCAGTCGGTGCTCTGGGATTGGATCACCTCGTCCCGACCGGGGTGCACGATACCGGTTTCGTGGAGGTAGTGGGCATAGAAGGGTTCGTCGGTCACGAACGTGTCGGTCCGATTCTCCCAGGCACGCATCATCGCGGTGGAAACGTTGCGCGGTCCGGACCACATGGCGATTTTCCGGGCTGGAATCGTGGTTCCCGTAGCTATCTCGCCGCGATTCGGGGCAGCCGCTGCGTGACCGCTGCGTACGGGTCCAGTGGTAGTGCTCGGGCGAGTGGCGAAAGGGTCCGGTACGTTCGACATGTCCGATATACCTGAGGGGGTTGCTAAAGGTTGACCGAGGAAACACGGAGACGGTCACCTTGCACCCAACTTTGAGTCGCCCAGCAGGAACACGGTTTCGGCGAGAGAGACAGAGTGGTAGGACGAAATACGATGCATTCGACACTCGACGCCCGAGACACCAGGCCCGCCGGGGAGCCGGAGTTCCATACGGTTCTGGTGGTGGGCGGGGGGCCGGCGGGCCTGCCGTTGGCTGCTGTTCTGGCGGGGGGGCTCTGGCCCTGGTATCGCCGGTCTGCCGCTGTGGAGCATTTCTACGGCCCGCTGGCGGCCGCCCTCGCCGGCGGGACCGAGACGCTACTCGCGTTGGACTTTCGCCGGGTTGCCGCTCGAGTTCGCCCCGTGGATCTGTTCAACGCACTGCATCACCCGGGTGGCAAGGCGCTGCCGCTGCACGAGACGGGGCTGGAATTCCGGCCGGGCACAGCGCTGGATTGCCTCCTGCTGAGCCGCGAACCGGTGGGGGGGCTCTGGAACTTTGTGCCCAGCAATCTGCTCACACTTTCTCCGGCGCACTGGATGGAGTTTGCGTTCTATCCCATCGCGCAGTGGGCGGCCGAGTGTGGACGGTCGCTCGACCCGGATGCGCTGATCGGAAAGCGCGACCTGGTGGACTACTATCACTCGGTGCCCGCTCGCTTTGGGGTCACGAGCGCAATTCAGCAGCCGGTAGACGTGTTTCGGATCGAGCCGGGTCCGCTCGGTTTCCTGGTGAGCGCGCGTCGTGCGGACGGCACGGTCGTTCAGTATGCGTCCCGCTATGTTGTCTATGCGGTGGGGCAGCGCTGCACCCTCCGCCGTCTCGGCATTCCGGGAGAGGACCTTCCGGTTGTCGAGAGGCACTACGATACTCCGGAGGCACTGCCCGGGGATCGGGTGCTGGTGGTCGGAGGCGGACGGAGTGCCGACTGGGCCGCGACGGAACTGCACGATGCGGGCCGTGATGTGCTCTACGTGATGCGGCAGCAGGAAGGCAGTCACTGGCGCCTCATTCGCGAGAGCCTGCACCTGCCCTATTACGCCCGGCTCGGCGAACTCTTGCAGCCCCCCGCGAAGCTGCGTGCTGCGTACGGCGCCCACGTCCGGCGCATCGAACCGGATGGAACGGTACACCTGGAACAGTCGGGCAGGCGATGGACCGAATGGGCAGATCGGGTCGTCCTGGAGATCGGGGGCACCGTGGACTACGACTTGTTCCACGGTTTCCCCCCGCTGACGCTGGTCGAGAAGTACGACCGCTACCGGTTCCAGTGCCATCAGGTAGTCACCCACGCCCACAGCTACGAGTCGGTAGACATCCCGGGAATGTACCCCGGCGGTTATCTGGCGCAGGGGATCAACAATGTGGTGGTGAGCATGCATGGGACCACTTACGCCATCGCCGCGGACATTCTGCAGAAGGAGGGGATCCTTACGCCGCGGTGGTCCCTTCCGTAACCGTCTCGAGTTCCTCGTCCTCAACAAGAGGTTCGGGATCCTCCTCCGGACCGCGCGGGGTCATGCCGTCCAGCAGACAACTGACATTCATGTCTCCCATTACATTGATCGCCGTGCGGCAGCGATCCAGGAACCAGTCCACGGTGAGGAGGAGCGCGATGTACGTCGGCGGCAACCCCACGGCGGTGAATACCAGGGTCATCGTCACCAGACCCGCCTCCGGGATGCCGGCCGCCCCCACCGACGCCACAATGGAGGTGAGGACCACCAGCACCTGTTGGATCGGATTCAGTTCGATGCCGAGCATCTGTGCGACGAAGAGCGCCGACATCGCCTCGTAGAGCGCGGTGCCGTCGTTGTTGAAATTGGCGCCCACCAGCGCTCCCAGGCTCGCGCTGCGCTCACGGAGCCGCACGCGGTCCCGCAGGCACTCGAACGTGAGCGGCATGGTGGCGGTGGAACTCGCCGTCGAGAAGGCCATCACCAGGGCGTCCCGCCCACCCTGGAGCAGTTGCAACGGTGAGACCCACGATGCAAACTGGATGCGCACCAGGTAGTAGGTGGCCTGCAGAACCAGTGCGAGCAGCACCGCCCCGACAAAAGCGGCGAGGCCCTGGAACGGTCCGAAGCCCTTCTCCCCCACGATGCTGGCGACGATGCCGAACACACCGAACGGCACGAGGTCAATGATCCAGTGCAGCACCGTCAGCAGCGCCTGAAATGCGATGTTCAACGCATCCTCCGGTGTGCCGATGGGTGTGTGCCGGTGGCGCCGCAGGGCCAGGCCGAACGCCACAGCGATGAAAATCACTCCCAGAACTTTGGTGTTATCCACCAGCGGCCGCAAGAGACTGTCCGGAATGTTGTCCAGAAACTGCGCCAGGATGTCCTTCGGAGCGGTGATGAACTGTGACACCGGGATCTTGTACAGCCGCGCGAGCGCCGAAAGCTGGAGTTCTCCGATCGCCTCCTTCCCGCTTTCGATCGCTTCGAGCGTAGCGGGAGGGACCTGAATCGCATCAGCGGCTGCCTGCAGGTCCACGCTGCGGGTTTCGCGGGCGGATTTGAGCCGTTTCCCGAGTTCGGCCTTGTCGGCGCGGTCGAGCGTGGGCTTGTATCCGTGGGTCTCGAGCACGTCCAGGATCGGCTGCTGCTGGGTGTCCGCGGCCTCCTCGGCCACCTTCTTTGCAGCTTCCGGCTTCAGGTTCGCGATCTTGCCCGGCCGCACCACGTTTGCCACAAAGAGGCCGATCAGGATGGCAACGAATGTGTTCAGGACAAGAAGTCCCACCAGTCGCGCCGTCTGACCGCCCCGCAGTTCCACCGTCATCAGCGCGCGGATCACCGCCACCAGAATCAGGGGCGGCGCGAGCGCACCCAGAAGACGCAGGATCAGCCGGCTCGGGATTTCCAACGGCTTTGCGTTCATGCCCAGCAGCATGCCGACCCCGACCCCGAGAATCAATGCTCCGAGGATGCGCAGATACAGCGGCGTTCGATGCCACCAGCCACGCAGCGAGTTGTCGTGAGGCGGCGCAGCATGCGAAGATTCGTGGGACATGGAGGATTTCGAGTTCCAGAGCTCGAGGATCGAGTCGCCACGCGTCGGATTCCGAAGCCGGGATTCGCGAGTACTGCTCACGCCGGGCAATCGCACACCGGGCACTCGAAACGGGGCGCGGATTTCGTACTGTATCACGCTGCTTACAAGCAATGGCTGCGGGGTCCCGCTGTGTCGAGTACCGAATGGCTGCTGAACTCATCAACAAACTCGCCCTGCTTCCGGACCGTCCGGGGTGCTACCTGTTCCAGGATTCCGCCGGAACCACGCTGTACGTCGGCAAAGCGGAGTCGCTGCGGAGCCGGGTCCGCTCTTATTTCCAGGACAGCGCCGCACACTCTGCCCGTGTACGTTTGATGGTCTCTCGTGTTACCGATCTGGAGATCATCGTCACCGACAGCGAGGTCGAGGCGCTGCTGCTGGAATGCAACCTGATCAAGAAGCATCGGCCCCAATTCAACGTGCGGCTGCGGGATGACAAGCACTACCCATACATCTGCCTGACGATGCACGAGCCGTTTCCGCGCCCGATCATCGTGCGTCGAGTGAAGCGAGACGGGAATCGCTATTTCGGTCCATACACGAGTTCGGCCTCAATGCGGCAGGCACTGCGCGTCATCAAAGCCGTCTTTCGGCTGCGGGGCTGTGCGCGCAAGATTGACGAAGGCGATCAACAGCGCCTCTGCCTGGACTATCATCTCGGGCTCTGCTCCGGCCCCTGCGCCAGCCTCGTCAGCCGTGCGGACTATCTGAACGCTGTCGAAGAAGTGACCCAGTTTCTCCAGGGGAAGGCGGATCGCGCGGTGAGGCAACTCCGGGCCGAAATGGAGGACGCGGCCGAGGCGTTGAATTTCGAGACGGCGGCGCGGGCACGAGACCAGATCCGTGCGATTGAGCAGGTGATCGAACGGCAGAAGGTGCTCTCGACCGACTCAGAGGATCAGGATGTGGTGGGACTAGTCAGCACCAGCTATCAGGCCTGCGCCACGGTGCTGCAGGTGCGGGCCGGGCGCCTGGTTGGCGAGGAGCACTACTTCTTGGAGGGAACACACCCAGAGGAACTGGGCGCCGCTACCCGCCAGTTCCTCTCACAGTACTACGATCGTGCCACCCATCTGCCGCGCGAAGTGCTGTTGGGGCACGAGGTGGAGCAGCGAGAAGTACTGGAAGCGTGGCTGCGCCAACGGCGCGGCTCACGGGTGGTCGTAGTGGTGCCCCAACGCGGTGAGAAACGCCGCCTGGTAGAAATGGCTGAGACCAACGCACGCCAGCATCTCGTCGAACGAAAGTCCAGAATTGAGGCAGATCAGGAGCGTGCCGATGCGGCGATGCTGGCACTCCAGGAGGCGCTGGATCTTCCGTCGGTGCCCTTTCGGATCGAATGCTACGACATCAGCCACTTCCAGGGCTCCGACACGGTGGGGGCGATGGTGGTGTTTGAGGGAGCGCAGCCGAAGAAGAGCGATTACCGCAAATTCAAGATCCGTTCGGTCGAAGGTGTGGACGACTTTGCGTCCATCCAGGAAATGCTGCGCCGGCGCCTCAAGCACGCCGTGGAGCGGGACGCGCGTTTCGGAGAGGTTCCTGACCTGATGCTGATTGACGGCGGAAAAGGTCAGCTCAGCAGTGCGCTGGAGGTCGCGCGCGAAATGCAGATCGAGATTCCGATGGCCGGGCTCGCGAAACAGCTCGAGGAAGTGTTTCTTCCTGGGCGCCGGGAGTCAGTGTTGCTTCCGCGGAGCAGCCAGGCGCTGTTTTTGCTCCAGAGAATTCGTGATGAGGCACACCGCTTCGGGCTGACCTTCCATCGCAGCCTGCGCGGCAAGAGCCAGTTGCGTAGCTCGCTGGACGAAATCCCCGGCATCGGCAAGCAGCGCCGTGCCGCGCTACTGAAAGCATTTGGCAGCGTGGATAAAATAAAGCAGGCAACTCTTGACGAGTTGGCCTGCACGCC
>SYMT01000395.1 GCA_005805375.1 Actinomycetota bacterium
GGCGGCATTGCCGATCACCAGGGCGACGCGCGGCTCGGCAGCTTGCACGGCCGCGCTCCGGCGCGTGCCCACCAGCGCGACCGACGCGAGCAGCAACAGCGGGAGAAGAGCACGAAAACGGGGGGACATCGCGGGTACTCCGAAGTGCGGACGAGGATTGTGAGGTTGAGACACGCACCATCCGTTTGCAGTTTCACGGGATTCGTCACGGGCGGGCGCGTCCTCATGGAGCACGACTCCCGGCGCAAGGGGAATATTCCCGTGCGAAGGACGAATTGCGAAACAAGGGGCGCAGCGGGAGGGCGCAGCGGGAGGGGCGCACCGGGGGGGTGGGCGCACCGGGGGGGGATCGCACCGGGGTAAACCCACGGTGCTACGAGGAGGAAAGCCCTACGGGCTGGCGGCGGAGGCGGCGTGAACGGGGGCGGTTTTCCGTCGGGTGGGGCACGCCGAGGTGGGCACACGGAGGAGCGCGCACCGGGGTGGGTGTAGAATCCAGCTGAAAACTGCACCAAGAGTCCACGCAAAAGTGCACCACTCCGGTCCGGCGGAAGCGTGCCCCACCTCGAACAGGCTCCCAGCGGCATGGCGCCGCCGGAAGGAGCCAGGAGGTGGTCAGCTTGGAACAGTGGCAACGGATCAGACAGTTAGGCGCGCAGGGGTGGTCGGCTCACCGCATCGCCCGGGAACTCGGCCTGAACCGCCGGACGGTGGCGCGGGCCTTGGCGCAGGACCAACCCCCGCGCTATCAGCGGCCGCCCGCCGCCTCCCCGTTGGCACCCTGGATGGCGGTGGTGGAAGCGGGCGCTCGTCGGGGACTGCGGGGTTCCCGCGTCCTGCGCGACCTGGAACAGGCCGGTTATCAAGGGTCGCGGGCCGCCTTCTACCAGCGGTGGGCGGCGGTCATCCGCGCCGGCAAAGCACCGACGGCAGCGTGCCGGTTTGAGACGGAAGCCGGGGAGCAGGCCCAATTTGATTGGGCCGAATATGTAATCAGCCTGGGCGGGATCGCGCAGAAGGTCTACGTCTACAGCCTGCTGCTCGGCTTTTCCCGCCGGGTGCATTGGTTCCCCAGCTGTGCCTGTAATCAGGAGGCGGTGTTCGAAGGCCTGGAAGCCGGCCTCCGCCACTTCGGGGGGGTCTGTCGCTTTCTGGTGATCGACAATCCCAAGGTGTTCATTCAGCGGCACGCCGGCGCGGAGAAAAGCTGGAACCCGAATTTCGTGCGGCTCTCCGGCCACTATCGCTTCGAGCCGATCGCCTGCACCCCGCGGCACCCCCAGAGCAAAGGCAAGGTGGAAAATCCTTTCTCCCATCTGGAGCAGCTCTTCCTGATCGAGCGGACCTGGCGGGACTGGGAGCACTTCCAGGCCGAACTCGCTGCCTTTGAAGCCGCGTGGGAACAGCGGATCCACGGCACGACGAAGGTCCCCCCGGCAGCGCGGTTCGAGACGGAGCGGGCCACGCTCTTGCCGCTGCCGCCCGAGCCCTACCTGGGTTGGCACGAGGAGTTCCGGCAGGTCAGTGCGGACTGTCTGATTTCCTTTCAGGGGGTGCGCTACAGCGTCCCCTGGGCCTATGCGGGCCAGCAGGTCCTGGTACGACAGAGCCAGGGACGCACGGTGCTCGTGGTGGCGCCCAGTGGACAACTGCTGGCACAGCATCCCCTCCGTCCCAGCGGGGCGCCGCCGGTCGTGCTGCCGGAACACTATGAGGGGTTGCGGCGCCGCCATCAGGCCGCTTTCGCTGGGTTGGGCAGAACCTTCCGGGAGCGATATGGCGCGTCGGGGGTGGCCGAGCCCTTTCTGCAACGGCTCCTGGCGCAGCACCACCACGGACCGGAAAAGGCGCTGCGCCAGGTTTTGGACTTGCTGCGTGCGGTCCCCGAGCGCGTCGCGCTTGCCGCCCTGTCCGACGCCCTGGATTTCAACCTCTGCACGCCGCGCTTTCTGGCGGAACGGCTCCGGTTCCAGAGCCAGCAGGCGCCAGAACCCACGGCCGGAGCCGCCCCTCCCCCGGTCGTTCTGTCTACACAGGGGACCCTGCCTTGCCTGGACGTCGAACGTCCGCTTGCCCACTATGGACGAGCGCTCGACCTGGCCGGAGGCGCACCGGCCGAGAAAGGAACCGCGCGATGAGTGAAAAGACTGCTCCGTTTACCCGCCGCCCCGATCCTCCCGGTCGGGGCACCGTCCCGGAGGACCCGCTGGCCGAGCAGCTGCGCCAGTTGGGCCTCTACGTCATGGCCGAACGGTACGCCGCGCTGGCCGAAGAGGCGCGCAAAGCCAAGAGCCCCTATCCCCAATATCTCGGCACGCTCGTGACGGCGCAGTTGGCCGCCCGGATGGACCGTTCCTTTCGGGAACGGCTCGCGCGCGCCCGCTTCCCCGTGGTGAAGACGCTCGAAGGGTTCGACTTCACGTTCCAATCGCAGTTGGACGAGACCCACCTGCGCACCCTGGCGGAACTGACCTTCCTGGCCAAGGCGGAGTCGGTCCTCTTCGTCGGCCCGCCCGGGGTCGGCAAGACCCACCTGGCCACCGCGTTGGGGGTCCGCGCGTGCGCCGCCCGCAAACGGGTGCAGTTCTATCCGGTGCTCGAGTTAATGGACCAGTTGGTCACCGCGGAAGCGGCGGGCCTCCTGCCCGGGAAGTTGGGGGAGCTGTCGCGCCTGGATCTCCTGATCCTGGATGAGCTGGGCTACCTCAGCCTGGATCGGCGCCGGGCGAACTTGTTCTTCCAGGTGGTCAGTCGGCTCTACGAGAAGGGCTCGATCATCGTGACCACGAACCGCCGCTTCGAGAGTTGGGCAGAGATCTTCGCGGGCGATGCGGTGATCGCCGGGGCCATCCTGGATCGGCTGCTCCATCACCGGCAACTGGTGGTGATCAACGGACCCAGTTATCGGACGCCGGAACTCACTGGCGGCCTGGGGGGTCTCGGCGAAGCGCCCCGTGACGCTGCCGGGGTCGGAGGGGAACGTGCCCACCCAGGGTAAATACGCCAGCTACGCCGAGCGACCCCGGGCCGGTCGTCAGCGGCAGGCAGCAGCAGCGCCCGGGCCCGCGGAAGGAGGCACTCACAGTACGGTGTACGTCCCTCCCGTCGGCGCCGCCCGCCGCTGGCCCGCACTCCTCCAGCAGGCGTGGGCAGGGTTAGCGGCCACGAGCCAGGAAATGGAGCCATACTACGAGGTGCGGTCCGAGGCCTGGCCACCGTCCGCACAGGGCGCCGGGCCCCTTGAGTGCTGGGAGACGGGGCTGGCGCTGCTGGAGCCACTCACCCCGCAACGCCCGGGGCGGTAGACCGAAAAGAGGGTCCGTAAGGGTAGGAACAACGTGGGGTGCTCTCCCGCTGGATACCGGGGTTGCCGGGAACAGTGGTGCACTTTTCAGCTGGACTCTTGGCGCACTTTTCAACCGGATTCTGCAGGGGGGGGGAGCACCGGAGGTGGGGCGGTTCGCGTGGGGCGCGGCGCACCGGGGAGGGGGGCGCA
>SYMT01000396.1 GCA_005805375.1 Actinomycetota bacterium
GGGACCCGGAACCGCGGAAAACGCCCCCGCACTGCCCCAGGCAGCCTGATTTCACCCCGGCTGCCCCCGAAAACCGCTAAACTACAGTCACTTCTCTCTACTCACTCCTCATGACTGACCCTCTCCCCCTTGCGCCGTTCACCCGGCCGGTGAATGCGGAAATCGCCGTTCCCGGCTCTAAGAGTTACACGAACCGGGCGCTGCTCATCGCGGCGCTCGCGGAGGGGCGCTCGGTGCTTCGTGACGCGCTCTTTTCGGATGACACAGACCGGATGAGCGACTCTCTGCGCCGTCTGGGTCTGCGGGTGGAGGCGGCGCCGGAGGAGTGCCGCTTCGAAGTATGGGGAGAGGGTGGGAAAATCCCGGCTCCGGCGGCGACGCTCGACGTGGGCAATGCCGGCACCGTGGCGCGGTCCTTACTGGCGGTGCTTGCGCTGGGGCACGGACACTACCGGATGGACGGCGAACCCCGCATGCGGGAGCGGCCCATTCAGCCGCTCATCCAGGCACTGCAGGATCTCGGCGCGACGGTTCGCTCCGCAGTGGGGAACGGGTGCCCTCCGGTGGAGATCGAGGCGCACGGGCTGGAAGGCGGGGAGGTCCGGATGCGCGGCAACCAGAGCAGCCAGTACTTCACCGCGCTCATGGTGGTCGGCCCGCTCACCCGACGCGGGATCAGGATCCAGGTGGACGGGGAACTGGTCTCCAAACCCTATCTGGACCTCACCGCGGATGTGATGTCCGCCTTCGGCGCCCATTCGGAACGCGATCCGGACTGGCAGTGGCTCCGGATTCCGGGCGGGCAGCGGTACCGGGCCCGGGAGTATCGGATCGAACCGGACGCCTCGAATGCCTCCTACTTCTTCGCGACGGCGGCGCTGACCGGGGGCCGCGTCCGGGTGCCGGGGCTGGGCCCTCGCAGTCTTCAGGGCGACCTGCAGTTTCTGGACGTGCTCGAGCGGATGGGCTGCCGGGTAACCCGAGGCGCCGATTACGTAGAGGTGCAGGGGCCGGAGCGCCTGCTGGGCGTTACTGTAGACGCGAATGCGTTTTCCGATACTGCCCAGACGTTGTATGCCCTCGCCCCATTCGCCGAAGGACCCACCGAGGTGCGCGGCGTGGCCCACTCACGGGTGCAGGAATGCGACCGGATTGCTGCTTCCGTCACCGAGTTGCGGCGCCTGGGGCAACAGGTGGAGGAGTTCCCGGACGGCCTGCGCATTTTCCCTCGCCCCGTGCAGCCTGCCGTCGTGCAGACCTACCGGGACCACCGCATGGCGATGAGTTTCGCCCTGGTGGGGCTGCGGGTTCCCGGCATCGCCATCGCCGATCCGGGCTGTACCCGCAAGACGTTCCCGGACTACTGGAAGCGGCTGGAGAAGCTGCGATCCGACAGTTAGGGGAGTTCGCAGAAAAAACCAGCCCAACTGCGGTGGCGCTACGGGTGGCTGCGCCCAACCCCCGGGAACGCCGGCGTCCCGCCGGCCTCCGCGCCCCCGGGAACGTCGGCCTCCGCGCCCCCAGGAACACCCGCGTCCCGCCGGCCTCCCCGTGCTGCCGGTTCCCCTACCGCGGGCAACGACGCCCCCGAATGCGTCTACAGGTGGGTGAGCGGCGCATCCGGGTGGATCAGGCCTTCCGCTTTCAGTTCCAGCCAGAGGTCCGGCGGAATGGGCGCCCGCGCCAGTTCCACATTGCGTCTCACCTGCTCCGGCGTGTTCGGGCCGGGGATCACCGCCGCCACCGCCGGATGACCGAGCGGAAATTGGAGCGCCGCGGCCGCCAGCGGTACCTGGTGACGCTCGCAAACGGCCGCGATGCGGCGGGTATGCTCCAGAACCGCTTCCTCAGCGGGCCGGTAGCCGTATTCCGCACCGGCGCCCGGCCCGCGCGCGAGGATGCCGGAGGCGAAAGGAGCTCCGATGACCACGCTCACGCCCCGGTCCCGGCAGAGGGCGAGATCCTGTTCCAGCGCTTCCTGACTCAGCAGCGTGTACGCCATCGCGATGATGAAGAAATCGAGCGGGAAGCGTTCCAGGTAGCGGCTCACCATCCCGGCGTGGTTCACCCCGGCGCCGATGGCAAAAATGTCCCCCGAGGCTTTCAGTTCCGCCAGCGCCGCGAACCCGCCCCCTGCGTCCAGTTCCTGAAACCGTGCCTCTACCGCCTCCTCAGTGCCGAGAGCCCGCAGGTCGAGGTCGTGGATCAGCAGGCCCTCCACGCAGTTCAGTCCGAGCCGTTGGAGGCTGTCCTCGAACGAACGAAGCACGC
This sequence comes from Actinomycetota bacterium, assembly GCA_005805375.1. Taxonomy (GTDB): domain Bacteria; phylum Armatimonadota; class SYMT01; order SYMT01; family SYMT01; genus SYMT01. Next base: position 2,272 of record SYMT01000396.1, read on the forward strand.
CGTCGCGGGTATAGTCCAGCCGAAATTCGAACGGCAGGCCCCCGGTCCACCGCACGGGTGCATATCCACGGGCCGGAGACGGCCGCTGCATGACCCGCCCCACCTTCGTGCTGAGTGTGAAACTCTCCCGCGGACGATTGCGGAGCACCCGTCCGAGCCGGTGTTCGCTCTTCCCCAGCCCGTAGTAGGGCGCCGTGTCGAAGTATCCGATGCCCGCCGCCCACGCTGCACCGACCGTGTCGTCGGACCACCCCTCGGGTGTCGGCGTCCCTCGATCCCCCAGGGTGGCCCCGCCAAACCCGAGCCGGGTCACCTGCCAGGGAGTGTTCCCGATGTTGCGGTGCGCGAGTGGGTCCATGGTCGCTCCTGTTCTTGATGCGGTCAGCTCATGCGCGCCGCGTGGAACCGATCACGTCCGCGCATGCCGGCAAGATGCCGGCGTTCCCGGGGGCGCGTGTGACGGCCTCAGCATCACCCGCCGTGCAAGCGGCGGCGAACGGCGTTCCCGGGGGCGCGTGTGACGGACTTTATACCATTGTGTCTTGCCGGAAGTCACCCGGATCACCAGATGCGATCGGGTGCGGGCGGTGCGAAAAGGGGCAGCGCTCAGTACGCGCCGGAGCAGGTCACTGACGGTGTCTGCGTCCGGATCCGAACCGATGTCGAGGCAGACGATGCAGATCCGGGACGCCCATCCACTCGACCCCAGAAGTCGTGCGTATTGTGAGTAACGAAAATGCTGTTCTTGTGCTGCTGGACACGCCCGATCAAATCCTCGTCGGCAAGTCCCGCGGGGGAGATGGTGGTCACACAGGCAACACCTCCAGTATACCAGCCCCGAAGAGTTGAGAGAATCGCCGTTGCGCCAAGGTCTTCGTCCAGCAGGATCACGGCACCCAATCCCCGACGGCGGACCCCGTCAGGATTGCCCGAGGAGGCGGGCTGTTCACCACCGTTTCCCAGTAGCGCACGGTTGTCAGGGCAGCGAGGTGTTGTGCGTCCGCTCCAGGTTTCGGATAGGACGCAGGGAGAAGCTGGACCGCCAACGGCGGTACGGGTTGGAGCATGTCCCAATCGTGAAAGAACCGCCCCTGGGCGGAGGATGCGGTGTCCGGCAGGCGGACTTCATTGAGGAGTACCTCTTCCTCCGGTTCAGTGAGCCCGAGAAGACTCCGACATGCATGCTCCAATCGCCGGGTGACGTCGCGGCGCGACGCTTGCAGCGCTGCCCGAAACGAGGAACAGAGGGTCCAGCGGTTCGTCGGGTCCTGTTGTGTCAACTTGGGGAGAGCCTCGTGCTCGGCGTCGTACAGGGCGCCGAGTTGGTGGGTCAACGCCGCGACCTCGTTCAGTTCGTTCCATTCCCAGTTCTGCCGGGCGACCGGGATCTCACGGGCCGCCGTCAAGTTGACCCCATGGGGCTTCTCCGAGCGTAGCTGCAACAGCTTCTTGTTGAGCCGGTAGCAGGCCAGACCGTAGCGAGAGTTGAGCGCCGCACAGGCTGCGTACACGAGCCACAGTCGCTGACCCGGCTTTGGAATTCCCAGTTTGTTCTGCCAGGGATACGCCGGCTCATCGGACCGCCAACCGGAACCTTTTGAAAATGGCTCTCTTGCTTCCGTCCTCCCTACTCCGTACTTCCTGCTCCCCGCTACTTGCTTCCTCGCTGCACCGTCCACGCCATCACCGTGCCGTCCATCGCGCCGGTGACATAGCGCCCGGTACGGTCGTTCCAGGCCAGGCGGACGGCACGGCGGGCTTCGTCGCGATGGAGCGGCGTCGCCACGAGTCGCTGGGGCGCTGAGTCAGGATCCACGGAGTAGGTCTTGTGGTCACCCCGGAGGAGCACCAGTTCCTTGTCGGTCTTCGCCCACGCGAGGTCGAGGACGTAGTAGCTGTTGGTGGACGGGGCGGCCCGCTTCGCCTCCGTATTGCCCGTCACGTCCCAGACGGCGACTTCCCTGCCGGTGGTGACGGCCAGGCGGCGGCCGGAAGAGCTCCACGCCACGCGTGAGATGAGGCGCGGGGTGGTGTCCAACTGGCGGCGCTCCTCCCCGGTATTCGGATCGAGCAGGTTCAGGGTCGGGTGGACCCCGCTGATGAAGCACACCAACTGGGTTCCGTCCGGGCTGAAGGCGAGCGTGCGCACCGGGCCGCCGACCTTGCGCCCGTCCCGGGCGCGGGCGCCGGTGGCGGGATCCCAGAAACGGATCGCGGCGTCGCTGCCGCCGGACACCAGTTGCTTGCCGTCCGGCCTCCAGGCGAGGGCCCAGAGGATCCCCTGGTGGGCAGCGATGTCGCCGCGCGGCTCACCGGAAGGAATATCCCAGACGCGGATGCGCCCTTCATGACCGCCGGAAGCCAGCCGGGTCCCGTCGGGGCTCCAGGCGACCACGTGGATCGGCTCGTTGCCGTGCTTCAGCGTGAGGGCCGCACCCTCCAGCGAGGTCCAGACCTGCACAGTCCCGTCGTAGCCGCCGGAGGCCAGGCGGGTGTGACTCTGGTTCCAGGCCAGCGAGAAGACCCCACCCTTCTGGACCGCCAGCCGTTGTGCCCCGGCAGGAACCGGCTTCGTTTCCTCTGCCAGCGGGCGTAGTCGCTGGACGCGGGCAGGTGCGGGAGTCGGGTTCCCGGCGCCGGCCCTGGGACTCGACTTGGTTGCGGCAGCCACGGCGGGAGTGGGCGGGACCGCGGGCGTGGGCCGGGTGGCCCGGCGATAGACGGCCAGTGCCTGGGCAAACTGTTGGCGTTCCTCGTCCGTCTTGAGCAGTGGTTGCACGGCTGCGTCCGGTACCGAGCCCAGCACTGCACGCGCCAACGCCAGGCGCCCGGACGGTCTGAGGTGCGGATCCGAGGCGGCCAACCGGAGTACTTTGATGCGCTTTTTCGGTTGATCCCCCCACTTGGGAGCAAACATCTCGAGGCCCCAATGGTAGATGCCGTACTCCCCCTGGGGTGCGGCGAGGGCTTTCCAGAGGGCCTGTTCCGCCTCTTTTTCGCTTCCGGCGAAGGTGCCGGCGTTGGCCAGTTCGTACCATGTGTCGGTGTCGTCCGGGGCGAGTTCGGCCGCCTTCCGGGCGTGTTGCAACCATTTCTCGTACAGGTCGCGCAATTGCTTCCACTCGGCGGCGGAAATCGCGTCCGCCGTCCGTGCCTGGCGAATGTTTCCGGCCACGTCGGAGTAGCTCTTCGCCAGATCGTACCAGGCGACTGAGTTGCGGGGGGAACAAAGCACGCCTCGCTCCGCCAGCAGTCGCGCTTCCTCCAGCACGGCGGCCCTGCGATCCTGGCCGCCGACAAGGTGCGGCGACCGCCCTCTCGAGGCGTTCAGGGCCAGCGCCCGGTTCTCTGTCCGCGCGTGGTAGATCAGTGCCTGGTTCAGCACCCAGTTGGACGGATACCGGGTGGCGAATGCCCGGAGCGTCTGCTGGTGGGCCGGATCGGCAGCGCGACGCAGGGAGAGGCCTGCCAGCGACGCGATCCCCCAGGCCTGGGTATTCTCGGGGTGGCGCTGCAGCATCGAGTGGGCTGCCCCCGCGATGTGGGCGTCATCCCCCCCTGCCACCAGGTGAGCCAGCAGGTGCTGTGCGGCGCCGGCCCCGGACTTGTGGCCAAGGTCTTCGAGCTGGTAGAACAGGTCGTCGGGCACTCGCTTGTGGCCCTGGGGCTGCGCCGCTCCCAGCAGCGCGAGCTCATTCGCTGTCTCCAACACCTCATCCGCCACCTTTGGCTGCGCCACTCCCAGGCGCCGGCAGAGGTCGCGGGCGGCCTCGGGGAGTTTCGCTCGGATCGCGTCCGTGCTGCCGGCGAGGACCACCGGGTCGCCGATCTGCTTGCGGTCGGAAAGCTGCACCAGGCGATAGGTGAGGCGCGCGTTCTCCCGGGTGCCGGAGATTTCGCCGGCCGCCACATGGGTGGCTCCCCACCCCGGTGCGCGGCGGAACGCCACCTCCGGCGTGGGACCGGTGCCCTGCTGCTCCAGTTCAGTCCAGTGCTGATAGAGGTCGGCGCCGAACGGAGTGCGGCCGAACTCCGGCTGCCCTCCCACTTCAAACTGCAGCCAGCGCCCACACCCGATCCCGAAGTGGTTCAGTGCCTCAGTGCGGGGCTGGTTCACGGGCGTGCAGACGATGATGCCGAGTCCGGCCTTCTCGGGAGAGGGCGCGGGCAATTGTGCGGCAAATGAGGGAGGGATCGGCGAGACCGGGGGCATCGCCCGCGTAGCCCCGGGGCGTTGCTCCCGGCTGGTGTAGCGGGGGTCGTTGGCCTGTGGGGTGGGCGCGGAAGCGCCCCGCCGCTTCGCCAGGAGGGCCGCCGCGACCCGCTGCACCTCGCCGTCGGGGCTGTCGCTGGTGAAGAGCGCTCCCGGCGACAGCCCGGGGCGGCAGCCGGCGAGCACGCACGCCCCGATCCAGGCGCCCAGGCACAATGCGGGAATTCGTCTTGTCAGGCCCATGTTTCTGCCTCCGGGGTTTGGGAGCGGCCCGCCGCGGCGGGTCTTAGCGTTTCCACCACATCCAGCCGGGCCGCCGGAGCCGCGCCAGATGCGGGTCCGCCGACCATTTTTGTGTCCAGGTGCGCCACGCCTCGGGGGGGGAGGCCCCCTGCAGTGATCGCAGGCGCTCCGCAGCCATGGCATCCGTCACCGTCTCCCCCGCTGCGGCCCCGACCAACTCGGCCGGTGGATGGTGCAGCAGCAGGGCCGCCGCCACGGGGTGCGGCGCCGGGAGCCGGGGGAGAAGCGCCGCAATCGGACCGGCCGCCCGCGGGAGACCGGTGACGGCGAGGGGTCCCGCCCGCTCGCAGAGTGCGGCCAGCGTGTCCGGATCGGTGGGCGCCGTACCTTCCGGCAGAGCTCCGCTCCGCCGCAGTGCCGCGAGTACTTGCTGAAAGGCGCCGATCGCCTCCAGGTTTCCCCCACCCAGCGCCTGACCCAGCCACGCCGCATACGGGCCTTCTCCAGCAGCGGCGGGAGCCGCGCCCTCTACCTCCAGTACCCGTAGCTGCGGATCCGCGGACGGTCCCTCGGAGCGGCTGCGCACGGTTGCAATGCGGAACGCGCCGCGGGTGGAGGCACAGCAACGCGAGAAGTGCGTTGCGAAGGTGATCCCGGCGCGTACTTCCGGATCGAGCGCCCAGAGGAGGCGGCGCAGAATCAGCCGCGTGCGGGTCTCGGGACCGACCAGCAGGAGTGTGATCGGCTCTCCGTGCAGGAGCGGCGCCAGCAGCGCCGACCAGAAGGCGGGCGCCAGGGCCGGGTTCCCCGTGCCCGGCGCGGGCGGCTCGGGCCGGATTTCGCGGGGCGGCAGTGGGGCTGGATCACCGGCAGGGCCGGGGGGGGCCGGGTCGGCGGCTTCCAGGACGGCAAACGGGTCCGCGCCCACGGCCTGGAAAACGGCCCGCTCGATCACGACATGGTGCGCCAGGGAGTTGCCGGCCCGGCCGCCCGGTCCCACTCCCGCATCCCGGGTGCGTCCCACCGCCACCCGGCCGGAGGGTAGCTGAAAGAACGTCTCCCGCACCGGCAGGTCGCCGCTGGCCCGACGGGCGGCATCTACCTCGTAGTACGTGGCCATCTCTTCCAGGCAGCGCAGGTCCGGCGTCCCGATGAGCGCGGCGGCCGCCTGCAGCGTCTGAAACCCGGCGCCCTTCTGCGGGAAGAGGCCCCGGTTGGTGTTCGTCGCCACGTGGTCGAGGACTTGCAGCGCCGCCGGCATGGTCACATCACCCCCGCGCTGCGGAAGACCCAGAACAACGGATCGCGCACCCGGAACGGGCGGGGCTTGTTTCCCAGCCGGATGGGGGCCAGCGGATCGCGCACCACGCCGCAGAACGGGCAGACCGACGCCATATCCTGCGGGTGCTCTCCGCACTGGGCACACCGCCAGACGGGTTGATGCCCCAGCGAGGAGATCGCGCAAAAATGAGTGTTCTTCGGCACGCGTGCCACAAAGCCCCGGCCCCCCGGCGCCGATCCGGACCACCACTCCCGCAGATGCCTGGAAATGCGCTCCATCCCGGTCCAGTACTCCGGTAGTTGCCGTGCCGTCGGCGAGTCGTCCGGCCAGAATTCCGCGATGATCTCGGCCCAACTGTCGTCGTGTCGGAGTTCGTCCATCTTGGAGAGCACGATGAGGAAGTTCTTGCGCTCGAAGTCGGGCACCAGGCGGAAGATCTTGTCGCGGAGGTCAGCGGCCTGGAGCGCCCGTTCGAAGAAGTCGTGACGCGTGGGGTCGAACAGGAACACAATGTCCTGCACCTGGGGCAGAAACGGCGCGTGATCGAGCAGCCACTCCTCGTCATGGACCGCCTCGCCGGGGATGTCGTAGAACGTCACCCGCAGTTCCTCCCGACGGCCGCGCAGGTCCGGAATCCCGGTGAACTCCAGGATGGCCGGTTCGGGAGGGGTGCGCGGGCTGGACGGCGGCAGGTCTCCGCGACTCAGCATGATCGCGTTGTCGAAGAAGACCCGCGCGGCGTGTGTCGTGACCGCACGCACGGCGTAGGGCTGCCCGCCCTCTCCAAACGACTCAGGGAACCGAGCAGAATTAATCCTCCCACCCGTGAGGAGACACGGCGGCATCTGAGAGGACACAACTGGACGGAATCATGTACGTCATGGTGTTATGGAACTCACTGCCGCCGCCACTGCCCTCCTCCAAGTTACC
>SYMT01000397.1 GCA_005805375.1 Actinomycetota bacterium
GGGGGTGTGGAGCAGCGCACCGTGGGTCCACTTGCTACGCCCAGGGGGCACCCGGCGTGGCTCGGGTACGGCATCGGGCACGCACCGCCGGCGATCGCTGGCCCATGTGGAGTCGCGCAACTCCGTTTGCGCGCGTCTCTCGCGGCAAGCACCCGAATGAGTCGGACACCGAGGGTAAACCGCCGCGTGCGAGGTCGCCGTCGGCGAACGCGGAAGCACTACGTTAGCCCGTATGGGTTTTTGGTCCGCTCTGTCGGGGTCGTTGATTCTGCTGGGTTCCCTGAGGGAGGGTCCGGCGCCGGACCCTCCCTTGCTCCTCGGTCATGGAACGATTTTGGAACGCTCGCTACGATATCTCCTTGCAGCGGCGCTACCGCGTTGCCTGTGCGTGAGGCGAGGCAATCAAGTCGCTGGGCCCATACAAGGAGACAGAAGAATGGATCGTCGCAGACTGCTGGCAGGAGGGACTGCCGCCGGACTCGCCCTCGCCACCGAACTGAGTTCCCCGGAATCCGCGGAGGCTGCGGCCTCGCGCCTGCAACAGGGGGCCGTCACCGTTCCGGGGCTGGCGAACGTGGACCTGGTGCTCAATATTGCGGGCCGAACCGTTACCGGGAGCCTGGGGGGTGGGTTTCGAGCCCTGCTTGAGGGGACGTTCGTGCGCAACGTCCTTGAGGCGCGCGTCTTCGGCGTGGGCGATCTGAACCAGGAGATCGGCACATTGACCGGTCGCACCGGCCGGCGGGGAGCGCTGGACGGAACATTGACGCTCAACGGGGCAGCCGGAACCTTCACCACTGCGCAGATCGCGGTGAGCACGGCCGGCACGAGGCGTTTTGCCGGCAGGTACGCGGGGCACGTCGGGCTGAACATCGGCGGGGAGTTCGTGGATGCCGAACACGAGACGACGCTGGATCGGCGCGGCAACGCTCTGGTGAATATTGACCTTTCCAAAGTAGCGCCGGCCGGAGGAGCCCGCGGTCTCGGAAAGATGACCGCCGAATTGCCGCTGGCAGTGTTTACCACACGTGGGGCCGCTTCAGCCTGCTCCCTGCGGTCGGACCTCAAAAGCCTGGACGCCATTCGTCTGCAGGAGGACGATGTGGCGGAAGGCATTGCGAACCTGGCCATTCTCTTTGCGCGCGGCGGCCGGCCTCTGGGCTCGGTTCCCAGCGACTTCAGTCTGGAGTTCCAGAATGTTCTGATGTCGTTTGCACTGATCTGAACCGCGCCGCACAACCTACGGGACGCCGCCGGGGAGGCGACCACGCGGCGCTCCCGGCGCCGCACTCCGCGCGCGTGGTCTTCATTCCTGAATGACGTTTGCCGACACGCGTGCAAGTCGCGCCCACAGCGGAAGATAGTTTCGTCCGGCGCCCGGAGGAGGCGGCCGGGGGCGCCGTGGAGAACCTTGCTGCGGCGCGGCCCGTGTCCTTCTCGCAAGGAGATGGGTGCTGCGCCGGCCCACATTGGGGGACAGGTTGCCCGCTTGCCACGGCGGGCGAGGGACCAGCATTGACATTCACTCCTGAAGCTTCTGCGTCGCGGACCCGACTCCGGCGGATGGGCCCGGCGGCCGGGTTGGTGCTGCTGACTCTCGCCGTCGGGCTTTCGGCAGCCGGGGCCGCGGACCGGTCGAAGGCACACTGGGCCCAATTCCGGGGCCCGGGCGCCCGGGGGGTATCTTCGGAGCCGGGAGTGCCGGACCGCTGGTCGGCGACGGAGAACGTTGCCTGGAAGGTTCCGATTCCGGGCCGGGGCTGGTCGTCGCCAATCGTATGGGGGGACCGCGTCTTCCTTACCACGGTCGTGAACCGGGGGCAGTCGGAAGCGCCCAAGAAGGGGCTCTACTTCGGCGGCGAGCGGCCGGCGCCCGTGACGGTGCACCAGTGGAAGGTGTACTGCCTGGACCTGAAGACCGGCCGCGTGCGGTGGGAACGGACCGTCCAGGAGGGGACGCCCCCCGGCGCCATCCATCTGAAGAACAGCTTTGCCTCGGAGACGCCGGTGACTGATGGGCAGCGAGTGTATGCGCTGTTCGGCGGCCTGGGGCTCTACTGCTTCAACCTGGACGGGAAGCCGCTCTGGTCGCGGAAACTGGAGGCGCGCCGCATGCGCCTCGGGTGGGGGACGGCCGCCTCGCCGGTGCTGCACGGCGAGCGCATCTACGTCGTGGACGACAACGAGGAGCAGTCCTCCCTGCTCGCGCTGGATCGCCGGACCGGTGCGGAGGTGTGGCGGGTCGAGCGGGACGAGAAGAGCAACTGGGCCACTCCGTTCGTGTGGGAAAACGGCGAGCGCACGGAGATCGTCACCCCCGGCACCGGCAAGGTCCGCGCCTACGACCTGAGCGGCAAACTCCTCTGGTGGCTGAAGGGGATGTCCGACATCACCATCGCGACCCCGTACGCGGCGGATGGGCTGCTCTACGTGACGTCCGGCTATGTCGGCAGCCGCCTGCGTCCCATCTATGCCATCCGGCCCGGCGCGTCCGGCGACATCTCCCTGCGGGAAGAGGAGCGGTCCAACCGGCACATCGCCTGGTGCGACTGGCGGGCCGGGCCGTACAATCCCTCCACGCTCGTCCAGGACGGCCGGCTCTACGTGCTGTACGACCGCGGCCTGTTCGGGTGTTACGATGCCCGCACCGGCACGCCCCGCTACGAGCGCGAGCGCATCCCCGACGGAGGGGCCTACACGGCGTCGCCCTGGGCCGCGGGCGGCAAGATCTTCTGCCTGAGTGAGGACGGAGTCACCTCCGTGTTCCGCGCCGGCGACCGTTTCGAGCGCCTCCACACGAACACGCTGGCGGAGGACGACATGTGCATGGCGACGCCGGCGCTGGCAGGAGACCGGCTGCTGATCCGCACCGCTGAACGGGTGTACTGCATTCGGGGCAAACCCGCCGCCGGGATATGAGGTCCGCGGCGGTCAATGACGGAGAAGGCGGGATTCGAACCCGCGGACGAGTTACCCCTTCACCTGTTTTCGAGACAGGCTCCTTCAACCACTCGGGTGCCTCTCCAGGGGTCTTCGACGTTCTGGCCGTGCTTCGGGTCCGTGTCTCAGCGGGGACCGGATGGCTCGTGACCCGTGTGACGCTTCCCGGCTCCGGTTCCCCTCACCCAGCACACCTCGTCCCGCTCCTACTGGAAGAGAGCGTAGATCGTGCGGGCCACCGCCACGTAGAAGTTCCCCTCAATCGTGCGGAACAGCACGAACTCCTCCCCGCGGCTGCCGATGAACGGACGGAGCAGCCACGAGAACTGGGTGCCGACGAAGACGTAGATCAGGCTCCAGACCTGAATGATACGCGGGTGGTAGCACGCCCCTGAGCGCTGGGTGACGTACTGCATCCCCTGCCAGAGAAGGTTGAGCCCAAAGCCGCCGCCGATGGTGCAACAGACCAGATTCAGGAGGAACACGAACTCCTTGTCCGGGGTGGAGATGATGAAGAAGAGGACGATGGGGGCCAGCGACATCAGCACCAGTGACGTCAGATAGGTGGAGACGAGCAGCACGGACAGCGTCTGCCGCATGCCGAGCCGGGACCCCAGCAGCACGTTGAACGTGAACAGCGCGGGCAGGCAAATGCCGAGCGTGCCGAGGAGCAGGACCGGCAACTTTCCCGCCGATGCCAAAATCTGTAGATTGAAGGTGTAGAAGCCCAGGCAGAGTCCGTACACCGCCGCACAGCCCAGAATCCGCAGCAGGAAATAGCTGGCCATCGCTTCCAAATCGCGCCCCTGCGAAATCATCTCGAACAGGGCAGCGCGGTTGTAGATCAGGGTCTGCCCGTACGGCTTTGCCTGCCACTCGTCGAGTTCGTCCTTCTCGACGAGGTGCGGGCCCGCGCCCAAAGCCGTGGGTGCGCCGCTGGGGGCTCCGGGTTCGCGAACGCCGGTGTCCTGCGGACGCGGGTGCGTCACGGATTCTGGGATCCCTTGCGTATCGGACAGCATGGTCACTTCTCCGGGAAACGGCACAGGCGGAATTGCAAGCCTACCATTGGTGTAACACAAGGCCGGCATGGTTCGATTGGGCAGCGCGGATTGTCCTGCCGCCTTCCACGAAGTCAACCGCCTGGGTGGGGCGGGCGGCATTGGCGACGTGGCGTTCGCGACGCGGACGGCGGAGCCGGCAACCCGGAGGATCTCGCCCGTGGGTTCCCCGTGCCCGGCCTCCACCGGGTGGCGATCACGAACGGGTGCACGCCCGTCTGCCCGGGAAGCTTCCCCGTGCCTACGTAGAGCCGGCGGCGCACCCGGGTAATCCAGCCACCGAGGTCGAGACGCGTGAGGAGTTGTCGGAAAAACCCCTCTGGAGTCCCGAGCTTCGAGGCGACCTCTCGTGCTTCCTCGGTCGTGAAGACGAAGCGGTCCTCCTCCGCCAGGTGGGTGAGGAGACGGATCCCGTGCCGATCCCCGTAGCGCTGTCCTGGTTCTGCGATGGCCCGGCCGATACACTCACCGTTGCCCGCCTGGGGAGAGATCCCTGCCGTGGTGTCGGCAGTCCCTCGGGAGACGGACACACCCCGCGCACCGTCCGTGCCGCAAATTCGATTCTTTACTGCGTAAGTTCGTGAACAGCGCGCTTACGTAGGGCGTTGTCCGTGGTTGTCAGGAGTCGCGCACGGTCCCGGGCATCATCGTCAACAGAGCTGACCAGGAGAAGATCGAGCGATGCGCAGAGGCCGGAGCGCATGACAGGTGAGAGATTCAGGACCTACCTAATCCTCGTCCATCCCCAGCAGACGGGGCTCCTGGCAGGTCTCGCCGTGTGGTGTAAGGGGGTCGGCGTGCCAGTCCTGGGGGA
>SYMT01000398.1 GCA_005805375.1 Actinomycetota bacterium
CGGCAGGCTACCCGGGATGCCGGACGCATTGCCGGGCTGGAAGTGCTGCGGATCGTGAATGAGCCGACCGCGGCCTGTCTGGCCTACGGGCTCGACCGGCGCCGGGAAGGTACCGTGGCCGTGTATGATCTGGGCGGCGGGACGTTTGACATCTCGATCCTCAAACTCAAGGACGGCATCTTCGAGGTGCAGTCCACCAACGGGGATACGCGACTGGGGGGTGACGACTTCGATCAGGTGCTGGCGGAGCACCTGCTGGCCCGAATGAACGCCGCGCACCCGCACGCAGCGTTCGAGGGCCCGGAGTTCCAGGCAGGCTTGCGCCTCGCGGCCGAACAGGCGAAGCGGGACCTTACCGCCGGAGTGGAAGCCTCACTGCGGCTTGTGCTTCCGGGGGGCGAGGTCTTCCACGGCGTCGTGACGCGCGATGAGTTCGAAGCCGCCATCCACCCACTGGTGGAGCGGACCGTGCACTGCTGCCGGCAGGCGCTTCAGGATGCCGGCCTCACCGCCGGAGATGTCGGCGAGGTCGTGCTCGTGGGCGGTTCGACCCGGGTCCCGCTGGTGCGCCGGCGGGTGCAGGAGCTGTTCGCACAAGTTCCCCACTGCGAACTGAACCCCGATGAGGTGGTCGCCCTCGGGGCGGCGGTTCAGGCAGGTATCCTCTCCGGACAGGTCGAGGGTCTGCTGCTGCTGGACGTGAACCCACTGTCGCTGGGCCTGGAGACGTACGGCGGTGCGGTCGAGAAGCTCATCCCTCGCAATTCCACGATTCCGTGTACGGCCCACCAGGGTTTCACGACGGCTGTGGATGGGCAGACCGCGTTTGATCTGCATGTGGTGCAGGGAGAACGGGAACTGGCGGCGGACTGCCGCAGTCTGGCGCGCTTCCAGATTCACGTGCCGCCGCAACCGGCAGGTTGGCCGCGCCTGGAGGTGACGTTCCTGGTGGACGAAAACGGCATTCTTTCGGTTTCGGCGTACGAGCACCGCAGCCAGTCGGAGGCCCGCATTGAGGTCCGTCCCTCCTATGGTCTGACCGAAGACGAGGTGGAGGAGATGGTCTTCGCCTCCTTCGAACACGCCGAAGAGGATCTGAAAACGCGCCTGCTCGTGGAAGCGCGAGTGGAAGCCGATCAGGTGCTGCTCCACGCGGCGAAGCAGTTCCCGCGTGCGGAGGAGTTCGCCGCCGAGGGTCAACTGACCGCGGTCGAGGTGCACCAGATGCACGAGGCGGCGGCGGCACTGCGCGCATCGCTCGCCGGCGAGGATCACAGCGCGATCCGGCGACGGATTGAGGTCCTCGACGCCGCCACCCGCAAGCTGGCGGAACTCATCATGAACCGCGCCCTTCAGGAGGCCCTGGAGGGGCGCGCTCTCGACGACGCGGCAACTACGGCCGTGGGTTCGGTTCGAGAAGTGAGTGCAGAGAAGTGAGAAACGAGCAGGGGCGATCCCCCGTGATTGCCCGCACTCTCTCCTCACTCCTCTCCACTCTGTCCTCGAAAGGAGACACGATGGCTGGTTCCAATCCGTACATCACCCAGGCACGCACGAAGCTGCCGACACATCCCTACAAGATCCTGTTTCGACTGCTGGAGAGCGGCGAGACTCGAGAAGTCGAGGTGGACCCGGCGCACATTCCCTACCAGCGTTCCGGCCTGCCCGGCAGCATTCTGGACATCGCCCTGGGGCACGATATTGATATGGAGCATACCTGCGGCGGCGTCTGTGCCTGCTCCACCTGCCACAGCATCATTCGTCAGGGGATGGCTGCGTGTAATGAAGCCACTGAAGACGAGGAAGATCAACTGGAGCAGGCGCCGGGACTGACCATTCAGTCACGCCTGAGCTGCCAGTGCGTGCCAGATGGGACGATGGACCTGGTCGTAGAGATTCCGGCGTGGAACCGCAATGCCGTGAAGGAAACGCCGCATTGAGGCCGGCGCCGTACTGCACCACCGTGCGGCGGGTGACCGATCTGGCGCCGGCCGTACGGGAACTGGTGCTGGATCCGCCTAACCCCAGGCTAAACTTCCTGCCCGGGCAGTGGATCTCCCTGCACCTGCCCGTGGGGGAGAAGCCACCCCTCGTGCGCGCATACACCCTGGCTGCAGCGCCGGCGGCGTGCGGCGAACTGACGCTCTGTCTGGATCGGTACCCGGACGGGCTCGGCTCGGTGTACGTATACGGCCTTCAGCCCGGTGAGCCGGTGCAGTTTGATGGGCCGTTGGGGCGCTTTGTCCTGCCGGACACCATCCAGGATATGCTCTGGATAGCGCGTTACACCGGCATCGTCCCGTTCCGAGCGATGCTTCAGGACCTCCGCACCCGGCCACCGGCCGGCACCCTGACCTTGCTCTACGAAGCACCCACCTCGGATGATCTCATCTACCGCGCTGAAATCGAGGAGACGGCCGCCGCCTGCCCGTGGTTCACTGCGCAGTTCCATCGGAACGCGACACTGGACACCGTACCCGGCGTGACGACGATGACCGCGCTTTCCCGGATTGTGGGAGAACGGCAGGACCTGGCGCCGATGGTGTGCGGCGTTGGAGCATTTGTGCGCCCGATGCGTGAGTTCTTCACCCACCGGGGCTACGAGCGCCGTGCCGTGCGGTGCGAAGCCTACGACTGACTGGCCCGTTTTCGAGGAGTGAGTGGAGAGAAGTCAGAAACGCGTAGGCGCCGAGCTCACTCCTCACTCCTCACTCCTCACTCCTCAAAGGACCTGCTATGAAACTTACCTGGACCGATGCGGAAGACATCGGCATTGCACTCGCCGAACGTTTCCCCGATCTCGATCCGCTGACTGCTCGGTTCACTGAGCTCCATCGCTGGGTCACCGAACTGGATGACTTCGGTGACGATCCGAAGGGGTCCAATGAGGGCAAACTGGAGGCAATCCAGATGGCCTGGTTGGAGGAGTACCGAGAACTGCACGCAGACGGCTGACACGGCAGTCCCAGGGCGATGCCTTTCGAGGAAAGAGTGGAGAGGATTGAGGAGAGAATGCCGGCGGCCCTGGATGCACCGCGGTGCGTGTGGGCGGCCGTGTTGTTCCAGGGCGATGCCCCGGGCTGGTGTAGAGCGGGCCGTTGGCCCTGGATGCACCGCGCTTTCCGAGGTCGTGTTGCTGCAACGCGTGCGCCGGGCCTGGTCCCATGACGGTGGGACCGCTCCCGGTGCACGCGGCTGTCGGGGTGTCGCGCCTCTGGCGGCAACGGAGGCAGCGTGTGCTGCACCCGCGCGCCCCGCATCACTCTACGCCGTACGCGTAGAGCCGGGCCCTGCGCAGATGAAATCGCAGGGCGATGCGGCGGCCCCGATGCGCCGCGACGTCCTCTCCCGGCCACCGGACTGCGGTCCACAGATGATCGCCGGCCAACGGCGCCGAGGTGGCCAGCGTCTTGCCCGCCTCGTCCAGCGCCTCCACGCGCACTTCCCCCTGGGCACTGTCGGCGTTCACATGCAGGCGGCCGCCCGGACACCGGAACGATTTCGTGACCACCTGTCCCGCCTGCTCGCCCGCGTCGAGTGACACAAAGCCGTCGCGCCGGAGCACCGCGAGGCAGATGGCCCCCTTGTCGGGCATGTAGTCCGCATAGCCGGGTGTGTTCCCGGAGCGGATCAGGGCGTACTGCTTGATGCCCGTGTAGTAGAACCAGAGCTCCTGGTCGCGTACTATGGGGGCGGAGGGTCCGATGATCGTCTGGATGTCGTAGGCGCCGGCGCCGAGGGGGGAGTTCTCCAGGAAGGGACGGCGCTCTGCGACCCGCTGCCAGTTCTTCAAGTCGCGGCTGGCGACGAGTTGCACTTCGTGGTACCCGGTCCAGTCGCCGTACTTCCGTACTTCGGCCAGCATGGCGGGGGAGAGCCCCAGGCGGTCGAAATCCGGCCAGTCCTTGGTGACCCGCCCTGACTGGTGAAACAGCGAGGGCATCCCCAGATACACGCCTTCATACCAGAAGACTCCCATATTGTAGACCTGGACACTGTACTCCGCGGGCACATCGAGTTCCGGGCGCTGGAGCCCCGGATTCGCCAGGCGCGCCGCAATCTTGCGGCGGCCCAGTTCCTGGTCTCGTTCGTCGGTGTGAAAGACCAGGCCATAGTCTTCCCAGGTGCGAAAGTCCCGGCTGGTTGCCAGCGCCAGAGCGCGGCCGAAGGGGCCGCGCCGCTTCACGCTGTGCAGAAACCGTCCGTCCCGGGGATCGTAGCTGAAGTTGGCCTCGTCGGAACTGGGCACGGCCGGCGTCGGTGTGCGCGTCCAGTGGACTCCATCAGGGGACACGACGAATCCGGTGTTGGTCAGCGGCGCCTTGTAGCGCCGCTGCGCATCCGGGTCACCGGCATCCCGCACGGCCATGTCAATGCGCTGGTTCGTCACCGGTCCGGGCGCCCAGTTCACACCGTCCGGACTCTCCCAGAGGTTTTGATCCACGCTCAGGACGTAGAGGCGCCATTTTTGGAGTTCCGGATCCCAGATGGGAGCGGTGCGCGTCTGGACCGTCTGGCGCGGGTGCGGACTGCGCAGCACCGCCCCTCGTTTCTCCGGCTGGTGGAGAGTGCGGGTGACTCGTTCCTGAGCGGCCACGCCGGCATCGTCCAGGAATAGTTGCCGGCGACCGGTCGCCACCACGAACTCCGGGCTATCGGCAGCGCCGGCGGAAGCAGCGAGGAGCGCGGCGGGGGGAGTGAGCAGCAGCGTGCGGCGGTTCATGGGGGTGCATCCTCGGTTCGAGAAGTGAGTCGAGAGAAGTGAGCAACGAGTAGTTTCCGCACTCTCCCTCCCCCGGATTGAATTCCGGGGCCACTCCCCCACGCGTGTCTCGGAGTGGGGTTACCTGTCTCATTGCGCCGTGGCCCTGACAGATTCCTCGGTTGTGTGCTCGACTGGCCGGAAAAACCGAAGTGGGGATACCCGTGAATCGGTACGACAGAGGCGGGCCATCACGCCCGGCGTTTCGATCGGGGAGCCGGAGGGGCCGGCTGCAAATCGCGCCGCCGAATGACGAGGTGCCGGGCAACTGGTTGGTGAACGGATGTCTGTTGTGGACAGCCCAGGACTCGAACCTCGCAGCGTGAAGCCGGAACGGCGTCCGGCGGTATCACCCCTTCAGCGCGTCTTTCACCGGTGGGGGCTCGGCGAAGTGCGTTCGGTTGATCGGTTGTCGGGAGGGCGCCTGAACCGGGTGGCCCGGGTGAACGGCGAGTACGTGCTGCGCTGCCGCGAACCCCATGCCATCACCGGCTCGCTGGAACGGGAAGCCGCCGTCCTCCCGCTCCTCGAAGGCCGCATCGTGACCCCTCCGGTCGTGGCGCATGGCCTGGATGAGATGCTGGGGGAGTATCTCATCCAGCGCTGGATTCCCGGCCAGAATCTCCTGACCGCGTGGCTTACCAATCCGGACGTGCCGACCCGAGAGTGGTGGATCGAACAGTGGATTGCGGGCATGAAGGCGATCCACGAGGTGCGCTTTGCGGCGCCGGGGGAATTCGTCAACGGCGTGTTCGAACCGGCAGCCTCGTGGCAAACTCACTTCGAGAATCGCTTCCACCAGCGCCTGAACCGCCTGATGCGGGCACAGGGGGCGAACCGATCCCTGGTCGTGGCGGCTGAACGCTATGTCCGCCGGCATCGGAACGTGCTGGTGGACACGCCCTGCTGTCTGGTCCATCGCGATCTCCACTTCGGCAACATGCTGGTGGAGGGTCCGCGGGTGACGGCGTTCCTGGATTTTGAACTGGCACAGTCGGCGCCGGTGGAGGTTGAGTTGGACGCAATCCTGCGGTTCCTAAAAGCGCCGCAGGGCTTTGCTCCGCCCGAGTGCGCCGCGCAGGTAAGTGCAGCCCGCTTCGCCTCCGTGTGGATACGCCTGAGACGGGGCTATCCCGAGCTCTTTCACGCACCGGGTCTCGCCGAACGTCTGCCGCTGTACGCGCTGGACCACGCTTTGTCGTGCCTGCTGCAATCCTACGCGGGCCGCTGGGGTGACGAACCCGTGCGTGTGGCGCTCACGGAGTTGGTGGTGGACATCCTGGACGGACGATACACGCTGCCGTAAGTGGGTTCCGAATTGTGGGAGAGGCGGCAGTTCAGCCGGGAGTCGCGGCCTTCAGCACCACGTACCTGACCGGAACACCACATCCGGAAGCGTCAACCAATCGCTGAAGTCCCGACGACCGGAATCCGCCCGAATTGACGGAGCGGTTTGCGGCCGATCGCGCAGGAAACAAGCGACCGGGTGGAGCACCCTAATCCGAGCGGGATCTGGTGGCTCCGCTGCAAGGGAGTTCTCCGGTTGCGATCCCGCCCTCACCGTCACCGGTTGGCGGTTCTTGCCGGACGCACCGGAGGGAGCCTGGGACGGTGGGATGTCACGCGCGGGGAGCGGAGTCAATGTCAAGGGCGACACTGTCTATCCACATTACGCGATGGTGAACGGACCGCACCGCAGCCCGCGCTCTCCGCAGCCGGTGACGCCCCCCGGGAACGCAGGGCGAATGCATCTGGATATGCAACCAGAATCACGAAGAATCACGTATTGCAGGCAGCACCGCTTTTAAAGAGCCTCTATGAGTGCCTGCGCGTTCACCGAACACTTCGCCCACCTCCCTGACCCCCGCGTCTCCCGCACACGGCTCCATGAACTCTGCGATCTCATCTTTGCCGCCCTCTGCACCTGTCTTGCCGGGGCCGATGACTCCTCGCCATGGCCACCTGGGCGGCTACTCATCACGCGTGGCTCCGCGGAGTGGGGGTCTTCCCCAACACCACGCCTTCCCCTGACACTTTCCGCTATCTCTTCCTCTGCCTCGACCCGGCTCGCTTTGCCGCGGTGTTTCGCGACTGGACGGCGCTCCTCCCCACTTCCCATCCCGCCGCGGCCGGGGCAGCGCCTGCCGCCCCGGCCCACTTTTTCGTCGATGGCAAGGTGCTCCGCGGGAGTCGGGATCGGACGCGCCCCCCGCAACCCCTGCGCACCGTGACTGCCTGGTCCAGCGAGCGGCAACTGGTGCTTGCCCAGGTAGCGGCGCCCCCGGAGAGAGTGAACTGGACGCCCTGCCCCAGGTACTTGGGCTGTTCGACTGTCGCGCGGGCGTGGTCACCGTGGATGCCGGCGGTTGCCATACCCAGGTAATGGAAGCGGTCGTCGCCGCTGGGGCCGGCTATCTGGGTGCTGGACCTGGCGTTTCGGAAAGATGCGACGCGGGTGTGGGCCGAGCATGGGGCGCTCAATCTAGCCGCCCTGCGGCTCCTGTCGGTGCATCTGCTGCGTCAGGACCGCTCCCGCCGTCTCGGCGTGAAGAATCTGCGCCTCCGCACCACCTGGGATGTTGACTGCGTCGCCCAACTTCTGTCGCTTTAGGTGCGTTCACCCTGCCGACTAAGCCGGGCAGACGCTTCCGAACCCCTCGCTCCGAGAAGTCCTCAGCGGGATTTTCTGACTCCTGCACACCGGGTGCTCCTGGCGTGACCTGTCGGTCAAGACCACCAATACCCCCGGACCCCGGAGTTCTGATGCCGGGCAGAAGGTCAAGGGCCGCAAACGCAACCTGCCGGTGGACACTTTGGGCCTGAGACCAGTCAAACGTCGTGGCCGCGCCTGGGGCGAGTGTGGGCGGACGGCGGGTATCAGGGCGCCCTGGTGGGGTCCGGGGGATTCTCGAGTTGTTTTGTCTCGACCGGCGGCGAGTGGACTTCGTGGTGCGACCCAGGAAACAGGACGGACAGTGGGTAACATAACGCCGGATTTCCTCACATCACTGGAAGAGGTCAGGCGCCGCATCATGCACATGCACACCCATTTCCCGTACCGCCCGCGTCGGCCGCGCTCGTTTCGACTGCTCATTCCGGTGTTGCTCTCCGCCGCACTCGGGGGGATCGCCGGCGGACCGGCCGGTCCCCGCCCGGTGGAAGCGGCTCCCCCAGCGCAGAACTGGCCGCAGTGGCGGGGGCCCCTCGCCACCGGTTTCTCCCCCACCGCCACGCCTCCCACCACCTGGAGTGAGACGAAGAACATCCGCTGGAAGGTGAAGCTGCCGGGGAGCGGGACCGGCACGCCGATCATCTGGGACAACTGGATCTTCCTGCAAACCGCCGTGCCGGCCGCGGGTGATGTGGCGCCCCGCAGTGGGGCGACTGGGGGCGGGCGCGGCGGAATGCGCACCGTCCAGCCGGACGGACCGGTCCGGTTCACGCTGCTCTGTCTGGACCGGCGCACCGGGCGCGTCCTCTGGGAGAGGTCGGCCCGTCAGGAAGTGCCGCACGAGGGGCATCATCCGGATCACGGATTCGCCTCGCAGTCCCCGATCACGGACGGGAAATCGGTCATCGCCTTCTTCGGGTCGCGCGGGCTGTACTGCTATGACATGAAGGGCAACGTGAAGTGGCAGAAACAGCTCGGCCGGATGCAGACCCGTAATGGGTTCGGCGAAGGCAGTTCGCCCGCGCTGTTCGGCAATACGGTGGTGGTCAACTGGGACCACGAGGGTGAGGACTTCATTGTGGCGCTGGATCGGACCTCCGGCAAGGAACTATGGCGCCAGCCCCGGGATGAGCCCACGACCTGGACCACACCGCTCATCGTGCAGCACGGCGGCCAGGCGCAGGTGGTGACCGCCGGGACCAACCGGGTGCGGAGCTACGATCTCGCCACCGGCCGCACCGTCTGGGAACATGGGGGTCTCACCACCAACGTGATCCCCAGCCCCGTCTCCGGAAACGGGATGGTGTACCTGACCAGTGGGTTCCGAGGGAGTGCCCTCTTTGCCGTCCGCCTGGGACGTACGGGCGATCTCACCAACACCGATGCGGTCGCGTGGAGCCTGCGCCGCAACACGCCGTACGTGCCCTCCCCGCTCCTCTACGCGGATCGCATCTACTTCTTCTCCAGCAACGACGCGATTCTGTCCTGCCACGACGCCCTCTCCGGCAAGGTCCTGATTGACGCCCAGCGGGTCGAGGCGCTGCGCGGAGTCTACGCCTCCCCCGTCGGGGCAGCCGGGCGCGTTTACCTGGTGGGCCGAGACGGCGCATCGCTCGTGCTCAAGAAGAGCGACCGGACGGAGATCCTGGCCACCAACCAGCTCGACGAGCACTTCGACGCGTCCCCGGCACTGGCCGGGAAGGAGCTGTATCTGCGCGGCCACCAGTACCTGTACTGCATCGCGGAGAAGTAAGCCGCGGAGACACCGCGTGGGTGCCGGCAAGATGCCGGCGTTCCCGGGGGCGCGTGTGCGCCGGCAAGATGCCGGCGTTCCCGGGGCTGCATGCCGCCCGCGCGTGGGGAGACCGGACCGCTGATCGAGCCGGCGCACGCGCCGGCCTCAAGGAGAATCACTGTGCTTGTAGACATTCACACCAACCTCTTCTGGTACCCCGATCACCTCTCGGACGAGTTCGTGGACGCCTCCTGGGAGGCGAAGAAGGCGAAAATGCGCCTGACCCCGGACGTGCACTGTGACGTGGATGACCAGACGTACCGGCACAACTTCGACTGCCGGCCGGAGCAGCTCCTGGCCGCTACGCAGGGCTGTGACCGGGTGATCGTTTTCGGCATCGTGGCGCCCTTCACCGGAGTGCAGGTGGACCAGAACGTGATTGCGGAGTTCGCCCGGGCGCACTCGGACCGTTTCGAGGGGTGGTGCTCCGTAGACCCGAACGACCCTGCCTGTGTGGAACAATTGGAGCACTACGTGCGCGACCTGGGCCTGCGGGGCCTGAAACTGGGACCGATCTACCAGAACTTCGACCCGCAGGACCCGCGCCACCTGCCCCTCTTCCGCAAGGCGGAGGCGCTCGGCATCCCGATCAACTGGCATCAGGGGACCAGCTTCGTCCGCCAGGGCCCGCTGAAGTACGCGAACCCGGTCCTGCTGGAAGACATCGCGATCGCGTGCCCGGAGCTGCGGATGATCATCTCGCATATGGGGCATCCCTGGGAAGACGAGTGCTGTGTGCTGATCCGGAAGCACCGCCACCTCTATGCCGATACGAGCGCCCTGCACTACCGGCCCCTCCGCCACTACCAGGCGTTCATGACCGCCCTGGAATATGGGGTGGAGCACAAGCTGATCTTCGGCTCGGACTTCCCCTCAGCTACTCCCGAACAGGCCATCGCGGGCCTGTGGAAGGTGAACCACGTGGTGGCGCGGACCGGCTTCCCGGTGTTCCCCGAGGAAGCGATCCACCGGATCATCTACGAGAACTGGAAGCAGTTCATCCGGTTCGACTGAACAGGAGCGAGACGAAACCTGGGGCTGGTCCGGGCCGACCTTCGGACACCGGGGGCCTCCGGGGAACGCCGGCATCTTGCCGGCCGGTGCCCGTCATCGTTCTCCCGTGGAACAGCAGCACGAGCAGAATCCGGCGGCGGGATTCGCCGGCGCGCAATGCGAGAACGAACAACGGCGCGCGTTCAGATCCCGGGCGGAAGTCCATCGCATCGGGTGCGAGCGGTTGCCACACAATCGCTGGACCCCCCGCCGGGTTCCTGGAGTGGATGCACCGCGTGCAGGCGCGCCCACCTGACCCATGCCGGCAAGATGCCGGCGTTCCCGGGACGGGCTGCAAGCGCCCTGACGAGTTCAGTCCGGCCGCCCTACTCCGGCCGAGCTACCGGTGTAATATTGCCTATTTGCCTATCGCGGGGCGACGCGGAGGTTGCGGCGAGTTGGGCTGTGTCGCGCAGTAGCCGCAGGGCTACCCGAGAAATCTGCGGACCGGCTGAGGTGTGCTCTTCTGTACTGAGCAACTGCGTCACTCTGGCGGTGGCCCCGACAAGATCCGGAGCGACCTCGTCGGCCCCTTCCCCGAAACCGACATCGGGTCGGGCTGTAATGCCGAAACCGGCATCATGCCGCCACTCCACAATCACCCATCGGTCGTCGGCGCGCGCATCCAGGAACCAGGGCGCGTCAGGCGCGGTGGGTACATCCAACTCAATCCGGGCGGACGGGAACCTGTTCCCCAGATCCCCCACCATGTGTTCGATGGGGTTCATTGGTCCCAAACTCCTCTCCCGTCGCTTCCCGGCTTCCTGAAAAGGACCCGGTTTTGATCGGCCGGATGGATTTCGATGCCGCCATTTGCTGCGATGAAAACGTTGTGTGCCCGAGTGCGATACCGGACAATGTGGGGATGCTGGGGTACGGGCCGTCGGCTGTCGGGCTGAGGCGGATACATACGGCCATCGCTTTGCCAGTTGGTAGGATTGAATGGAATGCCGCTTAACTCGTCCTCCACTGCGTTGAGCGACTGGACCAGGAGCTCATACCGCTCCTACCCGGTTGAAACCGGCGCTGCAGAGGCCAGTCTACGGAAGAATTCAACCAATCGCTGCTGCTTGCTCATTTTTGAACACCTCCAAAGAACGACACCCAGTGAGCATACCACTGATCCCGGCCGGTGTGCGGAGTGGGCAGCGTCCGCCAGCGTCCGCCTTTCCTCGCACCGATCGGGCTCGCACTGACGACGATCGCGGTAGCTGTTGTGGTGAGGCGGTAGCGCCGGTCCTCACCGTACCGCGGTCGGCGTCTACGCCCGAACAGGCATCGCGGGCCTGTGGAAGGTGAACGACCATGGCGGCGGGAACCCGCTTCCCGGCGTTCCCCGAGGAAGCGATCCACCGGATCACCTACGAGAACTGGAAGCAGTTCATCCGGTTCGACAGAGAACGCCAGAGACGAAACCTGTGGCTGGTCCGGGCCCAGCTTTGGACACCGGCGCCGCAGCCAGGGAAGATCCTGCGCGTGCCGCGCGCGTCCGCAGCAAGGGCGTCGGCAGGGCCGACCGGATCAGGGTGTGGATGTAGTGCGGTGGGGTCGTCAGGGCGCCGTCGCCGGCTTCTCCCAGATCGAGATGTGCCGGCGGCTGTCGTGCGTGAACGGGTGCTGCTCCCACCCGCTCCAGCGTTCGCGCAGCGTCATCCCAGCAAGTAGTGCCATCAGGTCGAGTTCCGCGGGCCAGACATACCGGAAGGGGATGGAGTGGCGTTCGACTCGGGCGTCAATGACCCGGAAGTGGTGGGAAGTGAGCGCTTGCGTCGCGACGTCGTACTCGTCGAAACCCCAACTGCTTTCGTCCACGTGGAATGGGCGGATGGTCTCACCCGGCGGGAGCCGCTGGACATCGGGGATCATCGCCTCGACCACGAAGCACCCACCGGGCTCGAGGTGTGCTGCGACGTTCCGAAAGCACGCAACCTGCGCCGCCTGAGTCGTCAGATTCATGATCGTATTGAAGACGAGGTACGCGACCGAAAACTCCCCCTCGACGCGCGTCGTCGCGAAGTCGCCGATCGTTACACCGACGTGTTCCGCGCCCGGCTTCGCTCGCAGTCTCGCGGCCATCGCCATTGACAGCTCGATCCCGTGCACCGGCACGCCGCGCTGCGCGAGCGGGAGCCCGATGCGGCCCGTTCCGATTCCGAGTTCGAGCGCGCGTCCGCTCCCGGCGAGTTCCACGAGAAGATCAACGACCGGGCCGACGATCGCCGGGTCGAACATCTCCGCTGAGAATTCGTCGTACCTCGCGGCGGCGCGCTCGTCGAAGTAGCCGTCGTCCCCCTGCCCCATCGGGATTTACCCCTCAATCCGTGTTAAAAGCGCGCGCGCGAATCCGCCCGCGGCCCGCCCGCGGCCCGCTGCCTGTACCCAGTACAGGCGCTCCCTTCCGCTCGGCTCGCACCAGCACCATGGCCTCGAGTGGCTTCGAGTGGCCCGCCATCATCGGCCAGCCGCCCCGGGAACGCCGGCATCTTGCCGGCCGGTGCGGGTCATCGTTCCCCCGTGGAACAGCGGCACGAGCAGAATCCGGCGGCGGGATTCGTCGGCGCGCAATGCGAGGACGAACAACGGCGCACGTGCAGAACCCGGCCGCAAGTCTATCGCATCGCGTGCGAGCGGTCGCCGCACAAGCGCAGCCCCGCCGGATTCCTGCAGTGGATGCACGGCACGGAAGTGCGGCTGCGTAACCCGATGCCGGCAAGATGCCGGCGTTCTCGGAGCGGGCTGGGCCTGATGCCGACACGATGCCGGCGTTCCCGGGGCGCCGTGCAGGCGCAATGAATGATTCGCGCCTTGGGAGGCATGAGTGGGGGTAGAGCGTATACTTTATCAGGATGGGCGTTGTGCAGTGGCCTCGTGCACGCGATGGGTGTGACCAGGATTCGTAGGTAGGAAAAAGGAGTCATCATCCCCGGTTCCGGCGAACCTTTCGGTGTCAACGACAAGGAGGAACCGGAGATGACAGAAGTACTTTCGGCAGAACAGGTAGTGAGCCTGCAACGGACG
>SYMT01000399.1 GCA_005805375.1 Actinomycetota bacterium
CGGAAGCCGCGGGCCGTGATCCAGGAGCTGTGCGGAATGTGCCTGGCGCACTATCTGGTCTAGCGTCTGATGCATGAAGCAGCGCAGGAGCCGGGCCCGGATCCCGACCGGCTGCGCTTCGTGCAGGCGGTGCGCGTGGTCCAGGAGGCGGTGAAGGACTTCCCAATCGCGGCCCGGAGGTGCTGGCGCGCGCTTGCGCAGCAACTACGGAAGGACGTCCGCCGGAAACTGCCGCCGCGGCGGCGCCGCCGGTGCCCCCGCGAAGTGAAACGCAAGGTCCTCAAGTGGCCCTTAAAACGCAGGGCCCTCGCTTCGGACGCACCCGCCGGTCCGGAGGTTCTCCTCTGCCTTATCCAAACAGCATTGGGTCTATCCGGACCGGCGGGATGTCGCCCGCTATGAGCTGATGGCGCGCCGCTCGCATCTGGGCGAGTACGGGGTGCATCGGACCCGCCTCCCGGGCCAGGGCTCCGAGTTCGAGCGACTGCGCGAGTACACCCCCGACGACGAGTACCGCCGCATCGACTGGAAGGCCACTGCCCGCCGCCATAGCCCGGTCTCGCGGGTCTATGAGGTGGAACGGAGCCAGAACGTGCTCCTCGTGGTGGATGCGGGACGGCTCATGGCCGCCCACTCCGGAAAGCACACCGGTCTGGATCGGGCCGTGAACGCGGCGCTGATGCTGGCGCATGTCGTCCTTAAGGCGGGCGACCGGGTCGGGCTACTGGTTGTGGCAGATGAGGTGGAGGCCTACGTGCCGCCCGGAAAGGGGCCAGCCACTTCCGCCTGTTGCTGGACCACCTGTACGGGGTCGAGGCGCGCTACTGCTACGTGGACTATGCCGCCGCCGCCCAGCAGATCGTCGCGCGCTGTCGTCGCCGGTCGCTGGTCGTCTTCTTCACGGACCTGATCGACGAGGACGTGTCCGGCGAACTGGTCCGAGCGCTCCGCCTGCTGCGGCCCGTCCATCTCCCCCTCTGCGTGGTGATGGAGGACCCGGCGGTGCTCCAGGCAGCCACGGTGCCGTTGGAGACCGAGGCCCATCTCTTTGAGCGTGCGGCGGGTCTCGAACTCCTGAACGAACGCCGGCACCTCGTGGAGCGCCTGCACCGCAACGGCGCGCTGGTCCTCCAGTGCCCGGCAGAGCAACTCTCCGTGCAGGTGGTGAACCGCTACCTGGTACTCAAGGCCCGCCAGACCCTGTAGGACGCCGCGCGGTCGTGCTACACTGAACCCGGCACCCTGCGCCAGCGAGTTCAGGAGGATCTCCTGTGTCTGATCCCGCTTCTTCCCCGCCCCGACCGGCCCTGGTCGAACTGGACATTGCGAAACTGCGGTTCGATCCCACCAACCCTCGGCTGGTGGGCCTCCTCGGTCCGCGCCCCCGCCAGGACCAGATCCGGCGGGCCCTGATCGACTACGCCCACGCTGACTACCTCATCCCCTCCCTGATGGAGAACGGCTACCTGCCCTACGAGCCCCTGGTGGTCCGCCCGGAGAAGCGGGGAACGCACGTGGTGCTGGAAGGGAATCGACGCCTGGCGGCGGTGCTGGCTCTACGGGACTCCAGCGATGAGGCCGAGCGTCGCGCCTTCCAGGAACGGGAACTGGCCCACCTGCCGTGCGTCGTGTTTGCCGGGAACCGTGACCAGGAATTGGCCTATCAGGGCCTCCGCCACATTACCGCCACCCGGGATTGGCCTCCTTCGGCGAGAGGCGCCTATCTGGAACAGATCCTCCAGTCCGGGAAGAGTCTGGCCGAAGCGGGGCGGATGGTGAGCGTGGCGACCCCGGGGATCCGGGACGCACTGCTGGTCCGGCGCCTCCTGGAACGTGCCCGGGAGTTGGGCGTGACTCCTCCTGAGACGCCCAGGGAACGGGAGCTCCTGAACGGTTACCTGGGGGACGCCATCCGGCGCACGAACATCCGGCTGTATCTCCAGATCACGGAGCACCCCAATCCACTGCACGCGCCCTCCGTGAACGACACGCGGCTGAAGAACCTGATCACCTGGCTCTCCGGGAACCCGCAGACAGGTGAGTCACCCCGCATCACGACCATCTGGGAGATCCCGATCCTGGACCAGGCACTGGGCCACCCGGACGCCGCACGCGCGTTCGAGGAAGGCGAAAGCGCCGTCGACGCTGCCGAACAGGCGGGGGCTGAAGATGACAGAATGCGGGCCCTACTCAGTCGCGCGAAGGTGAGCGCCGAACTGGCGGCCCGCTAGCCCGGATTATGCATGAGGGGTCTGATCCGGTAGAATCGACGGGTTGCTAAGAATAATTTAACAGACCGGGAATCTTGCGAGGAGGCGTCAACGTACTAATAGATGTACTGACTATACCTACTGTGAGACCCGCTCCCGATGTCCCCCACGACCGTACC
Organism: Actinomycetota bacterium; assembly: GCA_005805375.1. Lineage (GTDB taxonomy): Bacteria > Armatimonadota > SYMT01 > SYMT01 > SYMT01 > SYMT01. Next base: position 2,390 of record SYMT01000399.1, read on the forward strand.
GCTCTCCTTACCGCTGCTCGCCGCGCAGCCGGTCACGCTGGCTTTCGACGGCGGGGCGCTCAGCTCCGACGCCGGGTTTCTCCCGCTGACCCTCGCCGACCGGCGGCTCCGCTTGGGGGAGCGCTTGGCGGCGGCGCTCCACGATCCGCGCGACCCCGCCAAAATCCAGCATCCACTGCCCCTACTCCTCCGCGAGCGGATCTTCCTCATCGC
>SYMT01000400.1 GCA_005805375.1 Actinomycetota bacterium
CATTCCAAATCCCTCCTGTGTTAGGTCTGCGTCGTCCCCAGGGCAGGCCAGCCGGGGCGCCGGTTTGCGACTGTTCTGGGGAACAATGGCGTGATGTTAGCAGGAAACAAGTTCGATGCGGTGCATGTTTCCTCCTGTAGTGTTTCCGGCATTGTCGGATTGGGCCCATGCCGCTACAGGAGGGTGGAGCCGGCGGGGCGAACAGCGAGGGTGGTTCCGAGGAAGCCTGTGGGAACCCTGGTCGGCTTCAACACAGTCGTCGAATCAGGGGCTGGAAGGGGCTGGAAGGGGCTGGAAGGGGCTGGAAGGGGCTGGAAGGGGCTGGAAGGGGCTGGAAGGGGCTGGAAGGGGCTGGAAGGGGCTGGTAAGGGGTCATGGTGCGATCTGCTCGGTGGAGAACGGATGCGTGGGAGGGGTACCTCTTTGTCTCGCCCTGGTTGGTCGGGTTCCTGCTCTTCACGGCAGGGCCGATGGTTGTGTCTTTGGCGATGAGCTTCAGCACCTGGGATGGGATTACCCCCATCTCGCGCATTCGCTGGGTGGGTACCGAGAACTACGGGACGCTGCTGTTGGGTGATCCGCGGTTCGGCAAGGCGCTGGGCAATACGATTCTGTACGTGCTGGGCGCTGTGCCGTTCGGGACCCTCAATGCGCTCGGGATGGCGCTGCTGCTGAATCAGGAGGTGCGGGGACAGGCGGTGTTCCGCACGTTGTTCTACCTGCCCTCGGTTGTCTCCGGGGTAGCCACTTCGATGATGTGGATGTGGCTCTACAACCCGTCGTTCGGGCCGATCAATGACGCGCTCGCGCGGGTGGGTGTGCCGCAGGAACACCTCCCTGGATGGCTGACGGATCCGGCGTGGGCGCTCCCGGCGCTGGTCTTCATGTCATTCTGGGGGGTTGGGAACTCGATGCTCATCTACCTGGCCGGTCTCCAGGGAGTGCCGCAGTCTCTCTATGAGGCCGCGGATCTCGACGGAGCCACTTCCTGGGTGCGGTTCCGCAATGTGACGCTGCCGATGCTCACACCTACGCTGTTATTCAACCTGGTGATGGGAATCATCGGGAGCTTCCAGACATTCACGCAGGCGTTCATCATGACCAACGGCGGCCCGCAGGATGCGACGCTGTTCTACGTGCTCTACCTCTACCAGAAGGCATTCCAGCAGTTCAAGATGGGGTATGCGAGCGCGATGGCCTGGATCTTGTTCGCGATCGTCCTGTCGCTCACCCTCACGCTGCTGCGCAGCAGTCGGCGCTGGGTCTACTACGAGGGGGAGCGATGAGGCAGGCGGGAATCGCCGGATCTGGGGGGCAGCCGCCGCCACGCAGGCGCCATTGGGTGCGACCTGCGATCGTCTGGTCTTACGTCGCTCTCGTGGGGCTCGGCGGGCTCTTCCTGGCTCCGTTCCTCTGGGCGCTCGCCGCCAGCTTCAAGACCAACGCGGCCATCTATGAGTATCCTCCCAATTTCCTCCCGCACCCGTTCCACCCGGAGAACTACCGGATGGCGCTGACCGTGCTGCCGTTCTGGCAGTTCGCGTGGAATACGGTCGTAGTCACTCTCTCCTGCGTCCTGGGGCAACTGCTCACGGGAAGTCTCGTTGCCTACAGCTTTGCCCGCCTGCGGTGGCCGGGACGGGATGCCTGGTTTGTGGTGCTCCTCGGCACCATGATGCTGCCCCCCCAGGTGACGATGATTCCCACCTTTGTCGGGTGGACCCAACTGCGCGCGGTCACCGGGGTGGACTGGGTGGATACGTACCGTCCACTCATCATTCCGAGCTATCTGGGCGGCAGTGGGGTGTTCATTTTCTTGATGCGGCAGTTTTTCAAGACGCTGCCGGTCGAGCTCGAGGATGCGGCGCGGATGGATGGGTGCAGCACATGGCTCACCTATTGGAAGGTCGTGCTGCCGCTGTCACGCCCGGTACTGGCTACAGTCGCAGTGCTCTCCTTCATTGCTCACTGGCACGACTTCCTGGGACCCCTGATCTACCTGAACAGCGTGGATAAGTACACCATCCAGATCGGGCTGCGCATGTTCCAGGACATCAACGGCAGCCGGATGAATCTGCTCATGGCCGCCAGCATGATTGTCTTGCTTCCCGTACTGACACTCTTCTTTGCCGCACAACGGTACCTGGTAAAGGGCATCGTTCTCTCCGGTATCAAAGGGTAAGCCTGCACGGCCGTCCGAATGTTGGTCCGGAGGGTCTCGCTGCGACTTTTGCTTGCTCCGGTGCGTCTGACTGACACAACGGGAACAGACGGCCACGGAGAAAGCACGATGCAATACAAGCAAGGCGGGAAACGGGTCTGCGCACTCGCGGTGGCTCTCACCGCCGGCAGCACGATGATGGTCGGCGCCACGCCAAGGACTCCGCAGCACTCGGCAGACGCAGGAGGGCGCTCCGCGGCCGGTCAACCTGGCGCGGCGCAACTGGCCCAATTGTTTGGACCTGGAAGTGGGGGTATCGGCCAGGGCGGCGGGTTCGGCCAGGGTGGCGGGTTCGGCCAGGGCGGCGGGTTCGGCCAGGGTGGCGGGTTCGGCCAGGGCGGCGGGTTCGGCCAGGGCGGCGGGTTCGGCCAGGGCGGCGGGTTCGGGCAGGGCGGCGGGCTCGGTCAGGGGAGTGGTTTTGGAAACCGGCAAGGGGGGATCGTCCCCGGCGGCGGCACATTTGTGCTGGCGGCGGGCCAGACTGCGACGCTTGCCGCTTTCTGCACGGAACTCACTGCTGACCCGCCGGACGAGACGACTCGTTTTCAGGTCGGCGAGGGGGCGCTGGTGGCGGCATCCGGTGGAACCACACTGCCGCTCGATCAGGCGATTCGCGCGGGGCTTGTGGGGATCCGCGGACACAGCCGTACCTTTGATCCTGCACGGCGGGATGGCAGCCTCGCCCTGGACCTGCATCTGGGGAACTTCTCCGGACAGCCGGTCCGCGTGACGCTGCCGCGGGGTACCCAACTCACACCGGAGGGAGGCGCAGCACAGTCCCTGCCCACCGGGGCGCAGCAACTCCTCGACCTGGCGGGACGGCAAGGTCTGACCCATCGCAACACCCTCCAATTCGCCGTATGGGCGGCGCGGGGGAGCACGACCGAGGAGGTGGAGCAATCGTACCTTCAGGTGCTGCCTCCGACTGAGACGGTGAAGGTGCAAAGCCTCCTGGATCGCAGTGCGATCGCGCGCACGTTTGATCGGGATCGCGGAGTGTATGCGGCGCGTTTTGAGGCACAGAAGAAGGAGTTGGGGGCGAATGTGATCCGCGACGAGCGCACTGTGTTCCTCCCGAATGCTACCCGCGCCACTGTGGAAACCTATCGCGCCCCGGACGGAAAAGGGCTGGTGCGCCTTCGCCCGGCGAAGGGCGGGGAGTTCTTCTGCCGGGCGAGTTTCAACTCTCGCCCCGGTGGAAAACAGGAAGTGGAGCTGCGGAACCTGGTCACCGGCCGCCGGATCCATGCACTGGGAGGCCGGCTCTTGCTGGGCAACCCCGGCGCCGGAACGACCCAGGCACAAACGGCCGGACTGCGACGGGCGGCTGCCGGATAGGCTCGACCACCGGACTCCGGATGCGACCAACGTAAGAAGCCCGCCCCCGGCACTTCGGGAGCGGGCTTCTTTGATGAGCGCCCTCGAGAGGAATCGAACCTCCGCACCCGGCTCCGGAGGCCGGTGCTCTATCCACTGAGCTACGAGGGCACGGGCATGATACTCGACCCCATCGCCCCTGTCAACGCCTTTCGCGGCCCTCTGCGGGCACGCCTGGCTGGTTACTGCCGATTGCCCCGGGTCTCTGCTATCATGATCCTCCAGCCCACGCACAGGCGCGTGGATCACACGTGCAGGTCCCCGGATGCAGCGCTTGAACTTTACCCTCGACGAAGAGACGATTCGTCTCCTCGACCAACTGGCACAGAAGTACTACCACGGGAACAAGTCACTTACCGTCAGGTCGGCGTTGGAGTCTCTCGCGGTCCATGCCGGGCATGAAGGGTGGAGTGTCGGTGGGTACACGGGTGTGGTAGCCGATGAGCGCACCCAGTGCCATACCTGCGGAGAGATGCACGACAAGGGAAATGTGCTCTACCGGCCGGTATTCCAGCGCGGGGATGGGCCGCGGGTGCTGACTCACCTGCCGGTGGAAATCTGGCTGGAGTGCGCGAGTTGTGTGGAACGCCAGGTGGTAGCTTGAGGCTGTGCCGGAGCAGGACCCTGCTGTAATTATCCACGCACATCCCCTGGCGGACTACAACGCGCATCCTGGTAGTGGTGGGCGCCCGCAGGCGTAATGCAGGGTTCTTAACAACTTGCGGCAGGGATTCAGGTAATCCCAGGCGCGTACAGGTGTATGCCATATACGGGGTGTTGGTGTGAGTGTGTGTCAGGGGTAGGTACTCTCAAGCACCCAGTTTTGCCGCCTTCCTGCCCTCATCACCCCTGCCAACGATGCACCTTTTCAGTTCCAGCGATCCTGACCGTGCTCCGAATGACCCTGCGAGTCAGCGCAGGGAGTCTACGCAGTCCCCTCACCCGGTTGTCCGCGCAGTAGTTGCCGATGGCGCCCAGCGTCCCTTGTCTGATGAGGCCCATGGTGTCGAACCGGCCGATCTGCGGCGTGTGGTGTGCGTGGGGCTGGCGGTGCTCCTGACGAGTCTGGGCGTGGGGCGGCTGTCATCCGGGGTGAACTGGCTTGCGCTGACCGCCGTAATCATCGGTGGGATTCCGATCTATCGCCATGCCCTGGCGGCGCTGCGAGCCCACCGCATGACGATGGAGCTCTCGATGACGGTGGCGCTTGGGGCAGCACTGGGGATCGGCGAATCGTTCACCGCGCTCGTCATCGTGTTCTTTGTTCTGGGAGCGGAGATCCTGGAGGGGCTCACAGTTCAGCGGGGCCGGCAGGCCATTGAGAGATTGGTGGAGTTGCTCCCGCAGCAGGCACTGGTGCGGCACGGCGACCAGGTCATGACGGTTCCGGTCGGGGGTTTGCACCCTGGTGACGTGGTGGTGGTGCGTCCCGGGAGCGCCATCCCGATTGACGGGATGGTGCTGGACGGGCATTCCGTTGTGGATCAGTCCACGATCACCGGTGAGTCGCGCCCTGTGGAAAAGTCAGCCGGCGCCGAAGTGTACGCCGGGACTATGAACCACGCCGGCTCGCTCGACATCCGTGTGGACCGTGTCGGAGGCGACACAGCGTACGGACGCATCATCCGCACGGTGGAAGATGCCGAGAAGACCCGGGCGCCGGTGCAGCGGGTGGCGGATCAACTTGCTGGCTACCTGGTCGTGGTAGCGGTGGTGCTCGCAGGGATTACGTTTCTGCTGACGCGAGATCTCCGGGCCACGATTTCGGTGGTCATCGTCGCCGGGGCCTGCGGGGTGGCAGCAGGCACTCCGCTGGCGCTGTTGGGTGCGATTGGGCGGGCAGCCCGGATGGGAGCGGTGATTAAAGGCGGGTTATACATCGAGACATTGGCTCGCGTGGACACCGTAGCGTTCGATAAGACAGGCACGCTTACCATCGGCCATCCTGCCGTCAGCGAGGTGGTCCCCGCGCCGGGCGTCTCCGAAGCAGAACTCCTGCGGGTAGCAGCGGTGTGCGAGGCGCCCTCGGAGCATCCTCTGGCCCTGGCGGTACTCCGTCGCGCAGAGGAGGCCGGGATTCAGCCGGCGGAGCCGACCGACTTCGACTACCTCCCCGGGAAGGGGGTCACAGTCTCGTACCGCGGCACTCCTGCCGTGGCGGGCTCAAGGGCATTTTTGCTGGAGCGGGGACTTACCGTGCCCGAGCCGCCGCCAGGCGAGCGCCCGGCCTCAGAAATCTGGGTGGCTCATGCGTCACGATGGCTGGGACGACTGCGTATCACGGACCCGGTGCGGCCGGAAGCGGCACAGGCATTGAAGGCGCTGCGCGCCTCCGGCGTGCGGACCCTGCTGCTGACCGGTGATGGGGAAGCCATCGCCCGGGACGTCGCTACCCAGGTAGGTCTCGATGACGTGCAGAGTTCCCTGCTCCCCCACGAGAAAGCAGAGCGCATTCGCTTGTTGCAGGCATCTGGTCGCACCGTCGCGATGCTGGGAGATGGCATCAATGACGCTCCGGCGCTCACTGCTGCCGGCGTGGGTGTGGCGATGGGTTCGGGAACCGACGTGGCGCGGGAGAGTGCCGACGTCCTTTTGATCGGGAACGACCTCTTGAAGTTCGTCGAAGTCTGGCAGCTCTGCCGCCGGTGTCGCCGCATCATCTTCGAGAACTTTGTGGGCACCCTCGTCGTTGATGCAATCGGGATGCTCCTGGCGGCGTTCGGCTTGCTCAGCCCGCTGCTGGCGGCGTTCATTCACGTGTCGTCCGAGTTGGGGTTTCTGCTCAACTCAGCGCGCTTGCTCCCTCGGAATGGAGGGGGAGCAGCACGGCGTACGAAAATGCCGGCGCCCGGCGCCGGCCGAGCAGCCCTGAAATAGCCCCATAGTGCTCGCTAATGCCCCGTTGCCTGTGCCAACCCTACGCACGCCACCACGACAATGACGAGTAGTGTGCCGCCGATCAGTCCCGCAGCCACCCGCGGACTCACGCTTTCCAGACGCTGGGCGACGGCATTCCATTCGGGACCAGCGGTGCGCGTGGCGGGGTATTCCGTACGCGCGACAAAACGAGGCCCAGGGTCTGGTGAACTGGGCTTGTCCTCCGGCCCCCTGGAGAGAGTGTCGGACGCCGCCGCCCGGGCCGCCGATTGCCGGGTTGCGTTTTTCCCCCCGGCGGAGGCCGCCGCAGTTGCGGCGGCCTCCGCCATTCGGGGCGGTACCCACGAGCCTGCCAGATCTGCGTGGGACACGCGGTTGGCTGCCATTTCCTCCAGAGTGCGTCCGCACTCTGCGCACTCTGCCACAGAGGAAGGAAGGGCAGTCCAGCAGAAGCTGCAATAGAGACGCGCCGGCCCCGAAGCACGAGACGGGTGGCGCGTCTCCCCCGACCCCGGGCTCGCAATCAGTGCGGCCGCGAGGACGGCAGTGTCGTCCTTTTTCTTGCGCGTCGTGCGTCGCGCTCGAGTTTGCGTCTGAGCGTCCATCGTTCAGGAATTATGGGCAAAGGGCCGCTGGTTCTGAAGTCCCACAAACGTGTGATACAGTAGCCGGGAGACCGCCCGTGAAGCTCCGCATCGAAGCCTTCCTTTCATCCACAGGAACGAAAGTCGTCATTGCCCTGACGGGCCTGGCGCTGTACGCCTTCCTGTTCGTCCACCTGGCCGGGAATATGATGTTCTTTGCCGGCCAGGACAAGTTCAACGCGTACTCGCACTACCTCATCAGCAATCCGCTGATCTATCCGGTAGAGATTGGGCTCGCGCTGATCTTCGTTCTACACCTGGTTCGGGCTGTGGGAAACTTCCACAAGAACCAGCGCGCTCGCCCAGTCCCGTACCACGCACAGGTTCCTGTGCGGCACACCAGCCGGAAATCTGTGGCCTCAACCACCATGATCTACACCGGCGTGCTCATTCTGGTGTTCGTGGGGATCCACCTGTTCCACTTCAAATTTGGGCCGGAACTCCACGTCAACGATGCAGCCGGCCAGCCGACGGACGTGAAGGATCTGCACGGCCTGATGGTGACGCAGTTCTCCAACCCGCTCATGGTCCTCTTCTACGTGGTGAGCATGCTCGTGGTCGGGACACACCTGTGGCACGGAAGTTGGAGCGCGCTGCAATCCTTGGGCGCCGGGAATGTTGCGTCCACGCCGCGGCTCGTTTCGACCGCGCGCATCGTCACGCTGGTGCTGATGGCGGGCTTCGTGCTCGTGCCCATTCTGATTTTCGCCTTCTACCGGGGCGCCGGAGGCACGCCGTGAACCTCGATCCTCACATCCCGTCCGGACCGCTGGCTGAAAAGTGGCACCGCCACCAGTTCGAGTGCAAGTTGGTAAATCCGGCGAATCGGCGGCGCTACACGATCATCATCGTGGGTACCGGACTCGCAGGCGCCGCCGCCGCTGCTGCTCTGGGCGAGTTGGGGTACAACGTCCTCTCGTTCTGCATCCAGGACAGTCCCCGGCGCGCCCATAGCATTGCCGCTCAGGGCGTGATCAACGCTGCCAAAAACTACTCAAACGACGGCGACTCCATTTGGCGACTGTTCTACGACACCATCAAAGGCGGGGACTACCGGGCGCGGGAAGCGAATGTGCATCGCCTCGCCCAGGTAAGTGTGGACATCATTGACCATTGCGTCGCCCAGGGTGTCCCGTTTGCCCGCGAGTACGGCGGTCTCCTCGACAATCGCTCCTTTGGCGGCGCTCAGGTCTCCCGTACGTTTTACTGCCGCGGCCAGACGGGGCAGCAGCTCCTGCTCGGCGCCTACCAGTCCATGATGTGCCAGGTCAACCGGGGGACGGTGAAGGTATTCTCCCGCCGGGAGATGCTTGACCTGGTGGTCGCGGAGGGGCGCGCGCGCGGCATTGTTGTGCGCAACCTGACCACCGGGGAGTTGGAGTGCTACGAGGGGCATGCGGTGCTCCTGGCGACCGGCGGCTACGGCAATGCCTGGTACCTTTCGACCAACGCGGTCAATTCCAACGTGACCGCGGCTTATCGCTGTCATCGCCGCGGGGCCGGTTTTGCCAACCCGTGCTTTGCGCAGATCCACCCGACATGCATTCCGATGTCCGGCGACCATCAGTCCAAGCTGACGCTGATGAGTGAGAGTCTGCGCAATGACGGGCGGGTCTGGGTTCCGAAAACACAGGGCGACCGCCGCAAGCCCGCCGAGATTCCCGAGGCCGAGCGAGACTACTTCCTGGAGCGCAAGTATCCCAGCTTTGGCAACCTCGTGCCCCGCGATGTGGCCTCGCGCAACGCCAAGGAAGTCTGCGACGACGGGCGGGGCGTTGGAGACTCCGGTCTCTCGGTCTACCTGGATTTCTCGGATTCCATCCAGCGGCTGGGGCGGAACGCGATCGAAGAGAAGTATGGAAATCTGTTCCATATGTACCAGAAGATCACCGACGAGAACCCTTACGAATCTCCAATGCGCATCTACCCCGCCATTCACTACACGATGGGGGGGCTGTGGGTAGATTACAACCTGATGAGCACTATCCCGGGGCTGCACGTGCTGGGAGAGGCAAACTTTTCCGATCACGGAGCCAATCGGCTGGGAGCCAGCGCGTTGATGCAGGGGCTGGCTGACGGCTACTTCGTCATTCCGACCACCGTGGCGCACTACCTTGCCGGCATCCCACAGGCTCGGCTTTCCACAGATCACGAGGCGTTCCGGGATGTGAGTGCCGCCGTGCAGGCGCGCCTGGATCGGATGCTTCGCATCAGCGGTTCCCGTACCCCGCGGCAGTTCCATCGGGAACTCGGGAGAATCCTCTGGGACCAGGCGGGGATGTCGCGCAACGAGGCGGGGTTGAAGGATGCGCTGGCACGGATTCCGAAGCTGCGCGAGGAATTCTGGCAGGATGTCCGGGTGCCGGGCGAAGCAAACAACCTGAACCAGTCTCTGGAATACGCCGGCCGTGTCGCCGACTACCTGGAGTTCGGGGAGTTGATCGCGCGCGATGCGCTGGAACGCCGGGAGTCCTGCGGGGGCCACTTTCGTGAAGAAAGCCAGACTCCCGATAACGAAGCGATGCGCGATGATGCCCACTTCCAGCACGCGGCTGTGTGGGAGTACACCGGCGAAGGCAAAACGCCGAACTTCCATAAGGAGCCGCTGGTGTTTGAGAACGTGACACCTACTCAGCGCAGTTACGCGTAGTCCGGCAGGGATTGAGTGATGAATGGTGGATAATAGCGAACCATGAACTTGAAGCTGCTGGTCTGGCGCCAGAAGGGTCCCCAAGCTCCCGGTCGGATGGTCGAGTACCCTGCCCCGGATGTTTCACCCGACATGTCCTTCCTGGAAATGCTCGACGTGGTCAACGAAGGGCTGATCCGAAAGGGGGAAGATCCGATCGCCTTCGATTCGGACTGCCGTGAGGGGATCTGCGGCATGTGCAGCCTCGTGGTGAATGGCGTACCCCACGGGCCGGATCGGGCGGCCACGGTCTGCCAGTTGCACATGCGTCGCTTCCATGACGGAGAGACGATCGTCGTGGAACCCTGGCGGGCCGCTGCCTTCCCGGTGGTGAAAGACCTGATCGTGGATCGGAGTGCGTTCGATCGCATCGTCGCAGCGGGCGGGTACAACACGGTCAAGGCCGGGGGGGCGCCGGATGGCAACTCGATCCTGATCCCGAAGGATCAAGCCGAGCAGGCGATGGACGCAGCGCAGTGCATCGGCTGTGGCGCGTGTGTGGCTGCCTGCAAGAATGCATCCGCCGCCCTGTTTGTCTCCGCCAAGGTCCAGCACCTCGCTTCAGTGCCGCAGGGGCAACCGGAGCGCTACCGCCGCGTCCGGGCCATGATCGCGCAGTTGGATCGCGAAGGCTTCGGCAGTTGCTCCAACGAGGGGGAGTGCGAGGCCGTCTGTCCCAAGCAGATTCCCATCGCGAATATTGCTGCAATGAACCGGGACTACGTCCGGGCGATGATGCCCGGCCCGCTGGCGCTGGCGCTGGGTGGGATCACCGAAGCGTTTGAAGACGACTGATCCGGTAGATCCACCATTTCGGTGCTTCCTACAGGGCGGGATGGGATCGGTGCCGGTTGCTACGGATTATGCAGCAGCCGAGTCCCGACGGCCCCGCCGCGAGGGAGTGTGAGAACTGGCTCTGTGCTGCTCCGTGAGCCCGAGGATGTACCACATCCTCGGGCTTGCGCTTTGGTCCGGCCGAACCGGATAGAGGGTGCATTTCGAGCGGGCAGGCTATCGGCAGAAAGATCATCTTGCGCAAGCTGCTCCCGCCGGCCGGTCGTCCGGAGTGGATGAGCGGAATGTGGAAACTACGCGCCTCCGGCAGGTGCGCGCGAGTGCGATGCCGGAGATCCGGGTCCGCGATCGCTGCCCGTTTGAGGTCGAGTCTCCAGGTGCTTCCCGTTGCGCTCGGAGCGTTTTCATCGGCGGCATACGGCAGCGGGCCCGCTGCCCGGAGGCAGAACGAGCGCCCGCCACTTGATTCCCGTGAGGAGCCTGCGGCGTCCCGCCGCCACCGTGGATGGAAGTATCCGCCCTACCGGCGTTTCCGTTGTAGAACTGTCTGGAAGCGGAATCACAGGAGCCCACAGGGACCAGCACCTCCCCCGTCTCGCCGAATGTACATTCCATGAATGGCCTGACCCTCGCCCGTTGGATGATCGCGAGCGCTCTGTTTGTGGCAGTCCCCACCATTGCTCAGACCCCCGGCAATGCACCTGCACCGGAAGACTCGCTTCGTCCGAAGAAAAAGCCCCCTCCGGTGAATATGTTGATCACCGTGGGGCAGCGGAATCTCGTTCGCGTGGGTGAGCCGATGCCTGTAAGGGTAGTGCTCGACAACCTCGGACCACCGGTCACCGCGCGCCTCGAAGTGAACGACGGCCGCGGGCACGGGACCGAGGCGTTGGTCGAACTGCCTCGCGGAGCGCATCAGGTCTACACAATGTATGCGCCCCTGCACCCGGAAATGGGCGCCGATCGCTCCGGGGTGCTCGACGTTCGATTGATGGATGGGTTCCGCACGCTTGCCCGTGAGGCGGTCCGCCCGCGGTTCCTCGACCAGCAGAAGCTGCTCCTGTCGTGCAGCGCGGATGATTCCGGCCTTCAGTTCTTTCATCAAGAAGATGGGTCGGGCGATCCATCCGCGCCGCCGGCGTACGCGGTTGCGCACCTGTTGCCACTGGACATGCCGCGCGAGTGGGCCGGTTACCGGCCTGCATCGGTAGCCGTGATCAACGGACGCGCCTGGCAGGAGATGGATGACGAGCAGCGCCGGGCGATGCGCATCTGGATCGAGCGCGGGGGACGGGCCATCCTGTGCGGCGAAACGTCCACCGAATGGCGAGATCCGGAAGGTCGCTCGCTGGCGCCTATCACAGTGGAACGCCTGACACCCGACCCGGAACTCGGCTGTACGCGCCGATTTGCCGGCCGTCCCTTCCGCGTGAACGTGGGCGCGATCCAGACCGTGACGGGTCCGGTCCGGCATGGGGGAGGGGTGCTCCTGGAAGAAGAGGGCCGCCCACTGTGCGTGTTGCGTCCGGCGGTGGGCGGAGCGGTGCTCTGGCTCGGATTCGACCCCATGCGTACCGGCTTCCGGGAATGGGAAGGCGCCCCTGCGATGTGGAAGTGGGCGCTCCGCCAGGTTACCCTGGCAACCCCGGCGCTGCGCGAGGTTGCAGTAGAGACCCTCACACCCGTGCGGTCGGCGGCGGGGGCGCTGCCCCGGCTGCCCGCTCCGCCGCTGCCGGTGATTGTCGGCTTCGGCATCCTGTACGCACTCATTTTCGGACCGCTCAATCTCTGGATGCTGCGGCGGCTGCGGCGGACCGTCCGCTCCTGGCTCTGGATGCCGTCGCTGGCGGGCGGGATGACTGTTGTCGTCCTGGCGCTGGGCCAGATCTGGGGCCAGGCGCGCACCGTGCTGAACCGGGTGTCGGTACTTTCCACGGTTGGGGGTAGTCGCACCGCTTCCGAGCGGGCGATTCTTGGTCTCTTCAGTCCGACCAACCGCACCTTCCAGTTGTCCGTGGACGAAGTTTCCCCGAAGCTCGTTGATCTGGGCGACTCTACCTCGTCTGTGTTGTCCCATGTGGCGCCTTCGGTTCCTTACGGAGTGTTCGGCGCCACTCGTCAAAGAGAGGAAGTGGTTCAGGGTCCGTTTGACTGGCCCCGCAGACAAGGAGACGGGGTCACCCGCTGGAATGATGTGGCGCTGCAACTTTTCTCCGTGCGCTATCTTTTGGAGGAGCGCCCCCGGGACCTGGGCGGCACGTTTGAGGTTGCTCTCGTCGGCAAGGATCGCATCACCGTGTCGAACACCACCCTGATCGGAGTCAGGGATGCCTATCTGTGCCGCGGTGGGCGCTTCGCCTGGATCGGCGACCTGGGCATCAGGGCAACCGCACGAGTAGCAGCGCGGGACTGGCAAGCATCCCTGAAGGGGCGCGGCTCAACGATCGCGTCGTCCTCCGAAACGCTCGTGGAACGCATCCAGTTCCAGCAGCAGTTTCAGGAATTCTGGCGTTCCGCTCCCCGGCTGGTAGGTGGGGGTGGTAGCGATCATCTGTGGCTCGTCGGACGCAGCCCGGACCTGACGGGAGGCCTTGACGTTGCCGGCACCCCTTACAGTAATCGGGACACCCTGGTAGTGGTACGGCTGCGTTAGCCGGAAAATGTGAGGGGCAGGGATACCATGGGTAAAGAACATCGCACATCGTGTGGGGGGTAGCGTGAAGAACATGGGAGGGGTCCGTGTGCGCATTTCTGAGTTGGGCTCCCGGCTGACCCAGACCGCGGTCCAGAAGATGGACGAGGCCGTCCGTGTGATTGAGTGGCGGCGGTATGTGCGGACCCTGTCTTCCGGACGCCTGCCCGTGCTTTACGCGGTGGGGATTTTTGTCGCTGCCACATTGCTCGCTCCCGCACTGCTGGCGGGCGGGGGGCTGATTGCCGGCAGCTACCCGATAGACTCATACAGGGGCTGGTTTCCTGGAGTATTGTTTGTTGTGTGTGGGCTCGGCGCCATCGTCGCCGCCTATCTGCGCGTCCAGGCGTTGTGGCAGCAGGAACGGCGGGTGCAGGGCATCCTCGCCTGGCTGCTCACCCGCCAACAGCCCGCCCGGGTCTGCGTCACCACGATGCTCATGGCAGCCGCCCTTGGCATCCTTCTCGTGCTGCCACCTTTGGTATTCGCGTGTATCTGCGCAGTGTTCGGTCGGGTCGCCTGGTGGCAACTCCCGCTCGCACTGGTGCAGGTGGTGGGGTGCGCCCTCGTCGGGGCAGCTCTGGGCGCAGCCAACTTCTTTGTGGGGTATCAGTTGGTGCGGCCCCGGTGGTGCCTCCCGGGCCTGGTGATGCTCGCCGGGGTTGTCCTGGCAATCTGGTTTGGGATTGAGGCCCAGGAGGGCGGCTGGCGGCGCGGTTGGGAAGAGCATCCGGGTCGCATCGGGCGCGCGCTTCTCTATGTCACCCCTGTCCCCACGGTCTTCAGCGCCCTGGCTCCCGGTTGGTGGTCCCATCTCGCGCGTCCGAGCCTCCCGCTGCACTTGCAGGCCGGGCAGGCGGGGCTGGTGCAAGTGGGGTGGCTGTTCTGTGTGGGGGGCTACTGTGCCTGGCTCTCGGTGCGGGGCTACCTCAGGCTGGTGGAAGATCCGGATCGCCTGGAGGCGCGACCGCGGAGTCAGCAGGTCGAGGGCGGGCAGGAGTTCTACTGGCAGGGTTTCCGCAACCCTGTGTTGACCCGCGACATCCGCACTCGCCTGCGTGAGAAGGAGACCGCCGAGTTCATCGGATTCGCTTCCATTGCCGTGGCTGCCGGAGCGTTCGTGCCCCTGGTGCTCACGGCATCCGACCTGGCGGACCCGCTGCAAACCGCGGCCGCCGCCCGGGAAGTTTTTTTCTGGCTCACCATGACGCTCGTGGCCCTCGTTACCCTGATCGGACCGGGCCTGACCTCCGACGTCATCACCCAGGAACGGGAGCGCGGTTCGCTGGAATTACTGATCAGCACCCCGCTCCGGGCCGGAGACATCCTGAAGGGAAAGCTGCTTGGGGCGGTGGGCGTGGTGCTGTTGCTCGTCAGCCCCTCGCTGCCGCTTTTCGGCCTCTGCTACTTGTTCCACGGCGCGTCGGGTCCCCAGGTGTTTGGGGTACTGTCGCTGGTGGTGCTCACCGCGGTGGCCTGCTGCTTCATCGGGTTGATGCAGTCTGCGATCAACGGTCGGGCGGGAATGGCCAAGTTCTGGGCCTACGCCACCACCGCGCTGTTCGTGGCATTTCCGGGCGGTCCTTTCTGGGTTGCGGCCGCGCTTGCTGCCTCACAGGCGGAACTACGACAGTCTCTCGGACAGGGGAACGCGGTAGCGGTAGTCATCGGGATCGTGTGGACGTTTGTCTTTGCTCTGTTCTGGGGAAATGCGCGGGAGCAACTCGAATATGTTGAGCATTGAGCGGCGAATCGTCCTGGCTGCAGCCCTGGGCCTCGGACTCAGTGGTTGTACGCGACCGGATCCCTGGGCCGGCATCTCGGACGCCAGGTTTGCGGAACTGGAGGGACACCGCGCGCGCGGTCTCGCCGCCCTCGACCGGGGCCGGTCCGGCGCCCCGGAGGCGGTGCGTGAATTCCAGGCAATCCGTCGCCTGGCCCCCCGTCTGGCCCTGGGCCACCTGAATTGTGCTGTGGCGTTCCTGCTCGGCGGCTCTCCGGGTGAAGCCCAGGGCGCGGCCCGCGATGCGCTGGAGTTGATGCCCAGTATGGCGCTGCCTCGCATGGTGATGGCTCGTGCGATGGAGGCTACGGTCATCAACCAGCTCGGGGAACACGTCGGGCCGCGCCGTTTCTCGAAGGACCGGACCCCTTTCTGGGTGACCGGCCTCGAAAAAGTAGATGAGGCTGCCACGCTGGGCTTCGAATACGCCTCCCGTGGGGAGCCGAACAATCCGCGGGCGCTGGCGATGTATATGGATCGCCTTGCGCGTCTAGGGGTGAAGGACATCGAGAAGCGCCTCTACCCGCGCCGCCGCCGCCTGGCTCAGTTGGCTCCCAACGACCCCGCCGCCCGTTTCGCGTGGTTCACGTCACTCGTCGAGCGGGACCACTACCCCGAGGCTCTGGTCGAACTGGATCGTGCGCTCGCCACCCTCCCCAAACCGGAGGCCGTCCAGGGTCCCGCCCTCACCCGTCTGCGCGCCTCCCTCCAGGCAGGGCATCCCGATGCCGAACGCAACCTGGTCGCGTTCCAACAAGTCCTCCAGGCCCAGCCGGAGTACGTCCGTGCCGTCCGTGCCCTTTTCGGCGATACTGCCCACCCCGAGGATCTGGCCCTCCGCGAATGGGATGTGAAACGGCTGGAGTAGGGGGAACAGACGAGGAAAGAGTGAAGAGAAGTGCGGCGTGAGTTGGGGATTCCGTGCCTGCACTTGGTTTTCGCTTGCCTCTCCCTTTCCGCAGCGGGGGGCATCGCGTCAACGCCTCAATCAGTTCGTGGACCGGAACCTACCGTGAAGACAGAGGTGAGACCGGCCGGGCACTGGCCGACCGGTCTCGTGCGCGTGCGTCAATGAACCGGTCGAGGTCACGGCTGCCCCGCGAACACGCGCCACAGGCTGCCGTCCACCCGTACCCGGTCGTAGTTCAGTGTCTTTACATGACCATCGGCGAAGAGGCAGTTCAGGTTGCCCTGGTGGCGGGCCTTCCCCAACTGAATGGCCTCGGCATCAGACGGGGCTTGCGCACTTCCGCCGGTCCAGCGGAACAGGTATGAATTCCCGAGGTGCTTCCAGTATTCCGGATAGGTAGTAGTGGTCAGCATCCGCTGGCCCAGGAAGGAAGCACCGTAGTAGCTGCCGTCCGTCAGGATCAACGTGTCGGCCGACCGCTCGAACTGTGCCAGGGGCAGGCCTAGATCGGCCGGGAAACAATAGAGGGTGTTTGCTGCGTAGGAATTCTGGCCCCGTGGCTCCAGAATGCAGGTTCGGTGTCGGATCCCGCCGGATCAATGTTCACCCAGGCGCCCGGCTTCGACGGGCACTTCCAGACCCCGTTATTCTTGATGTACGGCGCCAGAAGTTGATTGAAGAACGAGCGGCCCCCCGCGTTAGCGGAAACACGGGGCTGTCCGGCAAACGGGTTCACCGCGCGCGTGCGGTACGGGAAGAGGACCTCATCGTAGTCCTGGGCATACATCTGCATTGCTGTGCCGATCTGGCGCAGGTTGGACGTGCAGGTGATCGAACGCGCTTTCTTGCGCGCCTGTGCGAAGACCGGGAAGAGGATGGCAGCGAGTATGGCAATGATCGCTAGGACCACTAGCAGCTCGATGAGCGTGAAGCCGGCGCGCCGGCGGTGTGAGTGGAGGGGCATCGGTGTGTTTCTCCTTGTGGGGCGGACGGGAAACGCAGGAAACCTGCTCTGCGGGCAATTTCCCTCGACCCTGGGACATTGTCTCGGGCCGGGCTTGCGCACGGGTGACACAAAGACTAAGACTCCCTTAATTTCCACTGATTCCGGCCATGTCTGACCCCGGAAGACCGGCCAGTGTTGCGGGCGTTCTATCGAACGACAGGGAGCAGGACCGGCGCATTCGGTTGGCGCTGGCCGCCGACCTCTTTGAACGCGGGGCCCTCGATCTGACCGACGCCGCCCAGTTGGCGGGCATGGACCGCGCGGCGTTTCACAGCGCAGTGGCGGACCGGCATCGCTCCTCATCTACCACCGGCGCCGGCCCGTTCCTGTCGGTCGTCATCCCGGTGTACAACGAGGTCCGGACTCTCATCCCGCTGCTTGAGGCAGTGCGTGCCGTCCCGATCCACAAGGAAATTCTCGTCGTGGACGACGGGTCCACCGACGGGACCCGCGATCTGCTTCGCGAACAGGTCGCGGGCCTCATGCCGGAAGTCCGTGTGTTCTATCAGCCCGAAAATCGGGGAAAAGGTGCGGCGCTGCGCCGGGGGTTTGCTGAGGCGGCCGGAGAGGTCGTGCTTGTGCAGGATGCGGATCTCGAATATGATCCCCGGGAGTATCCCCACCTGCTGCGCCCGATCCTCGACGGGAGGGCGGACGTGGTCTACGGTTCCCGCTTCCAGGGGGGCCCGCACCGGGTGCTCTATTACTGGCATGCCGTGGGCAACGGGCTGCTGACGGCACTCTCCAACATGACTACCGACCTGAACCTCACGGACATGGAGACGTGCTACAAAGTCTTCCGGCGGGAGGTCATCCAGGGGCTGCCGCTCCGTCAAGATCGCTTCGGCTTCGAGCCGGAGGTGACCGCGAAGGTGGCCCGGCGCGGCTGGCGGGTGTATGAAATCCCCATCAGCTATGCCGGGCGCAGCTACGCCGAGGGCAAGAAGATCTCCTGGAAGGACGGTCTGCAGGCCATCTGGTGCATCCTCCGCTACGCGCGCTGCGATTGAACGGTTAGTCCCGCGGGTGCACGATCAGCAGCGAACAGGTTGCCCCATTCAGCAGGCGGTCCGCCACGCTGCCGACGAACAGTCCCGCCAGCGGCGACACTCCACGGGCGCCCACGATGATGAGATCGGCATGGAGTTCTTCTGCCAGTGCCAGGATTTCGCCGGCCGGATCGCCCGTGCGCACTGCAGTATCAACGACCTTTCCGGCTTCCACCAGTTCCAGACGCGCTGCCACCACCAGACGGTCGGCCGCCCCCTGGCGATGCGCCCGCACTTTCTCTGTGTGCGCCTCAAACGCTTCCCGATCCGTCGGTAGGATTCCGGGAAATGGGTCGTACGGTTTGGTGACATGGACAATCGTGAGAGTACAATCCTCCGGAAGCGGCAGCGCCCCCGCAAACTGTAGTGCGTCGCGGGAGTTCTCCGAGCCATCGGTCGCCAGGACCGCACGCTTGATGCCCGCACCCGGTGCGCGGGCAATGAGCACGGGACGGCCGGCGTGCTTGGCGACGTTGCGTGCAACGCTCCCCAGCAGGAAACGGTCCAGCCCGGTGAGGCCACGCGATCCCAGCACCAAGAGGTCCGCCGCCCAATCTCGAGCTTCCGCCAGGATTTCACCGGTCGGGTCACCGTCTCGCACGGTAGAAGATGTGTCCACACCGTCCCGCGCCAGCCGCGCGGCGCCTGCCGAAGCGGACTCCGCTGCGTACGTGCGCTCTCGCTCCTGAATCTCGGCGAACCGATCCATCAGCACGACCCCGCCCTCCGGGTACGGAGCGAGCATGGGTCCTGGGCCGGGAACAACCGACACTACCCGTACTGCACTTCCCGGAGGCAGGGGCAAAGCCTGCACAAATGTGAACGCGTGGCCTGCGTCATCCGAGCCATCGGTTGCAAAAAGGATTCTCACCGTGTTTCCCTTCCTCTGGGCGCGGAGCCTATTGCCTCGTCCATACTGAGTCCTTGACGAGAGCCCTCTTTCAGGATACCCTGCCGCTGCCATGCATCGCCGCGTACATCCATTCTTTAGCGCCTGGGCCGCCCTTTTTCCTGCCGCCATCATTGCCGGAGGAGTTGTGTGGGCCCGCGGTTCCTGGCCGCACCCGGCAGGGGCTTCGCATCCGGGTGCTCTCCCGACGGAGGGCCAGCTATCGCATCCCATCGGTACCGCTCCACCGCGCCGCGGGATCGCTCCGGTGTGGCAGCAGCCAGAGGGAAGTGCGTTCACGCCTTCTGCCCGGCCGCACGCTGCAGCGCTCGCCGTGGCGTACCAGGGCGGTATGTCCTCTCCGGCGGGACTGCTGCGCATCGGGCTCACCCGGCTCAGTGGGCGCTCCGCGGTGTCGGTCAAACTGGGCGCCGCCGGAGTGTTGGCGGACGCGGCGACCGGAGAGCGGGTGCGGACCCTCGCACCCGGTGAATCGCTGCGTCTTGCCGTGGACTACAACACCGGCGAAGTGGTGGTGCGCGGCGCCGGCTATTCCGTACGGCGACAGACGGTGTCTCTGCGTGGCGGCGTGCTGCAGGTTGAGGGGCGACGCTATCCCGACACGCTACTGTGCCGGGTCGCGGGCGCCGGGCTGCAACTGGTCAACCAGGTGGACGTCGAACGTTATCTGGAGGGAGTGCTTCCGGGGGAACTTCCCGCCTGGTTCGGCCTGGAGGCGCAGAAGGCGCTGGCGGTGTGCGCCCGTTCGTACGCACTTGTGCAGCGCGGCAAGCACGGGGACTTCGACCTCTGTGACCGCCCGCACTGCCAGATGTACGTCGGGTTGGGGCCGGGGGGAGCGCGGGCTCTTGCCGCCGTGCAGGCTACGCGCGGGCTGGCCCTGTGGTCCGGTGAGGAGCTGGTTTATGCATTCTATTCGGCCGATTGTGGTGGAGTGTCCACGGGCCTCGAGGAAGTGCCGCTGACGGATAAACCTCCGGGAACAAAGCCGTACCTCCGGGTAGTGCGCGATCGGAATCCGGCAGGGAAGGACTACTGCGCCGGCAGCCCATATCACTACTGGCGGGTGAGTCTCACCCGCCAGGCGCTGCAAAACCGCCTCAACAAGGATCCCGAAACGAGGATCGGACAACTCCAATCCGTTGAGGTGCGGCGGGTGGACGCCTCGGGGCGGGTAGCGGATGTGGTACTGCGCGGCCGGGTTGCGCAACGCGATCCCTCCACCGGCGCTAGCAGCTTGATTCCTGTCGAAAAGCAGACGACCGGGTGGGCACTGCGGCGTGCGGTCGGCTCCCTGCGTCTGAAGTCCACGCGAATGCGCATTGAGGCCGTGGGCAGCGCAGGATATCGCTTCATCGGCAGCGGCTTCGGGCACGGGCTGGGGCTCTGTCAGATCGGGGCCGACGGGCGAGCGAAGGCAGGCCAGAGTTTTCAGCAGATTCTGGCGGTTTATTACCCGAATGCCCGTGTCGCCCCTCTTTCCGTGGCGTCGCAGCCCTGAGCTCGATACCGGCCCCGGACAGCACACGTGCAGCTCAAACATCTCGTACTCCACGGCTTCAAGACCTTCGCGGACCGGACCGAACTGCAGTTTCCGGCCGGGCTGACCTGCATTGTGGGGCCAAACGGTTCCGGCAAAAGCAACATCTCAGATGCCATCCAGTGGGTGCTGGGTGAGAACAATGTCCGCGATTTGCGCGGCGCCACCGCACAGGACGTGATTTTCTCCGGAAACGATCGCCGCCGGCCACTCGGCATGGCCGAAGTTTCCCTGACCTTCGACAACAGCACCCGCATCCTCCCGCTCGACTTCAGCGAGATCACGGTGACCCGCCGCCTCTACCGTTCCGGGGAAAGCGAGTGCTTCATCAACCGGGTGAGCTGCCGGCTCCGCGATCTTTACGAACTCTTTCTGGACACTGGAATCGGACGTGACGCCTACGCGATGGTCAGCCAGGGGGAGATTGACCGGCTGCTGAGTGCCCGCGCCGAGGATCGCCGCGCCGTGTTCGAAGAAGCAGCCGGCGTCAAGAAGTATCACGTCCGGAAACGCGAGGCGCTGCGCAAGCTGGAGACCACTGAACAGAACCTGCTGCGGGTTCGTGATGTGATCGGCGAAATCGAAACCCAGTTGGGCCCACTACAGCGGCAGGCGGCGGCAGCCCGGCGCTGGCGGGACCTCATCACGCGACTCGCCTGTCTGGAAGATGCCTGGTTCGGGACCCGCCTGTGTGCGCTCGAGGCGGAGCAGGCAGCTCTGGAACAAGAGGTGACCGCCTGTCGCCACAGCGAATCAGACGTGGAGAGTGAACTCAATGCAGCACGTGCCGCGGAGCAGCGACTGCAGCCGGTCCTGCAAGAGCTGAGTGTTGCCCTTGACACCGCCCGTGCCGCGGAACTGGACACGCTCCAGCGGGAAGCGGGAGCTCGGGAAGAACTGGCCCGGTTGGAATCCCGGCTGGCAGAGGACCGCCGGCGCCTGGAGAATGCCGGACAGAGCTTGCGCGAATTGGTCTGGCGGGCTGAAGAACAGACACGCCGCGCGACGGATGCCGCCCGTGTCGAACAGCAGCTTGTCGAAGAAACCGGCACGCTGCGGGCCTCCCTGGCACTCGCGGAACGAAGCGCACGGGAAACCCGGGAGGCGCATGAAACAGCCTCCGGTCGGCTGGAACAGATTCGGCAGGCCTGGCTGGCCGGTATGCGGCGCCAGGCCGAGGCGACAGCGCGTGTGCAGAGCCTGGAAACGCGAGTGCAATCGCTCCACGCCCAGCGGGCCCGCGGCGCCGAGGCGCTGCACGATGCCGCAGAGGAGCAAACCCGCTGGGAAACCGAACGGGAGAGTTTCCGCACCGCCGGCACGTCTACCGGCGCACGCCTGCAGGAGACCCGCGAGGCAGCCCGCACCGCTCACACAGCAGCCCACGCGGCGGAGGCGGCTGAATCCGAAGCGCGAAAGACTCTGAACCGGGCGGAGGCAGAGCGAAACGCCCGGGCTGCCCGCCTGCAGGCCCTCCGCGAGTTACAGGAACGGGGGGAGGACCTTGCGGCAGGCGCGCGGACCTTGCTGCAGGCGGCCCGGCGCGGTCAGGCGCCGGGCCGGTGGGATCGCTTCGCGGCACTACTTTCGGCCCCTGCCGGCTGGGAGCGCGCCGTGGAATCTGCTCTGGGTCCCTATGGCGATGCACTGCTCTGCGACAGCCCCGAGGCTGCCCGGGCCGGTCTGGCCTGGCTGCGCAGCCGCAAGCTCTCCGCACTGGTCCTGCCCGACCTACCGCTGGTGAACGTCGAATGCCCCCCCGTACCCGAGCCACGCGCGTCAGCAAGTGGCGCCGGAGGCGACTGGCGAACGGCGAACGGCGAACTGCGGGCGGGGAATGGCGAATGGTGAATGGCGAATGGCGGCCGGGGCCCGGCGAACAGCCGGCAACGCCGCGGCCGACAGACCGGAGCCACCCGAGTCCACAAGCGGTCCCGGCGCCGCATGACTCACCGGGCGTGGCAGGCGCCGAACACGACTGCGCCGACAGGTCCGCCCGCGATATTCGCATCTCCCAGGCAGCGGCATGGGCCGAAGCGCTACTGGTGACTACCCTGCTTGTGCCGGAACTTCCCGACCTACCGGACCCCGCCCGGCCCGATGTAGAGTTGTGGGTCGCGCAGGACGGGAGCTGGCTGACTCGGCAGGGCGCACGGAGCGGCGGTCCGGCGGGGGCAGAAGGCTCCGCAGCGATTCTGCTCGCGCGGCAGCGGGAAGTCGAGCAACTCGTGGCGATGCTCCCTCCCCTGGAGACTGCCATCACGACAGCACGGCAGGCGCTCGGGGAGGCGGAACAGGCGTCGAAGGTGGCGCGCACCGCACTCGCCGCCCGTCAGGGAGAGGAAGAACGCCTGCGTCTGGAGCAGCAGGCCGCACTGCGCGACGTGGATCGGCGGCATCAGGAAGCGACACGCGCCCAGCATCGCGTGGAGCGCCTGCGCGCCGATCTGGCGCGGTTGGAGCAGGAGATCAGTGCGGCCGAAGCCTCGCTCGCAGCCGCGCGGCGTGACGCTCCGACCGCGCCGGCGCGGACTGCTGCCAACGAAGCGCCGGCCCCCAGCGCCGAACTCGTTGCGGCGCAGGATACTGCCCGGCGCAGTGAGACCGAACGCCGGCAGGCGGATCAGGTCGTTACCGATTTGCGCGTGCGTCTCGCAGGACAGGAACAGCGCACCCGCGAAGCCGGCGCAGCGGCACGACGATTGGCGGACGGACTCGAACGCCTGAACCGGGAGCAAACAGAGGGGATTCACGCCGAGGCGGCGCTGCGAGACGCGGTCACGCGCTCCCGGGCGGCGCTGGAACCGCTGGGAGAGCGCCTGACTGCGGCCCGAGCCTCTCTGGTAGTCACGCGCGACACGCTTTCCCGTCTCCAGAAGTCCCGGGCAGAGCGCCAGGAAGAGCTGGAACAGATCCGGGCCCGCACCGCGGCACTCACGACGCGTCTCCGCGCGCTGCTGGACACACTCCGCCGCGTGGAGGTACGACTTGCCGAAGTGTCTGGCCGGCGCACGGGACTCGCAAGTCAGTGGTTGGAAACCGCTGCCTCCCGGCCGACGGCGGCGGAGCTTGCCGGCGCGGGAGGGTCTGCCGCCGCGGGACCTGGCGGGGGCGCTTCTGCCGCTCCCACAGATTTGTCAGCACCGGGTGATGGCCCTGTGCCGGAGCCGCCTGACCTCCTCGGCTTGCTGCGTGCAGATTGGGACCGGGAGGCGGCCGCCCGCGTGCTGGCGGAACACGGAGCGCCGGAAGAAGAACTCGGGCGCCTCCGCCGGCAACTCCGCGCGTTGGGCGCGGTGAATCCGGAAGCGGACGCTCAGCTCGCCACGGCGCGCGAGCGCTTCGAATTCCTGTCCACGCAGCAGAAAGATCTGGAAACGGCGCGTGAGCAATTGCTGGGCGTGGTCGGAGACCTCGACGCCGCCAGCCGGGACACCTTCCTGAAGGCGTTTCGCGAGATTGCCGTTGCCTTCGAGGAGATGTTTCAGAAACTCTTCGGCGGCGGTGCGGCCGAACTTCGGCTCACCGATCCAGAGGATGTGCTCCAAACCGGTGTGGACGTATTCGTACAACTTCCGGGCAAGAAGCCGCAGAACCTGATGCTGCTCTCCGGGGGTGAGCGGGCGCTGACCGCCACTGCCATGCTGTTTGCACTGTTGAAGGTGCGGCCCAGTCCGTTCTGCGTGCTCGACGAGGTAGATGCACCGCTCGACGAAAGCAACGTGCACCGGTTCGCCGCAGTGCTACGGGAGTTTCTCGCGCAAACTCAGTTTCTAATAGTGACTCACAACCGCGGCACGATGGAGCGCGCTGACGTGCTCTACGGAGTGACCATGCAGGAGCAGGGAGTGAGCAAGGTGCTCTCCTGCACGCTGTCGGATCCGGTGGTTGCCCAGGTGAAAGCCGAACAAGACGCCGCAGCCTGAACCATGTCGAATGCCTGGATTGAGATTGACCGGGGCGCCTACCAGCGAAATCTGACGGCTCTGGCCCGGTGGACCGCTTGCCCGGTGCTGGCCGTAGTCAAAGCCAACGCGTATGGGCACGGCGCCCCCATTCTCGCCGCCGCTGCGCTGGAGACGGAATGCCCCGGCGTGGCGGTGGCCCGCGTAGACGAAGGGGTCGCCCTGCGCGCCGCCGGGATCGCCGGCCGTATCGTGATCCTGGGGCTTTCACTGCCGGATGAGGCGGAAACCATTTGCGACCAACGACTCGAACCGGTGGTCGCGGACCCCGCATTGGTTGCCGCCCTGGCGCGGGCCGGGGAACGGGCCGGTAGCCCGGTGCCGGTTCATGTCAAGGTTGATACGGGGATGACCCGCGCAGGGCTCGATCCCACCGCTGCCCTTACCCTCTGCCGGGAGATCCGCGCCGGCGCCGGGTTGCGTCTCGCCGGAGTGCTCACGCACTTCGCCGCGGCAGAGGCCGAGGACGGGACAACCATGCGGGCCCAATGGCGCCGGTTTGAGGGCGTGCGGGTAGAACTGGCGCAGTGGACCCCGCGTCCGCTGCTGCACGCCGCGAACAGCGCTGCCGCCCTCTGGTTTCCCCCGGCGTGCCTGGACTGGGTACGAGGTGGGCTGCTGACCTACGGTGTGGCTCCCGCCGACCGCCCCCTTCCCTTTTCCGTGGAGCCCGTAGCCGCAGTGAAGGCGCATCTGGTGCAGGTGCGGGACGTGCCTGCCGGCCGCGCGGTGAGCTACGGAGGCGCCTGGACGACGCCGCGCCGGTCGCGCCTGGCGCTGGCGCCGCTCGGCTATGGCGACGGCCTGCCCTGGAACCTGTCAAACCGGGGATGGGGCCTCGTGAAGGGATGCCGGGTCCCTATCCGCGGCAGAGTGTGTATGGATCAGGTAGTGCTGGATGTCACAGACTTGCCGCCGGTTCATCCCGGAGAGGAAGCTGTGTTCCTCGGTCGCCAGGGAGATGCCGCGATCACCGCCGCGGAACTCGCGACTCTGGCGGAAACGATCCCCTATGAGATATTGACCCGACTGGCCGAGCGCCTGCCGCGCCGGGTCGTGTAGGGGGTGTGCGAGACAACCCGGCAGCGAAACAACCGCCTGCAAGTCGGGCGCATTTCTGGGACGGGCCGACCAATCGCCGTCTCCGGTCACGGATCGGTAGGAAACTGCATCGCGACAGAGGAACGATCTCCAGGATCATTCCCGCCGACTCGGGCGGAGCAACACGTATCATGGCATCCTACCCATCCCTGACCGAGAGACTGGACGAGTGCATCGCCCTCCACCGGCGGGGCGAATTGACCGAAAGCGATCTCCGTGGCCTGGCAGCGTGCCGTCCCGGAATGCAGGATCTCCTGTACCTGCAGGCGGGGAGCACCTCGCCTCTGGCGCAGATCAACGGCATCGCGCTGTTCGCCGCCGGGGTGCAGGCGCCCATGCCGCGGGACCCCTCGGAGTGGCCGTACCGCCGCGTCATGGACGCGCTGGCGGACGGATGGCGCATCGTCAGTTTCCCCAACCCCGCACTGCTCCTGGACGAATCCCGGAACTACGGCCTCGGCTGCGAGTTCATCCTGGAGCGCTGGAGTGAGTGTCCGTGATGCGCATCCACGACTGTGCCCCGAGTCTGACCGATACCCAGGTGCTGGATTTCTGCAAGGCGGGTTTCCTGATGCTGCCGGCGGTCGTGCCGGACGAGGTGAACCGCCGCGCGACCGAGTGGTGCAATGAGCGGAACACCAGTCACGAGCCGAGCGATCTGCTGGAAGAGCCCTGGTTCGTGGAGGGAGTGCTGCTGAACCCGGCGGCGGCAGGGGCTGTTCGCAGTCTGCTCGGCGCTCACTTCGGACTGCCGCTCATCGTCAGCAACCACCGGGTGCAGCTTCCGGCTCCGGCCCAGGGGTGGCACCGGGACGGCGGATCCGTCTACGGCCCCGAGGTGAACTATCTCCAGGTCTTCTATTACCCGCAGGAGACCCCCGAGGCATCGGGACCGACCGAACTGCTGCCTGGATCACACTTCCTCTACTCGCATGGGCCCTGGATGGCGCACTACGATGCGATCCGGAACACGTACCTCTCCGCCGCGCCCGCCGGCTCCATTTTTCTCACGATGTACAACATCTGGCACCGGCGCTCCGCCTCCGCGCCGGACGCCGCCGGAGTGCGGAGCCTCCTGAAGTACAACTACTGGCGCCTCTCGGCGCCCGTGCGGGACTGGCTGCCCGCGCCGGGTTTCGATCCGGAGACGGCGGATTACTCCAGCCCGTGGCATCCGACGTATCGGGAGCAGTTCCGGGAGTGCTTCGATGCCGCCGAGATGTTCTTCTGGCTGTGCGGCCGGCAGCACGAGTACCGCCGCGTCGGCGGTCAGGGTTGGCCGATGCCCGCCTACAGCTATGAGCGCTATGGCATCGGCGAGCGCCCCGCCCCCCCGCTCCTGAAGACTCCCGACTGATTGGGAGAGGATTCGGCCTGCCGGCCGCTCATCCGCTCTCTCAACTCCCACCGATGGAGAGAGCGGGTGACGCTGCAGGGTGTGGGCATTCTGCGGCCGGGCGCGCCGCCCTCCGTCCTCCCGGCGCCGGTGCGGACAGGTCAGACCGGGGGGCGCCACGCGAAGCCGGGTGCTTGATTCACCCGGCTCCGGCCCGCAGGATTACTCATTCCCGTGCTTCCCTGCGGACTCTCGCATGTCCAACGGACTACCGCCGCCGTCTGGCGCCAGGTACCGGGCGGGCCGGCGGCTCGGCTTTCTCCGCAGCCGGCACCGGAAGGGGCACGAAACGCGGGGCGCCGCCCTCGGTGGGAATGAGCACCAACCGGGTCTGGCGGCTTCTCTCGACACCGGGGGGCAGGATGAGGGATACGGTCCGCGCGTCCGGGGACAGCGACGGGGTGATGATCGTCAGATCCAGGTCTGGCGCCCCCTCTTGTTTTTGCGTCGGGGGCAAGAAGCGATAGAGCACGCGCGTAGGGCCCGCGGGCAGGTCCATCAGGGAAAACTTGAACTCCTCACCCTCTTTCCCTGTGGCAAAGGCCACGCGCCGGAGATCCGGGGTGGGCGAGACGAAGATGCTGGGACCAGGGATGTCGGCCAGTTTTTCGGGCGCGCCCTCCGTCAGCGGAACTTTCCAGAGTTCACAGGTTTCGGCCAGCTTGATGTTCGTCTGGTTGGGCTTTCCGTCCGGGGAAGTTTCGGTGGGGCGTGCTTCCACCAGGACCACGAGCGATTTTCCATCGGGGGACCACATCGGAGCGCGCGCGGTGCCCGGCT
The DNA here is from genome assembly GCA_005805375.1 of Actinomycetota bacterium. Classification (GTDB taxonomy): domain Bacteria; phylum Armatimonadota; class SYMT01; order SYMT01; family SYMT01; genus SYMT01. The sequence continues at coordinate 27,736 of SYMT01000400.1, forward strand.
GCTTTCCTTCGGGAACGTCCCACACCGTGCGGAGGGTTGCGGTGGCGACCTCAAGAACCTGAAAGTCCTTCTCCTCTGAAATGCAGGCGAGCCGCCGGCCATCCGGCGAGAAGGACGGCAGTTCCACGCTGGTTGCCAGTGGACCCTGCTTCCTGGCCGGGCCGCCGGTGACATTCGCGGTCCAGACGTAACGTCCCGCCTTTCCACCGACGAAACAAAATACCTGCCGGCCGTCCGGCGACCAGCGAAGAGCCGCGCTTGCAGCGAAGAGTCCGTCCCAGTCGCCGCCCAGCGAAATCACCCCCGGTTCCGGTTTCAGGTCCAGTTGCAGATTTGGCACCAGCACACGTTCGCGGCCGCTCGCCGGATCGGCCACCCAGAGGGCAGCCGACTCCAGTTGCTCTTTCTTGTGTGTGGTCCGCAGGAACGCGACGCTGCGGCTGTCGGGCGACCAGGTCGGCGCCACCGTGTGGCGGCGGCCCGAACCGAGCGGACGAACCTGGCGCGTGGCCGTGGAGTACAGCAGCACGTGCGGTCCGAGTTGCAGCGAAATCCACTTCCCATCCGGTGACCAGACGCTGCCCGGCCGGCAACCGGCGAGCATCAGGAGCACGAGGAAAGCGCACATCGTGAGCAGGACACGATATGAACGCAAGCCGCGCGGAAGGGTGAGAGAAGGAGCAAGCATGGTGCGGACGTTCTCCTGAACGGTGCGAATGGTAAGAGGGCAGCACAGCGATGGAGAGAAATCGGGCAAAGGCCGATCGGTCGGCTCACTGACCATCCACCATACACCAGTTCCTGGAATCTGCGGCGAGCAGAAGCCCGGGAAGGCGAGCACCGGATACCTCAAGCTCGTGTACCTCAGTGGATATCACCATCCGACCCTCCGGTGAACATAACTGATCGGCGCAGAATTGTGTTCCCTCTGTAGCCGGACGCTTCGGATAGACTTTCTCCAATGTCGCTTGCAGTTCAGAAATATGGGGGCAGTTCCGTCGCCAATGCGGAACGGATCCTTCATGTCGCCCGCCGGGTGGCTGCCCGCCGGGCGGAAGGGACGGACCTTGTGGTGGTGGTCTCCGCCATGGGAGACACCACCGACGAGTTGATCGGCCTCGCCCAGCAGGTGACTACGCGGCCGGACGACCGGGAGATGGATCTGCTCCTGTCCACCGGCGAGATCATCTCCTGCACCCTCCTGGCGATGGCGCTGCGCGAGTTGGGGGTGCCCGCTTCCAGTTTCACCGGCGCCCAGGCAGGAATCCAGACCGATCAGACGCACGGCCGCGCGCGCATTTTGAACGTGGAACCGGATCGGGTGCGCGCTGCGCTCGCCGATGGCCGCGTGGCCATCGTGGCCGGGTTTCAGGGGATCACCGCGGAGACGGATGTCACCACGCTCGGACGCGGAGGAAGCGACACCACCGCTGTGGCGCTGGCAGCGGCGCTGCTGGCCGATCAGTGTGAGATCTATACCGATGTCCAGGGGGTGTATACCTGCGACCCGCGGTTGGAGCCCCGGGCGCGGAAACTGACCACGATCTCCTATGAGGAAATGCTGGAGATGGCAAGTCAGGGCGCCCGGGTCATGCATCCCCGCGCAGTGGAGTTGGGTGCGCTCTATGGGATACCCATCCTGGTAGCCAGCAGCATGGTGGAGGCTCCGGGAACACTGATCCAGGGAAGCAGCGAGATGGAACCCTCAAACAAGGTCCGCGGCATCAGCCACGATGCGGATATCGCCAAGATCACCGTGGTCGGTGTGCCGGACAAGCCGGGGGCGGTGGCGACACTGTTCACTGCTCTCGGAAGCGCCAACCTGACTGCGGACACCATCGTGCAGAACGCGAACGTCACCGGTTCCGCCACCGACGTTACTTTTACCGTGCCGGATGCCGACCTGCAGAAGGCGTTGGCGGCGATCGCGCCTGCGGTCGGCCGCCTCGGGTGTGCGGTGGTGACGGACGCATCGTTGGGGAAGGTGAGTATCGTCGGCACCGGTGTGCTGAATACGCCGGGCTACGCGCCGCGCATGTTCCAGGTGCTCGCCGACACCGGGATCAATATCGAGCTCATCACCACCAGCGAAATTCGCATTACGTGCATCGTGACGCGGAACCGGCTGGCGGATGCAGTGCGGGCATTGCACGCGGCGTTCGAACTCGAGTCAGCCTGAATCGGAAGCGATCATTCCAGCAGAGGCACGCATGGGACAGCAATTTCGCGCAGCAGTGATCGGGTGTGGACGCCCACGGGTGGAAGAGGGCGCCACCGGATTCGGGATGGCGCACAGCCACGTGCATGGCTACCTCGCTACGGGCCGCTGTCAACTGGCAGCGGTGGCGGACATCAGCCGCGAGAACGCAGAAGCGTTTGTCGCCCGCTATGGCGGCACGGCCGGCGTGTATCGGGACTACCACGAGATGCTGGCTGCCGAGAAGCCGGACGTGGTGAGTGTGTGCACCTGGCCGCATCTGCACGCACCGATGGTGTTGGCGGCCATTGGAGCCGGCGTGCGGGCCGTCCACTGTGAGAAGCCGATGGCTCCCACCTGGGGAGAGGCACGCCGCATGCATGCCGCAGCCGTCGCGCGGGGAGTGCAGCTCACCTTCAACCACCAACGGCGCTTCCTGGAGCCGTTTCGTCTGGCACGCCGGTTGCTCCGCGAGGGGGCCATCGGGGAACTGCGCCGGATTGAGGGTGCGTGCGGGGACATGATTGACTGGGGTACGCACTGGCTGGACATGTTCTTCTTCTACAACGGAGAGACCCCCGCTGAATGGGTGCTGGGCCAGGTGGACGGCCGGGAAGAGAGGAAGATTTTCGGGCTGCCGGTGGAAAGCCAGGGTCTCTCTCAGGTGCGCTTCAGCAATGGTGTCGTGGGGCTACTGTTTGCCGGCTATGGGCAGGATATCGGATGCGCGAACCGCCTGGTGGGCGCGGAAGGGGTGTTGGAGTTACACAACACGGCGCCCCACGTGCGTCTGCGCGGGCGTGGCGATGTGGCATGGCGCACTTACCCCACCCGGGAGGGGCTGCACGGCGGGATCGCCATTGACCGCGGGATCGCCGACCTCCTCTCCTGTCTGGAGAACGGTGCGGAACCGGAGCTCAGTTCACACAAAGCGGTGCGCTGCACCGAAGTGATTTTCGCCACCTATGAGTCGAGCCGCCGCCGGGGCCGCGTGGATCTGCCGTTGGAGCAGGAAGATTCCGCGTTTCTGACGCTGCTGGCGCAGGGACAATGGGGTGAGACTGGACCTGACCCGGCGTGAACAGGGGCAATTGGGCCCACCCGGGGCGGAGCCGGTCGGACCGGGCACCCTGGTGTCAGGGGCGTTCAGGTCCCCGGCAAGGAGAGATCAGAGGATGAAGATCGGTTTTCGCATTCCCGGAAAGGCCCGGGATCTCGGTTTCGACCAGCTTTGCGGCTGGGCAGCTCGCGCTGGATTCGGTTCGATTGACCTCGCCGCCGCCGACCCGGAGCGCATCCGCGTCGCCACGGCAGCCGGACTTGAGATCGGCACCATTGATCTGCCCGGCACGCGCGAGATGATCAGCGCCGACGCCGCAGACCAGATGGCCGGAGTGGACGCCGCGAAGCACGCCATCGCCGCCGCCGCGGAGAACGGCTGCCATCGGATGTTCTGCGTTTTCGTGCCGCGCGACGCCTCCCAGAAGCGGGCCGACACGTTTGCGATCTGGAAGCAGACCTTCCCGCTGGTGGCTCATTTTGCGGAAGAGAAGGGCGTGCGCATCGCGATGGAAGGCTGGCCCGGCGGCGGCCCCCACTACCCGGCCCTGGGTTGCACTCCGGAAACGTGGCGTGCTATGTTCGCTGCAGTCCCTTCGGCGTCGTTCGGGCTGAATTTTGACCCCTCTCACCTGGTCCGCATCGGAGTGGACTGGCGGCGCGCACTTGAGGAATTCGGTGACCGGGTGATCCACGCGCACGGGAAGGACACCGATCTGGACACCGAACGGCTCTACGAACACGGCAATCTGGGACCCACGTTCCGGAAGCCGGTCGGGTTCAGTGAGAGTTGGTGGCGCTACACCATTCCGGGAGACGGTTTGGTGGACTGGGGCCGTCTGCTCGCCCGGCTGGAGGACTTCGGCTTCAACGGTGTCGTGAGCGTGGAACTTGAGGACTACCGCTACAACGACACCTGGGCCCTGCAGGCCGAAGGACTGGAACGCAGCCGGGCGCACCTGGCCCGGTGGCTGCGTTAGGAACACAATCGCGGCGCTCGCGGCGGCTCGCACTACGTCCGCTTCCTGCCCCGCCGGGTGGGAAGCCGGACCGCTGAGGATGGGAAGAATGAGCGGGAAAGTCTACGGGTTTGCGATCCTTGGTTCCGGGATCATCGCTCCTACGCACTGCAAAGCGATTCAGGTGCTCCCGAATGCGCGCCTGATCGCCTGCTGCGACCTGGAGCGGGCGAAAGCAGAGAAACTGGCGGCCGATTTCGCCATCCCTCACGTCTATGACGACTACCGGGAAATGCTGAAGCGGGAAGACGTAGACGTCGTGGAGGTGGTCACCTGGAGCGGTGTGCATGCCGAGCAGGGCACGGCGGCGGCGCTGGCCGGGAAGCACGTCATCTGCACCAAGCCCATGGACACGAAGCTGGAGCGCATTGACGCCCTGATCCGGACGTGCCATGCGGCGGGCGTAAAATTGGGGGCCACTCACCAGTTCCGCAGCTACCCGTCCTACCGGCGCCTGAAAGATGCCATTGACGCAGGTCGTCTGGGACGTCTTTTCCTTGGAAACGGGTTCCTGAAGTGGTGGCGTGGCCAGGAGTATTACGATAGCGCTGCCTGGCGCGGCACATGGGCTCTGGATGGCGGCGGCGCCTTGATGAACCAGGCGATCCACTACGTGGACATGCTCACCTGGCTCATGGGACCGGTGCGCCGCCTGCGCGGGTTGATCGCGACCCACTGCCACGACATCGAGGTGGAAGACTGTGCCAGTGCCACCCTTGAATTCGCAAACGGGGCTCTGGGCGCCTTTCAGGGCGCCACCTGCACCTACAAGGGGATGCCCTCACGGATTGAGGTTCACGGCGAGCGCGGTAATGTCGTGGTTGAAGGGGATCGCACGATTCTCTGGAATGTGGAAGGCGAGCCTGTCGAACAGGGAGCAGCCGGTGCAGGCTCGACCACGGGCCCCGGCGGGAGCGGTGGGAGCGGCGTGCAATCCCACATCGAGCAGATCGGAGATTTCCTGGCTGCGATTGAGGAAGATCGCGAACCGGCCATCTCCGGGAGCGAAGCCCGTCGGGCCGTAGAGATCATTCTGGCGATCTACCAGTCCGCGTGGACCGGCGATACGGTAGAATTCCCGCTGAGCAGGGACCCCATCCCGCCGCGGTAGCGGAAAACCGACAGGGTGCGCGGGCACATCTCAAGCGTACCCGCAATGCTTGGGACGCACCTGTGGATCGAGCGGGGATCTGCGCTGGTGCCGGTGTTTGTCGGGGTCCCCTCGCGGGAAGGAGGAGGCCCGGCCTTCCCGGCGGAAACTGGCATCGGCCCTGCAGGATGGTCACAGGCGGGGCGGAAGAATTGGGAGTGGAACGCTCGTGCTCAAGCTGGGAAGTATCAAGAATCAGGATTGCGGCGGATGCTCCCGACGAGAGGTTCTGCAGGTGGGGGCCGCGGGAGCGCTCGGCCTATCTCTCCCGACGGCGTTGAAGGCGGAGGCGGCGGGCAGTGCGGCCGGCCTCTCCGTGCTGGTGGTCTTCCTCCGTGGGGGCGTGTCTCATCTGGACACGTGGGACTTGAAACCGGAAGCGCCGATCCCGGATGCCCGTGGGGAGTTTCGGCCGATCGAAAGCAGTGTCCCGGGCCTTCGCTTTTGCGAGTTATTGCCCGGGGTGGCCCGGCAGGCCCGCCTGCTGACGGTGCTGCGCAGCCTGAGCCACCGCGAGGGGGAGCACGACCGCGCGATGCAGTGGGTGCTCACCGGTCAGCCCGCCGCGCAGGGACAGGTGTTCCCGAATCCGGGTGCAGTCCTCGGGCGGTACCGGCCCGGTGCAACGACGCTCCCTCCCGCCATCCACGTACAGACGCCGGGCATCGGCAATCCCCAGGCCCCTCCCTCCCCACCGAACCAACCCGGTCTCGGCGCTGGTTTCCTGGGCGCACTTCACCAGCCGTTTCTGATCGGAGATGCAGCGAAAGTGGAGCAGGAAGATTGGCTGACACCTGCGCCGGAACTGGTGGGCCGGTTGGACCGGCGCCGAGAGTTGCTCCACGCGCTCGACTCCCTGCGCGGCAATGCGCAGACCAGCGGATTGGAAGGGCACGACGCCGCGTTCCAGCGTGCCTTTACCATGGTCACTTCCCCGGATGCGCGGCGTGCGTTTCGGTTGGAAGCGGAACCGGTGGCCCTGCGGGAACGCTACGGGCTGCACGAGTTCGGTCAGAGCTGCCTGCTGGGGCGGCGGCTGATTGAAGCCGGGGTCCGGTACGTGCAGGTGAACTGGTCGGCCCGCGGCTGGGAGGCCATCACGCCCAAGGATGATCTCTTCACGCGCTCCACCTTCGACAGCCACTTCGGGCATTTTCCGTGGCTGCGGCGGCAACTCCCGCGCCTGGACCAGGGCCTGGGTTCGCTGCTCGGGGACATGAACGAGCGGGGCTTACTCTCGCGCACGCTGGTGGTGGTGCTGACTGAATTCGGGCGCAGCGCGAAAATCAACGGGGATGCAGGACGCGATCACTGGCCGCAGGCGTTTTCCGTTTTGCTGGCGGGGGGCGGCTTGCCGGCAGGGCGGGCCCTCGGCGCCACGGACGCCAACGGTCAGGAGATCGTGGAGGGCCGCTGTGAGCCCGAGGCGCTCGTCAATTCCATCTATCATCTCTGCGGACTTGATGTAGTGGTGACGCTCCGCGGCGCCGGCCTCGTGAAAAACTCGTCCGAAGGCGTGCCTGGCCTGATCTGATGGCAGAATCCACCTGCACCCTGGAAGAGCAAGGGTTCACCAGGGTGCCCAATGTGCTGGATGATGCGACGCTGGATGCCCTGCGCGCGCAGGTCGAGGCACTCTGGGAGCAGGAAGGGGATCGGGCCGGGTCCGAATTTCGGCAAGAGCCCGAATCTCGCCGCCTGGCCAACCTGGCGGACAAGGGGGAACTCTTTTACAGGCTCATCGCCCTCCCCGAGGTGCTGTCCCTGGTACGAACAGTGCTCGGACCGGATTGCAAGCTGAGCAGCCTGAACGCCCGTTCGGCGAATCCCCGGCAATCACGCGGCCAGCCGCTGCACGCCGACATGGCCGCCCTTCCGGATGCACGGGGGGCGTGGGTCTGCAACACCGTCTGGCTGCTGGACGATTTCACGACGGAGAACGGTGCGCTCCGGGTGGTCCCGGGGTCACATCGTTGGGGACGCCTCCCCCAGGAGGTGTTGCCGGATCCGTACGCACCCCACCCGGATGAAGTGCTGCTCACCGGGGCTGCCGGCACGGTCTTTGTGGTCAATGCCCACACCTGGCACGCCGGCACTGCGAACCGGACAGACGCCCCACGACGGGCGATCCACGGTTTCTATTGCCGCCGTGACCGTCCGCAACAGCAGTACCAAAAGGCGCTCCTGCGTGCCGAAACCCGTGCCGCACTCTCGCCGGAACTGCTCGCCCTGCTCGCGCTTGAGGACCCGGAGAACGATCGGTTGAGTCAGGCAGTCACGACGCGAAGTGGATTTCTGAAGTAGTCACCATGTCTTCACCCAACCAGAATCAGTTCACGGAGGTTGCCGACGTCTACGATGACCTGATGGCGGGAGTGCCCTACGCGCTTTGGGTACGGTATGTGCGGGACCTCTGGGATCGCTACGAAACGGACCCGTACCGGGTGCTCGATCTGGCTTGCGGCACCGGGAACGTGCTCTTGGAGTTGCACCGTGCCGGGTACGAGGTTGAGGGTGCGGACTACTCGGCTGGAATGCTGCAGACGGCATCGCGCAAAGTGGGACGCGATGTACGGCTCTGGCATCAGGACGCCCGTTTCCTGAATCTCCCTGGACCTCCGTTTGATGCCTGTGTCTGCCTGTTTGACAGCCTCAACTATCTCCTGGAGCCGGAACATCTTCTCCAGGCGTTTCACTCGGTCCGGCGCGCCCTGCGAGAGGGAGGTTCGTTCGTATTTGATATGAATGCCATTCTCGCGCTCGAAGCAGGAATGTTCACACAGCGGGGCACCGGGAGGGACTCGGGCCTCGAGTTCGACTGGCATAGTGAGTGGGACGCGCATCGTCGTCTTTGCACCATCCGGATGGAATTCCACTCCCACGAACAAGCCGGCACCCGGGTGTTCCATGAAACGCATGTGCAGCGGGGTTACACACTGGATGAAGTCCAGGACGCCCTCGAAACCGCCGACTTTTCCGTGCTTGCGTTCCACGATGCCTTCACGTTTCGGCCGACTCACGCCCGCACGGATCGCTTTCACTGCATAGCCCGAGCTCGATGAGCGTACATTTCAAGTGATGCCACTTTCTGGCACGGAGAAACTTGAGTGGACGCGCATTTTGGCACAGAATCTTTCACTGGCAGAGCAACGGTTCTGTCCCGGGATAGAATCAGCCGTGGGGGGGCGCGCAGCGGACCAACCTCCGGCCGGGGCGTACAAGAATGGCGGCAAGAACATCCAGTGGGCGGTTGGGAGTGCCCGGCGTCCATGGAAAGTGGCAGATCTGGCTGGCGGTGGGCTTGGTGGGGTTGACGGTGGGGCTCAGCCGGATGCGTCCGCCCGCTGCTGCGGCGCTGTCGGCAGCGCCGGCAGCGGCCCCGGCGGGGATAGAGGGGCCGACGTTACCACCCTTCGAGTCGCCCGAGGGGTGGGTGGTCGCATCGCCGCAGATCCGCATCAGGGTCGAGCGCACGATCTGAGGGCAACTGGAAGCACTCAAGGAAGGTGACTTTGAGGCGGCAGTCGAGTGCCAGAGCCGGGCCCTGCGACAGAATTTTCAGTCGGTGGACGCCTTTCGCCAGATGCTCGAGAGTTCCTACCCGCAATTCTTGCGCTATCGTTCTCTCGAGATCGGGGAAGCCCGCTCGGATGCGAGGGCACGCCGGGTAATGGTGTCGGTGACGGTGACGGGTGAGGATGGGGTCACCGTTCAGGCCACATACCTGCTGATCAAGGAAGATGGCAAATTCCGGGTCGAGAGCGTCTTTGGGGGACAGTTCGGGGAACCGGGAGAGGTCGCCTGAAGCGACGTCTCCCGCGGTCGGAGAATCACGTCTGGCTGCCCTGGAGGAGCGGTTCTATCTCCACTGGGGGGAAATGGCGAATGCCTGGGGGATCAACCGCACGATGGGTCAGATCCACGCGTTGCTCTACATCAGCCCTCGCCCCCTGACTGCCGATGACCTGATGCATCGCCTGCAGATCTCCCGGGGCAATGTCAGCATGAGCCTGCGGAGCCTGGAAGAGTGGGGCGTGGTCCAACGTCTGCATTACACGGGTGATCGCCGGGAGCACTACCGTTCGGTGGGTGATGTGTGGGTGCTGTTCCACACCATTGTTCAGGAGAGGAAGCGCCGGGAGTTTGATCCGATGCTTCGCTCGCTGCGTGAGTTCTTGAACGACGCTGTGCCTGGCGAGGATGCTGGTCTGGCTCACTACCGCACCCAATTGGGGGAATTGCTCGCTGTTCTGGAGACCCTCGACAGCCTCTTCAGCCGCATGCTTCCGCGGGACCCGCGCGACCTGCCGCGAGTGCTGGAAGTCCAGGTGGAGGGTCTGGAGGAGTGACCCGTCTGCTGTTCCTCGCCGGGAAGGGAGGTGTGGGAAAGTCCACTATCGCGGCCGCCACTGCCCTGCTGGCGGCGGCACGGGGTCGGCGGGTGCTTGTCGCCAGTGTGGACAGTGCCCACAACCTGGGAGATCTCTTCGAAACCCGGTTGGGTCATCTCCCCACGCCGGTGGTGGAGGGTCTGGACGGTCTGGAAGTGGACACCAACCGGGAACTGGCCGATCACTGGCACGCCGTCCTCGATTTCGTGCGTCTGATCTCCGCGAATGATCCGGGGGTCTCCAGCCTGGTGGCTGAGGAGTGCGCGGTGCTTCCAGGCCTGGAGGAAGTTTTCGGGCTGCTGCGGCTGCAGTCCATTCTGGCAGGAGGAGCGTACGATCTGGTGGTAGTGGACGCCCCTCCCACCGGCGACCTGCTGAAGTTCCTCCGCTTGCCCGAAGTGCTGCGGTGGTTCATGGACCGCTGCCATCCCCTGGACCGGGGTCTGGCGCGGAGAGTGCGCCCATTGGCTGAGGCCCTGCGCTGGCCGATGCCGCCGGAAGAGGCGCTTGATGAAATGGATCACTGGTATCAGCGGGTCTCGGACATGGGAGCGCGGCTGGCGGACCCGTCTCAGGCAGCAGTCCGTCTGGTGCTGACACCGGAGCGGGTGGCGCTTGCAGAGACCCGGCGCGCGTGGGCCTGGACCTGCCTGCTGGGGATGAATGTGGACGGCGTGATCCTGAACCGCGTGCTGCCGGGAGCGGCTTACCCTCCTGCTGTCGCCCGCTGGCGCGAAAGGCAGCAAGAGGTGCTGGCGGATGCCGCAGATAGTTTTGCCGACCTGACGGTGCTTTCCACGTTTCTCCGCGAGCAGGAAGTGCTCGGAGTAGATGCACTCCGGGAGTTCGGCGCGGCGTTGTACGGGGAGCGCGATCCAGGGGCCATCTGGACCGCGGAGGCGCCGCTGCGCTGGGAAGAGCGACCGGACGGGGCGGATCTCTGCATCCGGCTTCCCTTCCTGAAGCGTGACCAGTTCCGGCTGCTTACGGGTCGGGAAGGGCTCACGGTGGTGGTGGGCAATCAACGAAGAGTGATTCCGCTGCCTGCGTCCGTGCAGCGGCGAGACCTGCGTGGGGCACGCTATGTGGACGGTTGGCTGCGCGTAGAGTTCGGGCGACGCGGGAGTTGAACGATGGCATTCCAGTTTTCCGATCGGCACATTGAAGAGTTCCTCACCCAGGGATTCACGGTGTTCCGGGGGATTGTGCCCCCGGCCCTGGTGCAGGACCTCCGGGGGGAGACGGACCGCGGGCGGGAGCAGATCCGGACAACCCGCGGCCCGCAGGCGCAACGCTTTCAGCCGATTACCAGCGTGGACGTGGATGCAGCTCCATTTGCGGCCTTCCGCGAGTTACCGGAACTGAACGATGCGGTCCATCGCACGTTGAGTCCGCACCACTCCTATGGTGACCCGTCCCAGATGGGAGTGCTGCTGGAACCGCGCGATCATGCCTATTGCATCCGCTGGCACCGGGACGGCCGTGATAACCAGCCTTTGCTCGTCCTGGAACAGTGGGAGGAGAAATTCGGCAACCTCGATTTCTTTGGCCAATCCAACTGTGCACTCTATGACGATCATTCGCTCTGGGTGGTCCCCGGCAGCCACCTGCGCGACGACCTCCCCCGCGAGCGGGCTCGATTTCCCACGCGACCCATCATGCCCCCGGTGCTGGACGGGCTTGGTGAGCCGGAGCGCGAACGGGTCTGTCTGGCCTATTGTCGCTCCATGCCCGGTGCGGTACAGATCTGCCTCGAGCCCGGTGACTACACGCTCTACCGCAGCGTGCTCTGGCATGCCGGCAACTATGTTCCGTACACCCGGCGGGCCACCCTGCACGACTACGTAGATACTCCCGCTTTCCGCCAGTGGCGCACCGAGCAGCGTGCGGTCGTGGCCGGTCTTCGGGCCGCGGGAAGGGCGGAGTGGGACTGGAGTGTACCGCGCTGGGGGCCGGTCAAGCCGGTCGTGGGTTGACGCCCGTTCCATGCGAGGATACCCTTCATTCAGAACCGCGTGTGCAGGCGAGTGGAATCCAGACTCCTCCAGCCTCACAATCCCTTCCGTTCTCCCTTTCCCCTCTCGAAACCGTGATCACTGAAGCTTCCCTGGACTCACTCACCCGCTCGTCTCTCGCCACCGATGTGGAACGCGGGAAAACTACCGTTGCGGAACTGGTGGATCATCTCCGCACCATGTGTGAGATCCGCGAGTTCGAGGACGGGCTCTACAACCTGTACCGCGCCGGGCAGCTCAAGGGAGCAACCCACATGTCCGCCGGGCAGGAAGCTGTTCCCACCGGCGCGTGTGCGGCCATCACGCGGCGCGACCTGATAGCCAGCACCCACCGGGGGCACGGACACTGCGGTGCGATGGGCAACCTGATGGCCGCATCCGAAGACGACCGGCAGGCGCATTGGAACGCCATGATGGCCGAGTTGTTCGGCAAGACGACCGGTTACTGCCGGGGCCGCGGCGGCTCGATGCACATAGCCGATGTGGAGAAGGGAAACCTCGGCGCGACCGGCATTGTAGCGGGCAACCTTCCTGTCGCGACAGGCGCCGCGCTGGCCGAACACCTGCGAGGTACGGGTACGGTTGTCCTCTGCTTTTTTGGAGACGGTGCGACCAACACGGGGGCGTTCCACGAGGCGCTCAACATGGGAGCTTCGCTGCTGGGCGGCCTCCCGGTGGTGTACATCTGCGAGAACAATCTCTATGGGATGTCGGTGCCGTTCCACCAGACCAGCGTGCCGGACTGCGGGCACGTTGCATCCAAGATCGAGCACATCGCCCAGCGGGCCGATGGTTACCCGATGCCGGGCGTCATCGTGGATGGTCAGGACGTGCTGGCGGTGAAGGCTGCCGTCGAGGAGGCAGTGGCGCGGGCACGGCGAGGTGACGGACCGACGCTCATCGAGTGCAAGACCTATCGCTACTACGGACACAGTCTGTCCGACGCGCGCGCCTATCGCAGCCGGGATGAGGAACGGCAGTGGCGCGAACGAGACCCGATTGATATCTTTGCCCGAAAACTGACCGACCACGGCCTGCTCACCCAGACGGAAGTGGACTCGATCCGGGCACAGGCGAAAGCGACCATCACAGCATCGGTGCAGTTCGCTCAGGAGAGCCCGCTGCCGGACGCGTCGGAGTTGCACGACAACGTGTTCGTTCCGGCGGACCCGGCCGAGGTCCGCAGGCAGACGGAAGCTGAGCAGACACTCGTGGAGCGAGTCCGCCCCGCGGAGCGGGCCTTTTACCGTGCCTTCTACGAGAGCACCGGGTTGGACCCGAAGAATCCGCTGCCCCGCTTCAACAAGCCGGAACTGGATGCGCTGAGCAAGGAGCATGACATCCGTTTTGTGCCGATGGTCGAGGCGATCCAGGAAGCAAACCGCGAGGAGATGCGGCGTGACGAGCGGGTCGTGTACCTCGGCGAGGACATCGGGATCTACGGAGGCGCCTACGGCGCCACGCGGGGCCTGCTTCAGGAATTCGGTCCGCGCCGCGTCATAGATACAGCCATCTCGGAGGCGGCAGTGGTCGGCGCCGCCTGCGGAGCGGCCATGCGGGGCCTGCGGCCGATCGCGGAGATCATGTACATTGACTTCATCACGATCTCCAGCAACCAACTGGTCCACAACATCGCCTACAACCGCTACCAGTTCGGCGGGAAGATCAAAGTGCCGTGCGTGATCCGCACGGAGGGCGGCGTGGGACGTTCGTTTGCCGCCACACACAGCGAAAGCCTGGAGAGCTGGTTCTACCACATTCCCGGGCTTTACGTGGTGATGCCGAGCACTCCCTACGACGCGAAGGGACTGCTCAAATCGTCCATTCGTGACGAGAACCCGGTCCTCTTCATCGAACACAAGGAGATGTACTCGAAGGTGCAGGGACCGCTCCCGGAAGAGGACTATGTGATCCCGCTGGGGGTGGCGGACATCAAGCGCCCCGGAGCCGATGTGACGCTGGTCGCATACAGCCGGATGGTCCACTTCGCGCTGGCCGCGGCCGCCCTGCTGGAGCGAGACGGTATCCAGGTAGAAGTAGTGGACCCACGCTCGCTTTGTCCGCTGGATCTGGATACAATCGCCGGTTCGGTCCGCAAGACGGGGCGTCTGGTGGTGGCGCAGGAGTGTTACCCGTACGCCAGCGTCGGGGAGAGCATCATCCGCCGCGTAATGGAGTACCGTTTTGAGAACGGCCGCACGGGATTCACGTACCTGGACGGCCCTCCCACCCTCCTGGCGGCCGCCCACACGCCGGTTCCGATGAGCACTCCGCTGGAAGAAGCCGCGGTGCCCACCGTGATGGGGATCGTCGAAGCCTGCCGGCGGCTGGCCTGAGTATGCTGCGCACTGGCGCCTCGCGCCTTCTCGGGCTGCTGCTTCTCGCCGGGATGGCGACGGCCTGTGAGCCGACCCGGGGCGACGACCCTTCCGGCAAGCAGGCGGCGGCAGCTCAGAGGCCGATCCCTATCCGGTCGGCGGCGATCCCGAATGACCTTCCAGCGCCGGCGCGGGAGTTTCGCGGCGTCTGGGTGGCCACAGTAGACAATATTGACTGGCCTTCGAAGCCGGGCCTACGCACCGAGCAGCAGCAAGCGGAACTGATTGCCCTGCTCAACCGGGCTGCGTCGCTGCGCTTGAATGCCGTGATCTTCCAGGTCCGGCCGGCTTGCGATGCCCTGTACGCCTCTTCGCTGGAGCCGTGGTCGGACTACCTGACGGGGCGGATGGGCGAGGCGCCTTCCCCGCCCTGGGATCCGCTCGCCTTCGCTGTGGAAGAGGCACACCGGCGCGGCCTGGAACTGCATGCCTGGTTCAATCCTTACCGGGCACATCACCCCTCCAGTAAGTCGCCATTGTCGCCCGGTCACATCGGACGGCTGCGGCCTGACCTGATGCGCACTTACGGGAAACAACTCTGGCTCGATCCGGGCGAACCGGACGTGCAGGATTACTCTTTCTCGGTAGTGATGGACGTGGTGCGGCGCTACGATGTAGACGGCATCCACTTCGACGACTACTTCTACCCCTACCCCGAACGCACCAGGTCCGGCAGCGTGCCGTTCCCGGATGATGCGAGCTGGCGCCGCTATCAGAGTACCGGCGGCGTTCTGAATCGGGCCGACTGGCGGCGCGACAGCGTAGATCGGTTCATCCAGCGGGTGTCGGAAGGCATCCACAAGGAGAAACCGTGGGTCCGGTTCGGCATCAGCCCATTCGGGATCTGGCGGCCGGGCAATCCGGCCCAGATTCGCGGCTTTGACGCGTACGCAGAGTTGTATGCCGACGCGCGCAAGTGGCTCGCGAACGGTTGGGCAGACTACTTCGCGCCCCAACTCTACTGGAAAACTGAGGCGCAGGCCCAGAGCTACCCGGTGCTGCTGAAGTGGTGGACCGAGCAGAACCTGCTGAAGCGGCACCTCTGGCCGGGGAACTACACGAGCCAGGTAGGCACCTGGCCCGCCGCAGAAATCATGAACCAGATTCGCCTGACGCGGCGTACGGAGGGGGCGTCCGGCAACATCCACTTCAGCATGAAGCCGTTGATGCAAGACCGGGCCGGGCTATCCAGATCACTGGAAAACAGCCTCTACTCACGGCAGGCCCTGCCGCCCGCTACCCCCTGGTTGGATGATCGCCCCCCGCCGTCCCCCGAGGTACGGGGAAAGCCGCCCACCCTCTCCTGGACCGCGGGACCGGGGGAAGCCGCCTGGTTGTGGGTCGTGCGGCTGCGACGCAACGGGGCCTGGGATATCCGCATCCTGCCCGCGCAGCAAACGACGTGGGACGTCGGTGATAGCGGGTCCACCGATCTGGTCGCCGTTTCGGCGGTGGACCGGTGCGGAAACGAAAGCAAGCCCTTTGTCCTGAACCTCGCCGGGAGCCGGTAGCGGCGTGCTCCGGCATTGCGCTCGAAACTGGAACTGTGAAACCTGATATTCTCCGAGGACTGCTCTCCGTGGTCGCGGACGGAGGCGCATTGGACGCCGAACAGGCCGCCGATGCAGTGACGGCACTCACCTCCGGTGATGCCTCCCCGGTGCTCGCCGCTGCTCTGCTCACGGCATTGCACATCCGGGGAGAAACACCCGTCGAGGTGGCCGGATTCGCCCGCCGCCTGCGGGAGCTCGGGGTGCGCATTTCGCCTCGCCGCGACGGGCTGGTGGATACCTGCGGCACCGGTGGAGGCGCCGTTCCCACGTTCAATGTGTCCACGACGGCCGCTTTCGTGGTGGCCGGCGCGGGAGTGCCGGTTGCCAAGCACGGCAATCGGGCGATGACGTCCGCGTGCGGGAGCGCAGATGTCCTGGAGGCGTTGGGAGCACGGCTGGACCTGCCGCCCGAGCGGATCCGGGAGTGCATCGAAACCGTGGGGATCGGGTTCCTCTTCGCGCAGGCGCACCATCCAGCGATGCGCCATGTAGGCCCCATCCGCCGCGAACTCCCGTTCCGCACCATCTTCAATTGCGCCGCCCCCCTGACCAATCCCGCCGGCGCGCGGCGTCAGGTGATCGGTGTTTACGAAGAGCGCCTGGTACCCCTGCTGGCCGGCGCCCTCGTGTCCCTTGGATGCGAACGGGCCCTCGTGGTCCATGGGCGGGATGGTTTGGATGAGTGTTCGACGTTGGGTTCCACCCTTGCCGCCGAAGTTCGCAACGGGGTCGTGGAAACCTACGAGTTCGTTCCGGAGGATGCGGGCGTGCGGAGGGCGCGGCCCGCGGAGATCGCACCCGGCGGCAGTCCCGCCGAAAACGCAGCAATCACCCGCTCGGTGCTCGGGGGGGAGGCGGGGCCCCGGCTGGAACTGGTGCTCTTGAACGCGGCGGCGGCACTCATGGTGGCGGATACCGTGTCGGACCTGGCTGCCGGCGTGGATTGTGCGGCTGCCAGCGTGCGTTCCGGCGCGGCGCTCGCCTGCCTCAATGCCTTTGTGGCGTTCACCCGGTCCTGACGCCGATAGAAGCCGGTCCACCGATGTCTATTCCCTCTCGCCTTCTGGAAATCGTGACCCACAAGCGCGAAGAAGTCGCCGCCCGCAGGGCTGCCCGGCCGGTCGTGGATCTTTCAGACGCGCCAGGTCTCCGCGATTTCCTGGGAGCCCTCCATACGCGCACCGGCGCCGGCCCGCGACAGGACCACTCGCCCCAGCCGGTGCGGCTGATCGCGGAGGTGAAGCAGGCGTCGCCTTCCCGCGGCCTGCTGCGGCCGGACTTCGATCCGGTCGCCCTGGCCGAGACCTATGCGGACAACGGTGCGGCGTGTCTCTCCGTTCTCACCGACGAACGCTTCTTCCGCGGGCACGATCGCTATCTGGAGGAGATCCGCTGCCGCGTGTCCGTACCGTTGCTGAGGAAAGAATTCCTGCTCGACTGCTGGCAGGTGGACGAGTCTCGCGCCCTGGGAGCGGATGCCGTCCTTCTGATCGTCGCCATCCTGTCCCCGGAGCGCCTGCACGACCTGCACGCCCGCGCCGCGGAACTCGGGATGGCGACGCTGGTAGAGGTGCAGACCGACGAGGAGCTGGAGATTGCGCTGACTCTCGGTGCGCCGCTGCTCGGGATCAACAATCGCAACCTCCACACGTTCGAGACGAGCCTGGAAACCACCGAACGCCTCGCTGCTCGGGCTCTGGAGCACGGGGAACGCGTGCTCGTCAGCGAGAGCGGCATCTTTACGGCGGCCGATGTCGCGCGGGTGGGACGCTGTGGGGCATCGGCGGTGCTGGTGGGCGAGGCCCTGGTGCGTGAGACGGATGTGGGTGCGAAGGTGCGCGAGCTCAGCACGGTTGTTCCCGCGCACGAGTAGTCCGGTCCCAATTTGCCGGGTTTCAGGCGCCGGTACCCTGGATGTAACGGCGTAAAGAGGGTGGACACTTCCCAGGGAAAATCGGTAGACATCGCGCGCCTGATAGTTTGCTATTACCCCGACCCGGTGACCGCCCCACATACCCGAGCCACGCACGTGAGTAAGGGAACCGAGCAGAATTAATCCTCCCACCCGTGAGGAGACACGGCGGCATCTGAGAGGACACAACTGGACGGAATCATGTACGTCATGGTGTTATGGAACTCACTGCCGCCGCCACTGCCCTCCTCCAAGTTACC
>SYMT01000401.1 GCA_005805375.1 Actinomycetota bacterium
CGCACCCGCAGGTTGCTGCCGTTCCCCAGGATAGTCAGCCGGGTCTCTGTCTCGCGGGTGACGTGGACGATCTGCTGGAGATCGGCCACCGTGCGGGGCAGCAGCAGCAAGTCGGCGGGCCCCCCGATACGGAAGCTGGTGTGCCGCACGAGCGGCTCGTCCGGCAGGATCTCCGTGTTGCGCAGCGTTGTCCGCAGGCGAGCCACCACGTCTGGCGAGAGGCGGCCCGCAGACTCAGTCTCCGTCACCGGTTGCCTCCGCCAGGCGCTGCTCCAGTTCCTTCACCCGCTCCAGTAGTTCCGGCAGCCGGTTCAGCGCGGCCTGCACCCTCAAGTATTCCCGGTGCGGGCGTGCCGGATTGCCGGTCCAGTGCCCCGGGGTGGAGATGTCGTCCCACGCAGCGCTCTTACCGCCCAGAATCACCCCGTCGGCGAGTTTCGTCCCGGGATTTGCGGTTGCGTAGCCGGCCAGCACGACGCCATTCCCGAGTTGGACGCTCCCCGGCAGCGCCGAGGTCGCAATCAGCAGGCAGTGTGCCCCCGTGCGCACGTTGTGGCCGACCTGCACCAGGTTATCCAGCTTGCTGCCCGGGCCGATGACGGTCTCGCCGGTGGTGGCGCGGTCTATGGTAGTATTGGCGCCGATCTCCACGTCGTCAGCGATGCGCACGCGGCCCAGGTGGGGGCGCTTCCGGTGCTGGACGCCGTCCCATTCATAGCCGTAGCCGTCCGCTCCCAGGACCGCACCGGCGTGAATGCGCACGCGCCGGCCCACCACGGTGCGCGGATAGAGCACCACGTTGGGGAAGAGTACCGAGTCCGCGCCGATGGTCACGTCGTCGCCCACGACGACGCCGGGATGGAGGGTAACCCGGTCGTGCAGCACCACCCGATCGCCCAGCACTACCCGGGGTCCGAGCGAACACCCCTCTCCTACCGCCACCCCCTCCCCCAGGACTACGGTGGCGTGGACGCCGGGCGTGGGGTGCGGCTCGTTCTCAAACAGTTCGAGGCAGCGCAGGAAGGCGAGGCGCACGTGCGGCACGCGCACACAGGGCTTGGTGACTCCCGTGAGCCCGGGCGCCACCAGCAGTACTGCTGCCGCACTCTCGAGCGCCATCTGCAGGAAGCGCCGCGTTTCGACCCGGACCACCGTGCCTGGGGTGGCGTCCTCCACCGTGCTCACACCCGAAACCCACGTGTTCGGGTCCCCCTCTGCCTGTCCATTCAGGATGGCAGCCAGGTCAGTAAGGGTCAACCCCCCGGGGGTTTGCGCCATCCAATCACTCCTTCCGCCGTCTGGCGCGGCTCGGCCAGCAGGCGACGCAGATCCGGTTCCAGGGCAGCGGTGAGGTCCGGTCCGTCTCCGGGGGCAGGCAGCACCTGCCAACCGCGGGCGCGGGCCGCCTGCGCCGCGGCGGCCGCCAGGTCCTCCAGGATGATCTGGCGCAGCCGGGCCTGCTGACTGCGGAGATGAGCGGGCGCCCCTCCGGCGGCTCGCGCCGACCCAGCGGGCCGCCGGACCTCCGCGGTGGGCAGAGTCACCGTGGGGGGGCCGCCGGCTGACTCCTCTTCGACCAGCGGCGCCGCCGGCGGCAACTCCGGCAGTGTCAGGCGTGCTGCGTCGTGCAGCCGGGTGCGCTCCGCGGCGTCCAGTTGCTGCGCAGCCTCACGCCGTGCTGCATCGCGCCGGGCTGCGGCTTCCTCCAGCCGGGCCGGCGGAATCTGGAGGGGGCGTCGCACGGGCGGCTCGAGGCGCTTCCGCTGGCGGTCTAATTCCGCCGTCCGTAACTGGTCGAGGCGCTCCTGGGTTTCCAGCAGCAGTTCCCGGCGCCGCGCCAGTTGCTCGGCGGGGTAGCGGAACCGATCGGATGGGCGCTCCACCAGTGCGTCGGTCTGGCGTTGCAGTTGGGTCGCCTGCTCCGCATAGACGCCGGAGCGCCGGAGTTCTTGCTCCAGGTCTTCCTCGGCGGGGAGGTCGCGCAGTTCCAGGTAGCGGCGGCGCAGACGCTCGACGTCTCGCACGTACTCCCCCTCGGCTCGATCCGGGACCGCCTCGCGCAGCAGGGAGAATTCCTCTCGGGTCTCGCGCGCAGTGCGTTCCTGCGCAGTCGCCGGCGCCGGCAACGGAACCGCCGGTGGAGCGGAATCTGGAAGGGGCACCGGCTCCGGAACCGGCCACGGCGGGGGGGCCGACCCGGCCGGCGCCGGACGCTCAAGCGCGGCGATACGGGCATCCAGGCGAGCCAATTCGCCGAAGGCGGGGTGCAGTTCGAGATAGCGTGCCAGATTTACCGTTCCGCGGCGCGGCGCGGGACGGGCGACCGCCACGGGGTCCGCAGGAGCCGCGTGCCGACAGCCGGCGCTCCCCGCGATCAGCCCCGCCCAGAGCGCGCAACTCCAAACGGAGCCTGTAGTCATAGGGTTCTAGGGTTCTAGGGTTCTAGGGTTCTAGGGTTCTAGGGGACCTGGCTTGCCCATCAGAACGTGTTCCCGACGTCAAAACTGCGTGACGGCGCTTGAAGAGGAGAGAGAAACGAGTGTCGGCACTCGTTTCTCTCTCCTCTCCATTCACTCCCCTTGAGGGTCGTGTGTGCGTGGTGCCGGATCTAGGTGAGGCGTGGCGTCAGCATCACTGCGAGGGCAGCTTCTTCAATACGTCCGGGGTGATGTCCTGCCCGCCGTACCAGACCAGTTGTGCGTCCACCACCAGCGTCAGCTTGCGGGCTTCCGCCACCTGCTCCACGATCTTCCGGATCCGGTCGTCCATCTGCTTCAGCATGCTCACCTGGAAGTCAGACAGTTTGGCCTGTCGTTTCTGTTCCTCATCCTGGTAGCCTGCCCGCCCGGTTTCCCGCAGCATGGTGAGCTGGCGGAGGCGCGCGTCCTGGGCGGGGGTCGGCTTGTCTACGGTGGAGAGCGTTTGAAACTCCCGGTCCAGCTCATCGCTCCGTTTCAGCAAGTCCTTGATCTTCTGCTCTTCCGAGGAACTCGGGCGAGGTTTCGCGCTCAGATTGCGCAGTTCTTCGCGCTCGGACGGCGACAGGTACCGCGTATCGTTGAGCAGCTTCAGTTCGTTGAATGCCTTTTGCCGCTCGTCCTCAAACCGCTTCAGATCGCCTGCCCAGGCAGTGGTCTTCTTCAACTGGTCGGTCACCTGCGCGAGATCTACGTATCCGACCGGAGAGTTTGCCCGGTCGTTTCGCTGCGCCTGGCCGGGCGCAGCCGTACTCAACACCCCAACCCCCACCAGGGCGAGGATCGTCCCGATCGCTTTCCAGTTCTGCATCATTCTCTCTTTCGCGGCTCCGGCGCTGTTTCTAGCTTACCACGAAGCTAGCTTACCCATCAGAACGTGTTCCCGACGTTGAAGTGGGTGCGACCGCCTTCCCGTCCGTAGCCGAAGTCGAGGCGAATCGGCCCGATCGGCGTCACGACCCGCAGTCCGAAGCCGACGGAACCATTCAATACAATGCCGCCATGTTGTCGGAAGTCCGTGCCGAACGGCTGGCCGAACACGCGGAACGAACCGTCCGATCCGAAGGCGTCCCCTACGTCTACAAACAGCACGCCGGTGATACGGTTGAGGATGGGACGGCGGTACTCGATCGAGCCCAGGAACATCGTCTTACCCCAGAACCGGTCTTCCAGGTAGCCGCGCAGCGTTTCGGCGCCGCCCAGAAAGAACTGTTCGAAGAACGGCACGTCGCCGGTGACGGTGCCGGCCAGCAGCCGGAAGGCGATGATGGGAGTCTTCTGTGCCTCTTGCTCTCGCTCCGGGTCCCGGGTGGCCTTGATCCGGCGGAGGGCGATGTACCGGCGGGCGTCCACCAGGTACTTTCCACAGAAGCCGGGGTCCACGCCACCCGGCGCCACGTTGTTCAACGAGGCAGTACCCACTTCAGTAGTGAGGCGCACGAAGTGGCCCTGAGTCGGGTTGTTGACGTAGTCGCGGGTGTTGAACACCCGGGCAATGTTGCCTGCAATCACCGTGCCGTCCTGGCGAGGGAAGGCGACGCCCTGCGGCAGTTCATCCGTCCGCACATTTTCAAACCGCAGTCCCAGCGCGATTGGCAGGCGGAACGGGCGTCCGAAGTTGAACTGGCCTCCGACGCGGCGTTCGAAGTAGCGGTCGTTATTGTTATTGATGTTCTGCAACTGCCGCGAGAACCGGTAGATCAGCTTGTTGTAGACCGACACGGTCATGGAGGTGTGGTCTTTGGTCAGCCAGGGCTCGTAGAACTGCAACTCGGCGGAGGGGGCCCCGTCTCCGCCGAAGGTGCCGATTTCGGCGGAGACGCTCACCCCCTGGCCCTTGCCGCGGAAGTTCTGGTCCGAAAGTTCGCCGCGGCCGATCAACTGCTGCCGGGGGCTGTAACCGGCGCCTACGGATACCTGCCCGGTGCGCTTCTCCACCAGTTCCCAGGTAATGGTCAGGGAAAGATCCGCCGCCACTTCCACGTTCGGATTGATGGTCTCAAAGTACCCGAGATTGGTGAGGGTGCGGTAGTCCCGCGTGAGCTGCTGCTGATTGAAGAGCGCTCCGGGGGTGAGGGTCAGTTCCCGCCGCACGACGTATTCTTTCGTCTTGTGGCTGTCCACCGTGCGGATGACGTTGCCCTTCTTATCCTTGATTTCCCGCTGGGGCCACTTGATCTTGACCGACCCGACCTTCAGTTCGTTGGCTTCGATCCGGAGGACGCCATTTTGCAGAAACTCCGTCTGGTCCAGATTCACGGTGAACCGGGCCTGATACCCCTTGTCCGTGTACATCTTGTCCAACGCAGCCAGGTCGGCTTCCCAGTCCACCCGGTTGAAGATCTGGCCCACCTTCGTCTTGAAGGCCGCCCGGAGGGCATCCGGCTTAAACAGCGTACTGCCGCGGATATCCAGTTGGGTCACCGCCGGATATTCCGTCACCACGAACACGACCTTCGCCATGTTCCCCTGGCGGAGAAACGACTGGTTGACCAGGAGGAACCAGCCCAGGTTCTCGATAGCCAGTTTGTCTCGCTCGACGCGTTCGGGGGCGAGTTCGTCCCCGACCTTCGTCGAGATCACGGTGAGAATCGACTCCCGGTTGATCTTCTGATTCCCGCGGATCTCGATTTCGGAAACGCGGACACTCTGGGCGCTTGCGGGCGCCAAGACCAGCGCGAATGCGCCCAGCAAGAGAGTGACCCCGAGGGTCTGCCAGCCGCGAGCGAATGCGTTCATCAATTCGGACTCCTCGTACAGGGTCTCCGGGACCCGCTTGGGGTCGTCTCTCCGGAGGGATTAACTGCGCAGGTATGCCTCAAGCTTGCGCCGCAGCATCAGGCGCCCGCGGTGGATTCGGGTCTTGACCGCTTCCAGGCTGAGCCCGGTGATTTGAGCGATTTCCTGGTAGCTAAGCTGCTGCAAATCACAGAGGATGATCACAGTGCGGTACTCATCCGGCAGGCTACTGATGGCCCGCAAGATATAGCGATGCATTTCGGTCCGCATCAGGACGTCCTGGGGCGATTGATCCCAGTCCGGAATCTCGACCGGCCGGATCGTGTCGTCCGCTGCGGCCGGCGCATCGAGTGAAGGTCCTTCCAACGACCGTCGCCGATCCCGCTGCCGAAAGCGATTCTTGCACTGATTCAGCGCAATCTGGCAGAGCCACGTCTGGATCTTACATTCCCCCCGGAACGTTGCGAAGCTGCGGAACGCATTCACAAAAGTCTCCTGTGTCAGATCTTCGGCTTCTTCCCGGTCGCTGATGTGCCTGAGAATGAGGTTGAAGATCTTTTTTTCGTACTTCGAGACAATCTGCTCGAACGTGAGCGTCCGGTCTTCGTCGTCCATAGCAGCGGGGGCCGCTTCGGGGTCGCGCGGCTCGGGATTCCGGGGGCGCCCGAGCAAGGCGCCGTCCGGTCCGGTTGGGAAGCACTCCGATTGCATGGGCCGCTTCTTGAACTGGTCTGCAGCACCCATCTTTCGTCCTGGACCGCGCGACTTCCCTGCCTCGAACCACAGGCGAGTTTGCCGCGGTTCAAAAGGAAGCGCTTCCACTGAAGAAGAAGATCTGCTGACCGAGAGGGTCCTCCCGGCGCAGCCCGAACCGAAAGGCAGGACTGAACCGGTAGTAGAGTTCCATCCGACGTTGTGCCGTAACCGTGGATCCGAATTCCTGGCTCACCGTGGCGTACACCCGGTCAAAAAGCTGCTTCCCCAGACGGACCCGCAGCGGATCTGCTACCCCGACTTCCAGAGAAAAAAGATCCAGGCCCAGCCTCGACTGAACACGGTCCTCGACCAGGCCGAGCACCGTCGAAGCTACGTTTGCCACGAAGGCCTGCTCGATCTGGCTCCGAAAGGTTGCTTCTACGTTTGACCCCCCGCCCGCGAATCCTCCAACCCCGTAGCGCTGTCGAATTAATGCAGTAATCTCGGAGGCCGGCAGCGGGGGATCGGTGCGGATGGAGACCTGCAGGCCGTCCCCGCCGCCGATGACGAGGCCGCTATTGACGCCCGGCGTCCGCACCTCCACCGCTTCCCTTCCGCCCGGCGTGCCGCGCAGGCGGAATGTCACCTCATAGTCGTCCGCTTCCGGCCCGGCGGTGCGCTGGAGCCGCATGTTCGTGGAGGCCGTGAGGTCCACGGTGACAGGTCCACCCGAACCGAGGGCCTGCCGGCGCCGATCGTAGTTCAGGGACAGCGATCCCTCGACATCACTGAGCCGGAATCCGGGGATGTTCAGCACCCCCTTCCTTGTGGTCAGCGTGCCCAGCACCGTGGGGATGTTCCAGGCGCCTGTGACGCGAATGGGTGCGGCGTCGCCGCCGACCCGTCGGGAAGCATCCAGTTGGAGCCTCGCTTGCGGGTTGCGTAACCAGACGTTATTGCCGGTGTACAGGCTCAGATCCAGCCGGGCGTCCGCGGGGGTAGGTGGGGGGGCGTCGGAGAAGATCGGCTCGTACATCAGGCCGACGTTCGTTTCGTCCAGCCGGATGCCGCCCCGCACGACCAGATTCGGCCACCGCCCCTGGATCAGCAATGGCTGCGAGACTTCCGGCCGTTCCAGAGACACGGTCTGCAGGGTGCCGGAGAGCTGCGTGCCGCGGAATGAGGGGCCGAGGAGACGCTCTGCATTCTTCTGAATGAAGCGGAGCCCGTTGGCGGCCAGTTTCAGATCCACGAGCGGCGCCGGAAGCGTGGCCGGACCCGGGCGGATTGGCTCCCCGCCGAGGCGGAGAGTGCCGGTTCCGGCAAATCCCCCCGACACAGTGCTGTGACCGGAGAATTCGTCCAGATGCACCGTATCCCCATCCAGACGCACAACCGCACGGAAGTCGCGGATGCCGGTGTCCAGTTCCTCAACACGCAAGATGCGGCCGTTCACTTCCAGCTTGCCGCTGTTCTGCGGTCGAGCCGCCGTTCCTCCGAGAGTAATGCCCCCGTCCAGTTGCGCGTCGGTCGCCGCCAGGTCACGAAAGAGTCGGGTCAGCGTCCGGACACGCCCGGCGGCCGCCTCCCCAGTGCGTCGCGCCAGCGTATCGGTTTCCTCGGCGAGCTCATTCAATACCTGCAGCGACTGCTTCGGCACTGAGATGGTCAGGTCCCGCGGCAGATCGGGCGCCGAGGCGAGATTCGGCCATCCGAGCGGGAGAGATCCGGACAGGGTGAATGAAGCCGGCTCCACTCCGTTCCCCCGCTGCTTGACGAACTGCACTCCCCCCACGCTGAGCCGTCCCGGCCGGGCATCGTATGTCCCTCCGGTCAGGACAATCTCGTCGAACGGCACGCCGCCGAGCAGGGGCGCGGAAATGCGCCCGGAAAGCTGCGCAACCGGGAGGCGCGGCGTACCGGTCACCTCGCCTTTGAAAGAGATGCGCCCATCCAGCGGTTGGAGCCCTGCCAGACGTTCCCGCAGCGCCGCCAGCGGGAGACGCGCGAGCGACTCTACGGAGACACCCTCCCCGGCGAGGAGCAACCGCACCGCGCCCGGGGCGCCTTTCCGTTCGTGCTCCAGAAAACCGGCAGCGGTGAAGCGGGCGGCTCCCGCACCTTCCACCCGCGCCTGCTCGATCTCGAAGCGCCCGGCGTGATAGGCGCCGGCGAGCACCACCCGAGTCGTCGGTTCACCGGACACTTCCTCTGCGCGCAGATCGGGCACCTCAAGGCGTGCTTCCAGGCGACCGGTACCGATTTCTCGGTCCCAGCGCGCCAGCAGGCGGCTCTCATCCCCCGGTGCGATCGCGTCCGGCAGGCGGCCGATGCGCAAAGTGCCGGTGAGGCGGCCGGAGATGCTCCCCCGCCAATCCTGGAGCACCCGCCGCAGTGGCTCCGCCTCATCGCTCGCATAGTATGGGCTGTCCATGAGGAGTTGCTGCAGGACGGCCACCGGCACTTCGTTTACTTCTATCAACCCGGCCGCGTCCCGGAAGCCGGCCTCGGGATCCCGCACTGCCTCCGCGGGCTGTGCGGGATCCCGAACGGGCCTCGTCTGAGCGCGGATGAGCATCAGCGGGGCCTGGAAGCGTCCCGCTCCCAACGGGGCGGCGATGTTGCGCAGCACGAGCAGTTCGTTGGTCCATCGCAGACGGAATGGTTCGAGAGCCACTGCCCGCTGGTCCACGACGAGCCCCGCCAACCGAACCGCGGCGGTCAGTACTGGGGCTTCCGGGGAGCCGATCACCTCTCCGGAAACTTCTTCAAGGGTTCCCTGGAGGTCCACATCCTCCAATACCCCCGGTGCGTAGCGGCGCAGCAGTGGCAGCAGCCGCACTCCCCCGACCCGAAACCGGAGGTGCATCGCCGCCAGTAGGGCTGGCGGGGGAAGCCCGCTCTGGGGTTCCTCGCCGCGCCGCCCGCCTGCGGCGGCGCGGTTGTCCTTGCCCTCGGGCGACCACTCCAAAACGCCCGCGAGTGATGCAACTCCTTCCGGGGAACGGGATTCCGCTGCCGCCAGCTTCAGCCGGCGCGTCAGGCTGTCCCACTCACCCGTTGCTGTGACAACTCCCAGGTCATGGCGTCGTACGACGCAGTCTTCCGCGCGCGCCGAGAAGGAGACTTGGGGCGCTGCAAGCGGGCCCGCCACGGTCACCCGGAGTGCCGTCAAGTGTCCGCCGATCGGCGTGTGTTCCAGCACCGCCGGGGCGATCCCCAGCCAGCGCATTGCCTGCACGAGGGTCAGGGGCGAGACCTGAAGTTCGCCCGCGATCTGCCAGTCGCCAAGGGGGGAAGGACCGGATTCGGCGGTACCCGGGCCCGTAGGCTTCGGGACGCGTTGCAGGGTCACCCGCTCGGCGCCGAGTTCCAGCACTCCCCGGCGGACCGCGAGCCGGTGGATGACGACCTCGTGGAGGTTCGGCGCCGAAACCTGTGCATCCACCCAGTCCAGCTCCACCTGTCCAGCTTTCAAACCTGAAACCTGAACCTCCCCCTGGATTGCCGGCGCGGCTGCTCGGCCTGTGACGCGCAACTGCGCCGAACCCCAGCCGCGCAAATCCAAATCTGCCGGCACGCCCGGCAGCAGCGCGAGATTGACCGCGGAAGCCGACACGAGAAGATCCGTCGTCAGGTCGGGGGTAATGCTCCCGGTGGCGTGCAGAGCGCCGAACGGAAAGGAGAGCGAGGCGCGCCGTACGAGCACCCGCTCCCCGTCCCACTGGATGCGAGCCGTGGCTTCCGGGATGTGGCGCCCGTCAAAGGACAGGGATCGCGAAACGAGTTCAGCGCCGCCGCGCCAGTGGTCGAGAGGGCCTTCCACGTGAAACTCGCCGTCTACCCATCCGCTGACCGCGAGCGGTTCCTCGCCGACCGCCAGCGCCTGCGGATCCAGGCCGACCGCCTGACCGCGTACCGCGAGCCGGGCCGGGGATGCCGTTGCATCTACGGTTCCCTCGGCGCCCCACCGTCCGCCCAACGCGGTGGCCGCCGCACGAAACGTGGTCCGGTTCGCCCCGGTGGAGAACTCCACCCGAGTGTTCCGAATTGTCTGGTTGCGCACCAGCAACCGGTCTAGAGAGAGGGCGCCGTTGCCGCGTGGGGGGACGCCCGGCTGCAGATCACCGGTAAACGTCAGGGCGGCTTCCCGCGCAGTGTAGGCCTCTTCCGGGCGGGCCCAGACGGCGCGCGCGGCTGTCAGGCGGCCCTGAACACGCCATCGAGTGGCATCGCCCTCTCCCTCGACCGAGATGCTCGAGATCCCACTCGGCTGCAGCTCCGCCGGGATGTGCGCCAGGCGGAGCAGATCTCGCACGGTGGCGTCGGGGGCCTGCGCAGCGGTGAGTGTCCATCGGGCGGGGGGATAGCTGCCGCGGGGTGAGAGTGCACCCACGGCGGTGACCCGTATCCCCTTCCAGAGCAGAGTTCCCGATCCGGAGACGTGCTCCGGATCCAGCACCAGGTCACCCCGCACCTGCTCGAGCGGGGCGGGCAGCGTAGGATGGCGGGCACGCACCCCGTCCAATCCCAGCACCAGTTGAAAGCCGGGGGCGAGGTCGCCGTCTGCCGGTTCCCAGAGGACGCCGCGGAGACGCCCCCCGCCGGAAACAATCTCCGGGGCAGCGTTCACGACGGCGAGATAGCGCTGCCAGTAGGACAGGTCTTCCGTCTGCGCATCCAGCGAGATCAGCCCCAGCTTCTGTCCCTTGCGGTGCGACCCGCGTGCGAAGAAGCGGCCGCCGTGAATTCCCGCCACCGTACCGGAGGCGTGATAGCGCAGCGTGGGATGGCCCGCAAAAGAAATCTCGAAGTCCCCGTGCGCCTCGGTCCGTGCCGGAGCGGGAATGCGGCCGGAGCGGTAGTCGCTAAGGTGCAGCGTACAGGCCCGCCCGCGCAGTTGTCCCCGAAACCCACCCTTGCGCTCTTTCTGCGCCGGCAGCAGTTCCGACAGGTCCCAGGTACCGTCGGTGCGGCGGGTCAGGCTCCCGACGGCGCGACTCAATTCCACCCAGTTGACGGCGCCTGCGGCCAGCGCGGGGTCGGCCATGACTCTGGCCAGGTCCACTTCCGCCTCGAGATGAGGGCACTCAAGCATCGGCAGGACCCCGGTGCGGGTCGGGTGAGGCAGGGTCACCCCGTCGGCCAGCACGCGCGCCGGGTGGAGTGCGCCCACCGCTCCGGCCCGCCACCCCCGCCAATCCAGCAGCCGGGGGTCGTAGCGCAGTTCGACGCGCCGCGTGCGCAGGAATACCCCATCCTTCAGGGCCCCCTGCCGGGCAACCTGGAGGCCCTCAATGACGAGCACCCCGGGCTGATCCATCAGGAACCGCTCGATGATCACCTCGCGCTTCAGGGCCTGCTGTAGGTGAGCGAGCAAGGCGGGACCCAGCCGGGCGCGCACCTGCACTGCCTGCTGGCGGAGTGCGTGGGCCACTCCGAGCATCAGGATCAGGGTGAGCAGTAGAATGAGGCCGCGGGCGCGGCGGGAGCCGGCAAAGCGCATTAGAGTAAGAGTCGGCGTTTGGGCGGGGCATCCACAGCGCGCCCCGCCCGAACTCCCTCCTATGTTACCGGCTCACTATGGGCTCGTCTCTCCCAACCGCTCCAGTTCCAGCGAATGGCGCACTTCGTAGCGCTCTTTCCAGCGTTCCACGATGCCGCAGAGGTAGATGCTCGCCACGTAGAGTACCGCGAGAGGACTCGCCATGATGCACATCGTCATCGGATCACCACCGGGGGTCGCAATCGCCGCCACAGCAAAGCAACCTACAACCGCGTAGCGCCACTGCTCGCGCAACTGGCGTTGGGTCACGAGCCCGATCCAGGTCAGCCCCATCAGGATTACCGGCAACTCGAAGCAGATCCCGAAGGCCAGAACCATCTTAATCGTGAAGACGAGATAGAGCACCGGATCCTGAAGTACGACATCGCCGGTGGTGACGAACCCCAGGAAGTAGCCGATGGTGACCGGCATCAGGAAATAGCCGCAGGCAATTCCAGCAATAAAGCAGACGATGGCCGCGGGAAAGATCAGCGTGCACGCCCTTCGCTCACTGCGCGTCAATCCGGGAGCAATGAACCCCCAGGCTTCCAGCGTGACCAGAGGGATGGCCAGCACCAGACCCGCGATGAGCGAGACCTGCAGTTTGAGCATGAACGGCTGGGTAAAGGACTGGTAGCGGATCCCCCACTCCGGATGCTGCTTGAGGTAGGGCCGCAGAGGTCCGAAGAAGAGCTCATAGAGCCAGGGGTAGACCGCCCACGCCAGCACCAAGCCGAGGAGCACGTAGACGGCGGAGCGAATCAGCCGCGTCCGTAGTTCATCCAGGTGCTCCCAGAGCTCCATCTCCTTGAAGTCTTCTTCCGGTTCTCTGGTCATTGCGTCTCCTGCGGAACTCGTGGGTACAGGACCCATGCCGGTCTTCAGCGAGGCTCGGATCCGGATGCACCGATCCGAGGGGAAAGAGTAGCGCGAGTCTGGATGCGCAGACCCGAGGGGAAAGAACGGATTCATCAGCCCGAATCGTTCCCCGGATTTGTACGGCAAAAGGGCGGGGGAGGCAAGCGAATGCCTCCCCCGCCCTGCAGCAGTGCCGCAGGGCCGTCCGTCTAGCGCTTCGGCTGCGGCTTAGCCGGAACCACCTCGGTGCTCACCTTCAACTTGATGTGGAACCGGCGCTTTCGCTGGGCCAGCCCCGCCAGTTCACTCTGCGACGGCGGCTGCCCGAAGCCGAATCCTCCCCCCATCATGCCGGGACCACCGCCCATCATGCCGGGACCACCGCCCATCATCCCCGGGCCGCCGGCCATCATCCCCGGGCCGCCGGCCATCATGCCCGCGCCGCCGCCTGAACCGGCCATCATGCCGGGGCCGCCGGCCATCATGCCGGGGCCACCGCCGCCGAAGGGCGCGCCGAAACCGCCGCCTGAGCCGCCCATCATCCCCGGGCCGCCGGCCATCATGCCCGGGCCACCGCCCATCATGCCCGGGCCGCCGGCCATACCCGGTCCCATCTCGCCCCCGAGCCCGCCGGCTCCGCCGAACCCGCCCGCACCGCCGCCGAACTCCGCGGCCGACGTGTCGAGAACCAACGTCCCGGTGACGTCATGTGTGGCCTTCAGTACCCGCTGCGTCGTTTCGGAGAACCAGATGGTGGATGCTCCTGCAGAGACTTCAAAGTCCGCGCCCTGAATCCCGACGCTGTTGATGTCCACTTTCGACGTGCCTGCCTGGTAGATGACCTTGATGCGCGCGCAGCGCTCCCCCTTCTGCCACTCCAGGGCCTCCATCCGCGCCTGCAGGCGTTCCAACTCGACGACTCCAGGAATGTAGGCGCCGAGGTTAATCCGCAGGGTGGTGTTGAACGGCTCGCTGAAGCGCTGAGGACGCCCCGGCAGTTCCAGCGGATTCAGGATTGGGAACCGCTTCTCGCGCGTCATGGCCCCGCTGCGCAGAGCCTTTCCGCTGCGATCGAGCGAGTAGTAGCGCGAACTCGTATCGAGCTGGATCAGGTTCTTGACCCCGTTGACAGTAAGCGCCATCGGGGTTTCCCGGCGCTCCCGCCAGAATCCGGCCAGGGTGCCCGATTCCAGATCTTCGAGCGACACCAGGTAGCGAGCGGATTCCAGATGGGTGAAGCGTTCGCCGCCGGTGGCAGTACCGGTGGTCGGGACTGCCCCGCCGAAGGCGCCGGCGGCGGCCGCAGCATCCAGATCCACCGTGTGTTCAATCCAATACTGCTGCTCGGGGATACCGCCGTACCAGAGCCGGACGGCCTGGTTCTGTCGCGCTTCGACGGCATTGCGAAGGATGACATTCGCCCGCACCGTGCCGACGATCTGTCCGTCACTGTTGTAGCTCCGCACCTCGATCACATGCGGCCCGTCAGCAGCAAAACGCTCCGCTTCGCGCGCGGTGATGGACTTTTCCTGCTCGATCTGCGAATCCCAGACATAGGTCAGGGGTGCATCGAGCGGGATCTTCTTCTCCTGCATCTCTTCCTGAGATTGGGGAGCGACGGCAGCGCGGAAGCGATTGTCTACGTAGATGCCGATGAAGCCATCCGCCGGCACCGTATCCCGCGCCACTCGGATGGACACCTTCTCCTTGACGGTTGCGCCGTCCTTCGGCAGCAACAACGTCAATGGGCGTTCGGGGGCGCCCCCTGCCGGCTTCGTTCCGGCAGCTCCGGGGGGGAGGACGGTGAAGGGCGAGCCCGCCCCATCCTTGGCGCCCTGAGCAATCCAGTTGCGAAGGGTCGCGATCTCCGCCTGGCTGAGCGGCATGCCGCCCGGAGGCATCCGCGGCATCAGCGTACCGGTGACGTAACCCAGCAGGCGGCTTTCCTGTGGCTTTCCGGCCACCACAATCGGTCCCTTCGCCCCGCCCCGAAGCACATTCTCCAGGCTGTCCAGCTTCAGACCGCCGCGTGGTTGGGCGCCGTGACAGCTCAGACAGCGCCGTTGGAACAACGGCTGCACATCCTGGGAGAAGCCCAGTGTCTTCCCGCCCTGAGCCTGTGCCGGCACCGCCAGCACCCCCAGGCCGACCATCAGTAGTGCCGACTCGTACCTACGTTGCGCCATGTTCCGGTGTCTCCTCACCCGCCTCGGGACGTAGAAATTCCGTGCGATCCGAAAAAGGGGAGCACGAAGCGAGGAGCGGGAAGACCTGCTTCTCGCTCCCTACCAGGTTCAGCATGCGAAAACGACTTTCCTGCTGCGGCCCTGCAGGGAAGTTCCGCGTTAGTTAGAGGCCCGAAAGGCCTCCAGGGTTACACCTGTGGGAGGCCTTCCGGGCACTGCTTCAGGACTCGCCCAGTTCCTTCTTCTCGTCCAGTGGAGTGGTTTCTTCCCGGGTAGCAGACTTGAACTCTTTGAGGCCCTGCCCCAGCCCCTTCGCCAGTTCGGGCAGTTTCTTGCCGCCGAAGAGCAGCAGGACGACGCCCAGGATAATGAGCAGTTCGGTCGGTCCCAGTCGCATTGTCTATGCCTTCCCTTCGCCCACCTGGGCGCCCTGTGCTGTGGTTTGAATCGCTGCTACCGGTTCCGCCTGTGTGGTGCGGAACGCGGGCTGTGACTCCCCTGCCGCCTGGAAATCACTCCCATACGGCAATGCATCCGCCCGGTCGGCCGGCAGCGGCTCCGGATACTCCAGTCGTCGAGCTTCGGTGCTTGGCTCCGGGTAGGCTGGAGTTGCGGAAGCATATGACTGCACCGGCTCGTCTCGATTCGTTTCCGAATGGAGTGACTCCATGAAGTCGTTGCGCGCTTTGTTGAACTCGCGCAGCGCATTCCCCATCCCTTTGCCGATCTCCGGCAATTTTTTCGGTCCAAAAACGACCAGTGCGATTGCCAGGATGACCATCAGTTCGGCCGGACCCAGATTGAACGGCATCCCTCTTCTCCCCTAACGCGACGCCCCCAGCGATGCGAGCGCCCTCCGGCACCCGTCAATACCCAGGCGGGCAAGATCCGCATCTCCCCCACCCCGGCGCGCTACGGTGTCGTACAGGCGTAGCGCCGCTGTATACTGTCGCCGAGCAGTAACTGTATCGCCTTGCTGCTGAGCAGCGTAGGCCAGACTCTCCAACCGCCGGGCATCGGACAACCCTGATACCGCTGGGGCCCCAGACCCGAACTGGATGGAAATTGAAGGGGGCGGCCCGTCTCCACTCCCGCGGGGGAAGGGGGCGGGCGCTGGTGCAACCGGCGGGCTTCCGTTCGCAGATGCACCACTACCTCCTCCGGCAACTCCGGCCGGTGCTATGCGTATGAACCCGCTTTCCGGTTCGGAAAGTTCCCTTCCCGCAGAATTGGTCGCGACTCCCGGGGAATTGTTTGTTCCACCGGCCGGGGTTGCTGCGGGTCCCGTACCGGATCCAGGTCCTGTGGCTGCCGACGGCAGGCCCGGGTACCCTCTGGGTGCGGCGTCCGGCGACAGCCCCATCCCGCCGCCGGCACCCGTTAGAGGCGTGACGGCGGCCACGCCTGCAGCGGGCAATCCCGGCTGTACCTGGTCGCGCCGGGGATTGAGCACGGTGGGCAGGGTGGAGCGGCTGGGGGGGAAGCGCGGCCCCACTCGCGGGTTCAGGGCACTATCGGCCGGGGTCGGGTTCAACGGCGCCGTTCGTGCCGCCGGGAAATTCGGTGCCGAGGGCAACGCGACCGCCGGTGCGCCCGGCACTCCCCCGGGACCGGGGGCTGGCGACATCCCGAGGGGCGCCGGCGGCATCACGAGGGGCGCCGGCGACGTCCGGGGTGGCGTTGGAGTGACCGTCCGGCTACTGGTTCCCTGCCGCCCGGGACCTGCCGCCTGCTGCCTTTCCCAGGGCCGCTCCAGTGCCGCCCAGCTCCCGATTCCCACCACGATCAGGGTCACCAGGGCAGCCGCGGCGCCCTGCCGAAAAGGAGACCACCCTCCGCGCACCGGCGGCGTCTCTCCACGCAGGTAGGCCAACCGCTCGCGGTCGGCGATGCTCGCCGGGCAGAGTTCCAGCACCTGTTCCAGTTCCCGAATGGCGGCCGGGAGATCATCTTCCCGCTCGCAGATCAGAGAAAGGAGTGAGTGCGCCGAAGCACTCTGCGCGGACACACCCAGCGCAGCCCGGCACGAAGCACGGGCCGCATCCAGGTCGCCATTGTCCATGTGCCGGAACGCCGTTTCCAAATGCTCTTCGACCTGCCGTTCCGCTGCGCTTTGCGTAACGTTGGCGTCCAGCGGCCGACCGCATTCCCGGCAAAACTTGAATCCGTGAAAATTGAGCGTGTGACAATGTGAGCAGGTCATGGCGAGCGCCTCCGACTACGGAATGACCTTCAGCAGTGGGTACTCGACAAATCCTTCGGCGCCGGCTCGCTTCAGCCGCGGGAGGAGTTCTCGGGCCACTCGCTCCGGCAGAATGGTCTCCACTGCTACCCAGGCTTCGTCGGAGAGCGCGGAGATCGTGGGTCGCTTCATTGCGGGGAGCAATGCCGTTACCGCCACGAGGTCCGCGCGGGCGACATTCATCTTCAGCCCAACCATCCCCTCGGCATTCAGCGCTCCCTGCAGCAGCAGGATTACGTTTTCCATCTTCTCGCGTTTCCAGGGGTCGGCGTAGGCAGCCGGGCTCGCAATCCACCGAGTGGTGCTTTCCAGCAGTGTGTCTACCACCCGTAGGCGGTGGGCCCGCAGGGTGCTGCCTGTCTCTGTGCCCTCCACGATGGCATCCACCAGGTCCGGCACCTTTACCTCAGTGGCACCCCAGCTAAACTCGACGTGCGCCTTGACGCCGTGTTGGTCCAGGTACCGGCGCGTCACATTGACGAGCTCAGTGGCGATGCGCTTCCCTTCCAGATCCTGGGGAGTGCGAATCGGCGAATCCTCCGGGACGGCGAGAACCCAGCGGTACGGGCGGGACGTTACCTTGGAATAAACCAGTTCGGCCAGATCCACTACGTCCACACCCGCTTCCACCACATTGTCGTGCCCGGTCAGGCCGGCGTCCAGCACCCCTTCCGCCACGTACCGGGGGATTTCCTGGGCGCGCAGGAGGGTAGCCTCCAACTCGGGGTCATCTACCTGTGGATAGTAGGAACGGCTACTGACGGCGAAATGGTAACCGGCCCGTTTGAACAGGCCCAGAGTGGCTTCTTGCAGGCTCCCCTTCGGGATGCCGAGGCGGAGGACGGAAGAGATAGGAACCTCCTGAAAAGGCTCTTCAGTAGCTACCTGGATTATAGCAGGACCGAATTGCGAAGGCGCACTCCCCACCGGCCGAATCCTTTTGCGAAAGGCAACCACAGGGGG
This sequence comes from Actinomycetota bacterium, assembly GCA_005805375.1. Classification (GTDB taxonomy): domain Bacteria; phylum Armatimonadota; class SYMT01; order SYMT01; family SYMT01; genus SYMT01. Next base: position 17,707 of record SYMT01000401.1, read on the forward strand.
CTGCCCCGCCCGCCCGCGCGTCCTTACCGGCAGATCGCGGCGTCTACGTCAAAGAACCATGGCCAGCGGGTCTGTTCGTTGTAGCGGATGTGGCGCATGGTGGCCTTTCTCAGGTTCGCGCCGCGTAGATTGGCGCCGCGGAGGTCGGCGGCGCTCATCCGGGCGTAGCGCAGCACCGAACCACTGAGGTTGGCTTCTCGCAGGTCTGCATTGCCGAGTTCTGCGCCCTCGAGATCCGCGTTCTGGAACTGCGCCCCCTTCAGGTTGGCCCCCACCAGGTCCGCGTCGGTCAGCAGGGCGCCGCGCAGGTCAGCTCCTTCCAGGTTAGCTCGGGTGAGGTGCGCGTCACGGAGGTCCGCTCCGCGCAAGTCGGCGCCTGTCAGGTCGCACGCGGTGAGTTCCTGCGCGTCCACGCGGCGCAAGACCTTTCCTGTCTTTCGATGGCGGATTTCAATCACGGGAGGGGACAGAACAAGTAGACGAGGTTCTCCGGAGGTCAATGTTGAGCATTCCATCCCGAAGATCCTCCTGAGGTGGGGGCATCCGGACGACCGTGTGGGAGTGCGCCACGATAAATGAAGGCCCTCGTTCTGGTGCCTCGCAGGTGCGCCCCAATCAGCTTCCACCACGGCTCCCGCGTTTTGTGTGTCGTCTGATGCCATGATTCCTCCCTCCCGGTGCCTTGCACTCGGCGTAACTGATTATTGGCACACTGCGTTTATTTCTTGACTCCGCCCTACCGGGCGCTTTTCCGGAGAACCATCAGATGATGCGATGCTATGTGGCCTTTGGCGCCGTTACGCTGGCACTACTCGCGGTCCACGTCCGGGCGGCGGATGCCGTCGGCAGGATCGTCTACCCTCGCAAAGAAGGGGGCGGATACCGGCTGCACGTTATGGATGCGGATGGGAAGAACGACCGGGAACTGCCCGGCCAGACGGCGGCCCTGAATGTGTTCCCCGCCTGGTCGCCGGACGGAAAGCGGGTCGCATTTATGAGTGCTGCCATGCCGCAGCCGAATCAGCATCAGATTACTATCATTCAGGCGGATGGCACCGGCCTGACCACGCTGAACGTCGGTTCGGAGCGGGCCGGGCTGGCCTCGTGGAGCCGGGATGGGAAACAAATGGCCTTTTCGGCCGGCAACCAGATGCCCAGCGTGTTCGTCGCGGATGGAGACGGGAACAATCCGCGTCGGATCAACCCGGAGGGTTCGGGAGGCTTCGGCGCATTCTGGCTGCCGGATGGGAAGAAACTGGGGTATACCCGCTTCGCGCAGGGCGAGATGAAGGCCGAGATTTATCTGGCCAACGCCGATGGCTCGGACGAGGAGAAACTCGTCCCGGGTGAAGAGATGAAGTTCGCCGTCGCGGGGCCGGGAGGGGTGTCGCTCGATGGGAAGCGCCTCGCCTATCTGTCCATCAGTCCGCAGACCCGCAAGGGGTCCGTGCATCTCTGGGATTTCGCGAACCGGGGCGATTCTCGCCTGGATCTGGAAATCTCTGTCGAGGGCGAACTCGAAGGCATGCCGCTTCCGGCCTGGTCGCCGGATGGTCGGTACCTGCTGATGCCGTTGCAAACCGACAGGGGAATGGGCCTGTTCCGCGTCAGTGAGAATGGGAAGACACGCACGCGTCTGACTCCGGAGGGAGTGGATTGCCTCGCCGGAGCTTGGATCGCCGCACCGTGAGCCACAGCGTGCGGTTCCAGGGGAGGGGGGCCCCCCTCCCCGTTCACCCGAGCAATTTCGTGAAGTACGCCCGCACAGCCTCTGCGGATACCCCCAGCTTGTCTGCATTCCGGACGACGTCTTCCAGGGCGACGCTGTACCAATTGCCTTTCGTTGCGTCGCACAGGCCGGCGACGTTGAAGGGTGCAAGGAGGGCGGCAGTCTCCGCCGGGGTGGCCGGATACCCGGTGTGGGCGCGCGCGGTCAATGATGTAAACGCGTTCCGGAATGCGGGCGTTTCGCGCAGCAGGAATCCCTCCGCCCGGGCGGGATGCCCCAGCCGTCGCGCCATCTCGCTGTAACTCGCCGCTACGAAGTAGAGCATGGAGAGCGATGTGAACGTGGGGAAACCGGGAATGCCGGAGTTTCGCCGGCCCCCGGCGGCGAACGTCTTGTAGCAGGCGCCGACCAGGGTAGCGGTGTGGTCTGCTTCCGCGAGGGTGGAGTGCGAAATGTGCGCCAGCCGGGTCGCCCAACGCGCGGTCCCCCAGTCCTCCTCCAGCGCCGTTCCGTACCGCTGGATCCCTAACAGACTGAGTGGGAACCCGGTGCTGAAGAGCGGATCTACCACTGCCGCAGCCCCGGGCAGCAGCGTCCACCCCTCTCCGGCCGCCACCGCTGTCCGGTATGGAACGCACGGCTGGTGGACGAAGGGGAGCGTCGGCTCCGCACACTCCAGGAACGGGTGAAGGGCGTGGAACCGGTGCAGCACCCGCCGCCACGCTCCTTCCCCCTCTTCCAGGCGCAGTTCGCGCGCCTGGCTCCGCTCCAGGACCACGCCGGCGCTGGTCAACCCGTTCTCGAACCGCAGCACCCAGACCCATCCCCCCGGAAACAGGTGATGCACCGCCGCATCGTCCGGCGGGTAGGGTGGCGGGGAACTGGACGTTAGGAGCGAACAATGGGGATTCTCACTCTGCACACCGCCAGCCTCAAACCGCGGGGCGTGGGCGAAGTGGGTGTAGAGGGCCTCTGTGTGCGGGAAGTCGGGGAACGGCGCCTCCACCAGGCCGAGGAGGCGGGAGAGGGCTCCGCGGGGCCCCGTGGCGTCGAACAGCCAGCGTGCCTGGTACCGGACGGAGCACCCCTCGCGTGTTCCGGCGAGCGAAACGCCTGCGGGCCCGAACTCGGCTCGTTCGATGCGCGTACGATCTACGAATTCCGCTCCGGCGGCCGCTGCTTCGTCCACCAGGAACGCGTCAAAGTCCGGGCGATACCAATGTGTATCTGCCAGCGCGTCGGACGGAGACGCCGCCACGAGCAACTGGCGCGTGCGGTCGTGCACAGGACTTCTGACGTCGTTGGGCGTGTGCGCATAGAATGAGAACCCGCGCTTCAGGCCTACAGCAAGCCGGGGGTAGGTCCGCTTCCACGCGCCATATGTCGTCAGCGGGACCAGCCGGGGCAAGTCCCAACGGCGGGCAATCTCCTCCAACAGCAGATTGGCCAGCGGAGAAGAAGACTCCCCGATGGCGAAGCGCGGATGGCGGCCGCGCTCCAACAGCAGCACAGTCCGTCCAAGCCGTCGCGCCACCAGCGCCAGCAGGGAGCCGGCAAACCCCGAGCCCAGGATTGCGAGGTCAAACATCCGGGGCAATTGCGGACCCACCCCGGGGAACAGCCCCACCACCGGGAGTCTCGCGCCGGACGTATCGGCCGCCGCCGGCCCCGGGAACGCCGGCATCCTGCCGGCCTGCGTGCAGGAACCCGGGAACGCCGGCATCCTGCCGGCATGGAACCCTAGAACCCTGGAGATTGAGGTGGCGCGAAAGCCCTTCCAGCATGTGACGCGTCGTCAGCACTCGCTGTATCACCTTCATCATGGGTCGCAGAGCGGATACCCCTGTGGAGTCCGGCAGCTCCGCAACTCCGATTCCCGAGCCTCATTGTATTCAGGCGCCGCTTGCCGGCGCTGCCCGCGTCGTGCAGCGGCAGACGACGGCAGGCGGCGCCGTTTGCGTTTCGTTCATGGCGCGCAGGCGGGCGATGCGGAGCGGCGAGCACTCCGGGCATGTCGTAAATCGCTCGATTTCCCACAGGTCGGTGAAGACCCGGCCCCTGTGCAGGAAAAGCCCGTATTCCTGCACCGCCTCGACGGATGCCAGCTCAGGTGGGCTCCAGGCTCCCGCCGCGCTGAGGGCTTCCATCGAACGGGTGTCGCCCCGGGTTGGGCAGAGACTGCACACCGAAGCGCCGCAATCAAAGGCAAAGTCGAGTGAGCGACAGCCCCACTCGACTCCCTCGGCCTCGGTGAGCCAGGGCGGCCGTACGAGGAGGAAGACGCGGAGGTCGCAACCTGCCTCGTCCAACCGCTTCGCCGCCGTCCGGAACTGCTGCAGGGTCATCCGTTTGTTCAAGCGTTCCAGCACCTCGGAGTGCGCCGTTTCCAGGCCAAGCGCGACTTCCAGGCGCACCCCCCGTTGTTCGAGGAGATGGGCAAACCGGATCCAGCGTTCCCCTGCTGGGAGCCCCGCCGTCCCCCCTTTCCCGGAAACGCCGGCATCCTGCCGGCCCGCGTCCAGGACCTCCCCGGGAACGCCGGCATCCTGCCGGCCCGCGTCCAGGACCTCCCCGGGAACGTCGGCATCCTGCCGGCCTGGAACCCTGGAACCCTGGAATCCCGACGTCCTGCCGGCCTCCGCACCAATCAGGGCCGGATGACACTCCACCACAACGCGCTCAAAGCCCGCGCAGAGATCCGCGATGACGGGGTCTTCGGCGCTCGGGATCGCGCGCGGATCAAAAAAGCTGCCGGCGTTGTACAGTTTCAGCACAGGCGCCGGCGGCAGGCGATCCAGGGCAAAACGGATCTGCGCGGGAATGGCCCCCGGCGGCGCCGTCTCCTCCAGCGTGTTCCGCCAGAGATCGCACATGACGCACTGGTACGGACACTCCCGGTTGGTCAGCAGTACCGTGGCCACAGGGACTGTCCGGCCGTCTGCCCCCACTTCCGGCTCCACAAAGAAGGAATAGGGCCGCCACGGATCGAGGACGTTCCGTTCGATCACGCCCCGATGTTCGCCAGTTCGCGTCGGTTCAGTTCGGGCGTCTCCCAGGCGTGGCGCAGACGGTCCTCCCATTGAGCGAGGAATGTGCGGCGGCACCAGGCCTTGCTTACCCGCCACTGGCGATAGGCGGCGCCGCCGGCGCCTTCCTGGAAGCGGCGCTTCGGGAACACCGGCATCCGGATCCCCGTCACTGCCTCCACCCCGTCGCGGACCACATCCGCCTTCAGGGTAGCCAGTCGCTCCGCCCGACCGTCCAGCAGGGCCTCAAACGGAATGCGGAGCGACGCGGCAATTGCGGGCCGGCTGGTGTACGGACTGTGTGCCTCAAAGCCGAACCGCTGCGCCGGGGCGTACGTGCGCACATAACTGCGCGAGAGGCCGCCCGAATACGTCTGACTGTGCTTGATGGCGTCCAGTCCCCACCCTTCCTGGTACAGCAGCGGGTTCCGCAGCACACTGGAGACGGTGAGATCGGAATCCTCCAGGGGGTACGACTTCAGGTTCTCGTCACCCCCGTCACCATCCAGCAGAAAGCGCAGCGAGGGATAGCGCGCCCGGATCTCCCGCAGGGCCAGCAACGACGCCGCGGCGCATTCGACATCCAGAGGATGGTAGTCTTCAATGCAGGCGATGGCGCCTTCCAGGTCGGGCTTTCGGCCCGTCAGCCGCAGTGGCTCCCAGCTCTGCTCCAGACCGAGTTCGCGCACCCAGGCGGCTGCCTGCTCCAGGTCCTGTCCCCCGCCCAGATCCAGGGTGAACGCCCGTACGTGGTCCGGGTTCCGGCCGAGTTCGCGCAGGGCGTGGCGAGCCAGCAGGAATACGGAACTACTGTCAACGCCTCCGGAAAAGAGAACCGCTACCGGAGCGTCTGCCGGAACCGCCTCCAGCCAGCACCGCAGGGAGCCGTACGCGGCTCGCACATACGCCTCGCCCAGTTCGTCCACGTCCGCCGACCCCCCTCCGACTGGCGGGGTGAAGAAGCGCGTGCAGCGCGGGGTCGGGTCGGGACACCCCACCTGGTCCAGTTCGACCAGGTAGTGGGCAGGCGCCATACGCGTGTAGAGCGGGTCGAACTGCCAGCCGATTTTCCGGTCGCAGCACCAGTCATACAACTGTTCGATGCGCTCCCCCACGATGAGGAACGGGCCATGGAAGAGTTTCGCCACGAAGTAACGGAGCGGTAGCCCGAGGGTCCGCGCGAGCCGTACCGTCTGCCCCTCTCGAGCCACGGCGGCAAAGTGCCCTTCCGTGGCAGCCAGCGCTGCGGTATCTCCAGCCCGCACGGCCTCACGTACTGCCACGGCATCCGCACTCGCGCCCCGAGACACCCGCGGCCCGACCAGATCCACTAACCGTTCCACCCCTGCCAGCATGTTTCCGCCTCCGTGCCGAGTTTACAGCTCTCCCAGCCTACACCCGGGGGAGTCTACGTTCCGGTCACCTGGGTCGTCCGTGAAGCTTCTTTAACCACGCAGTGAGGTCGAAACTGCCCACCTCTCAAGAATCCGAGAGACTGTGGTGTCAATGAGAACCTTGAGGCCCGGAGGTGGTCCTCTGGCCGCAGAGGTCTCTCACTCATCCGAGACAGATTTGAGATGGTGGAAGGGTAAAATCTCCGCACGCACTCCGAGGAAGCATCCTCTTTCGTACTCGCTGCAGAAAATGACGAACCGAACCAGCCTGGACCGATTACAGAACGCGGGGACACACGGTGCGGAACTGGAAGCATTCGCACTGGAGATTGAGCGTCGCGGCATGCGACAGGATGTCGCCCGTGCGGCACGTGTCCGTCTGGGTCGGCAGTGGCGTGTCGAGCCGTTTGACGACTCCGGCCTACATCTGCTGCTGACGCCGCGGGACGGAGTGACCGATCTCACTTTCGCAGGGGCCTGGGATGAGGTGGCTCACCTGCGGCAACTCCGGGGCGTGGTGTACGCTGAGCCGTTGTTTGCGTACTGCCTGCCAGCGCACCCCGGTGAGGGAGCGGCGGTCCCAGCCCACACCACGGGGCTTGGGGCCGCTACTCCTGCTACTCCTGAATGGAGCCTGGAGCAAATGCGGGTACCGGAAGCCTGGAACCGATTCTTCGGCGGCGACCCACTGCGGGCTGGGGCGGGCATCCGTATCGGGCATCCCGACACCGGGTACACCGACCACCCGGAACTCCTGCCGGGCCTGGCGCTGGAGCAGAGCTGGGACTTCCTGAAAAACGATGCGAATTCACGCGACGAACTGGAACAGGCGGGTCTGCCCCCCAATCCCGGCCACGGCACAAGTACTGCCAGCGTGATCGTGAGCCCTCCGGGTCGGCAGTTGGCATCTCCCGGCCCCAATTTCGTGACTGGTGTGGCGCCGGGAGCACGGGTGGTGCCGCTACGGGTGACACACAGCGTCGTGCTCCTGTCCATGCTCAATCTGGCCAACTCACTGGAGCACGCGGCTGTCCAGGCCGGGGCGCATGTGATCTCGATCAGCCTGGGGGGCCTCGGCTCCTGGTACCTCCGTCAGAAGGTGCTCCGGGCCGTCGAACGGGGCGTCATCGTGGTGGCGGCGGCGGGTAATTATGTTGGGTTCGTGGTCTGGCCCGCCGCCTACCCGGAGGTGATCGCGGTCGCTGCGAGCACAGTTTCCCGCACGGCGTGGGAGTGGTCCAGCTCCGGCAGTCGCGTGGATGTAACCGCTCCCGGGGCTGGCGTGTGGCAGGCGCAGGTGGCGCGGCAGACGGACGGTACGCCGGTAATGGGTGTGGGACAGGCGAACGGAACGTCCCTGGGGACGGCGGCAGTAGCAGGGCTGGCGGCCCTCTGGCTCTCCTATCATGGCCGGGAGGCGCTCATCACCCGCTACGGGGCGGCTGGAGTGCCCAGGGTATTTCAGTACCTGCTCCGCGCGTCCTGCGACCCCACGCCGGACTTCGTGCGCGGCGGCCGGTTTGGCGCCGGTATTGTGGATGCCGTGCGTCTCCTGGAGACCCAGCTCCCGGACCCCGGCGCTGGCGTGCCGGACTTTCGGCTTCTCTCCCGCGTGCTGCGAGACGGGGGAGCCCACTCGCCGCTGGACCAGGGCGGGGTTGCCGGGTTCACGCATCTGTATGAACCCCCGGTTACGCTGGGGGAGGCCGCGCCGGCCCTGCGCGACGCAATCCCATCCATCGCCGGAGCAGAAGACCCCACGATTGCGGGGTTGCTGGCCGGCCTTCTGGGCGTTTCCCCGGCGGAGTTGCCCGCGCACCTCGATCTTGTCGGTCGAGAGTTGGCTGCACACCTCTCCTTCTCCACCCCTGCGCATCCGGCGGCGGGCACCCAGGGTCCTTCCGGTGGGGACGCAAGTGACCGCAGGCTGTCGTCCGCCCGGGAGCAATTCCAGGAGGCCGTGGCGCTTCGCCGCAGCGCCACGTCTGACACTGCCGAGCGGGCGGAAATCGCCCTGGCCGCCTGCCGAAGCACGCTGCTGGACGGAACGCTCTCCGAGGCTCTGCGCGAACGCCTCACCCTGTCGGCCGGAACACCGGCTGACAGGCGGAACCGGACAACGGCGGCAGACGTGATCGCCGCTCCTCTAGTGTCGCCGGAGCCGCCGCGCCGTGCGAACGACCCATCCCCGGCGGAACTGGAGCGGCTGCGTCTGGCCCGCAAGGTGGCGGAACTGCCGCCTCCGAGCCTTCGCCGGCTGCACGTCTACTCTTTCGATCCCAGTTTGAAGGGCGATCTGGAGACCGCAGCGATCAATCGCGCTACCGTGGAGGTGCCCTGGGAAGACCTGGAACCCGGTCCTGTCGGCGAGTATCTGGAAGTGGTGGATGTAGATCCACCCAGCCGGTGCTGCTACACCCCCGTAGATCTGAATCACCCCCATGTGCTGGCCCGCGATGGGCTGGACCCCTCCGAGGGAAG
>SYMT01000006.1 GCA_005805375.1 Actinomycetota bacterium
CCTCGGGCAGATACGCCGCCAGCTCAATCTGGAGGGCCTGGGCCTGCGTGGGATCGACGGTGCGGAACTTGCGCTGCATATTCATCGTGATTCGCCGGATTCCGCCCCGATTCCTACCCACTTCTCCGACAGGCTGCTAGTTCAGGTGCTTTTGGAACCATTCGAGACTCCAGGTCCACATTTCCGGCGTGAACCCGTGCGCCTTACCCGGCTGGAGGTTCACCTGGAGGCGGTCGGCCTGCGGCCCATAGATCGGCTTCAGAGCGGCGACGAAACGCTGGGCTCCGTCCGGCGGGACCTGGCGATCGTCCGCGCCGCACTGGAACGCGAGGTAGGGGCGATGCCGGTAGGCATCCAGGTGTGTGAGCGGATTGCGCCGGTCGTAGTCGGCGCGGGCGGCGGCGTCCGGCTCCCCGGGGGGCTCGAACGAACCGGGACGCATCCAATCCGGGGTGGCGACCACTGCCGACACCACGCGAATGCGGTGGTCCACTGCGGCGGCCGCGATGGAGATGTCCCCGCCCATGGACGTGCCGCCCATCCCGACGCGGTCATTCACCCCCAGTTCGCGAACGGCCCAATCAATCATGAGCGGCACTTCTTCGGCCGTCCGCGCGAGAATGGGCCAGAAGAAACACCGGATGTTTCCACGCACGCGGCGTCGCAGCGTGTCCTGCGATTCCACCCGTCGCTCCCCGTGTTGGTAGGGGTCGAAGCTGAGGGCGACGAATCCGGCGCGGGCCAGCGCACGCAACTGAGTCTCTGTGCCTTCCTTGGTGCCGCTGAAGCCGGGCAGCCAGATCACCAGCCGGCGGCCCCGAGTCCCGGGGGGATGCGCGATCAGTGTGGGTATTCCCTGAACCCTGGCCCGGCGCAGCTCGACCGGAGGCTCATTCTGCGCCTGTAGCGCCAGCCCGCCGGCCAGCATGCACGCACTCCCGAGCACGATCCCCAGCGCCCTGCGTCTCCCCGCGTCCACTGATTGTGTCATCCGTAGAATCTTCCTCCACTCGTCGTGAGAATCTGCGCGGCCGGCGCCACCCCGGCCTTTCCTGGTTCGTCAGGGGCGTCAAAGTTCCTTTGCGGAACCAACGCCCCGGCGGTGCCGGGAGTAGACCTCTGCGTAGCTGCAATGCACCCAGGTGGCAAGATCCGGCGAGCCATTGGAAGTCCGGTAGAGGTCAAAGAAGCGCTTGAGGGCGCGGGCCCGGTGGGGAAAGTGTCCGTAGCGCCAGGATAAAGCTGCACGGATCGCCGCGTCCAGGGACTGATGGAGGACGAGGTGCAGAAACAGCGCCGTCGCGAATCCCGTGCGATCGGCGCCGCTGCGGCAGTGCAGCAGCAGGGGACCTTCCGCGGCGGTCAACACTCGCACCAGGTGTTCCAGTTCAGGGGGACGAGGTAGGCGGCGGGTCGAAAGACGCGCCGCTTCGAGCGTTGCGCCTTCGCCCGCACAAGCCGCGGCTTCCTCCACGAACCACGGATCGCCGTCGTCCCCGCCCATGAGGCTGACGACCGTGCGGATCTGGTGGCGGCGCACGAGGGCGCGGAGTTTCTTCGGGGGAAGCCAGGCGGAACGGTACAGGCGGTCCGGAACCACCATATGTACATTGCCCCGGGGGTAGTGGGTGAGTCCCCACACGTTCAGGAGCAGCGTGGGTAGGAGTGGGAGGGCGCGGACCGGTCGCGCAGCCACCCAGGCCGGATGGCCCGGGTGACGGGCAGTCTCGGCGCCGGGTAGACTCGGGTCTACCATTTCGGAGGAGGAACGTGGCACATGTTGTGCTACCCCGGTGGCGAGGGGAAAACCCACAACTACGGCTGAAAGCTTGCTGAGTTTCCGGCTACACGGTGGGGGGAGAAGGGATGAGCGACGAAAGAGGAAAGAGTGAGCATGACTCTTTCGTGCTTTCGCATTTCGCCTTTGTCTGTTGCCGATCAAAGGCGAAACCAGCGGCCGAAGGGGGTATCTTGAGGAATGGGAAGCGGGAGGGGATCTGGTGCTTGCGTACAGTTCGTTCTGGCGTTTGGTGGACGCGGGCAGCGACAGCATTCGATTCAGCTCGGAGCCGGCCGGGTGGGTTGCGCAGGTGGAGTGGAGAGAGCCGATCCCGGGCGAGACGGCGGAGCAGCGCGCAATGGGAGCCGACTCGCCTCCGCGAGCTTGCGCCGCGCTTCCACGCCCAGTACCTCGCCTTGCGGGAGACGAATCCGCATGTGCTGGAATGGGACCTGACGCGTGATCATCTCGTAACCCAGGCCCGCCTGGACCGCCTGGAGCGACTGATCTTTCTCGCCGCCGACAACCAGGAATGGGACCGTGTCGCCGAGTTGCAGGAGTTCCGGCAGCGGAACTTGTATCACCTGAACGCTACTCGCCCGGGCGATCTGGCCCGGTGTCTCCAGTTGCAGGGCTGTGATCGCCTGATGGTCTGGGACTACGACGGGGCGCTCGAGTCCTTCTATCAGGCGACTGAAATCAGCGAAAAAGTACAGCCCCGGGCGCGGGTGGAAGCACTCCGCGAGGAGCTACTGGTTCGCAAGACCAAGGAAGCCCGCCTCGACGTGATTTTCTCGCTGGCAGATTCGATTTTCATCCAGCGTATGTTCCAGGGAATGGGTGAGGCCGCATTTCACGGGTTGCACCGGGCCGGGCTGCTGCGGCGCGGACCGCGTGCGACAGCCCCGGTGCCCGCACCGCCGAAGGGGTTCCTCAGCCGCCCCATTCCGTACGCGGGGTGGGCCGACATCGTCTGGGGTGCTGTCAATCCGTTCAAGGATGCGTTCGCGGCCGCGGCGGTCGAGCGGGAACTGGGGGCCCTGGGCAAAGCCACGGCCGGGCTCGGCTCTGCAGTGACGCAAGAACTGGCCACCCAAGTGACAAAAACTGCCGCCATGGACTGGCTGGGCGTCCGCCAGGAGTACGCTGATTTCTTCGCCAATGCACTCGTCAATCAGGGCAACGACCTGGCCAGTGAGCCGCCGGAGAAGGTTGCCGACTTCTTCAAGGGCATTGCGTTGGAGCCCTGGATGGCCTTCGACGTGGCGATCGGCCAGCTTGGCTTCCTCTTCCGCCATCGCGAACCGCTCCGGGACCCCGGTTCCGGCGAACCCGTGCTGGATGCCGACGGGAAGCTCACACTTCAGGACCCGGTCGCCTACCACAAGTACCTGTGCAAATACCCGGGCTCTCGCGGTCTCTTCGGTAACCTGCTGCTCTCCACCCGGGCACGGGAACGACTGACCGGCCTCACTCGCCAGGACGCCGAAGCGAACGGGTGGGAGTCGATGGAAGAGGTGGTCAACCATGTGGCCCGCGAGATGATCCAGCAGCACGGCCTGCAGGAACTGGGGCTCGTGCCGCCGCCCGGTCTGGACGCAGCGGCGGCAAAGGAGCACTACCTGGCGACCTTCGACATGTGGCTCTTGGCCAAGAGCGGCGCCTCCCCGGAAGTGGTGGCGGCTCGCCAGTTCGCGCGCGATCTGGGTCGGCCGGCCCGCGCGACGGATTTCCAGCCCGTGGCGGACCCGGCGCAGGTGAGCAGCATCCTGGCGGAACACGCGCGACGTACCGAAGGCTTCACGCGCACGCTGATCTCACGCTCGCTCCTCACGCAGGCCACCGAGATGAAGAAGCTGGAAAACGCTGCACAGACTGCCCGGAAGGAGAACACCCCCGAGGGACTGCTGCGCGCTCAGGTGCTGGAAGCACAGATGAAACGGGTCTTCTTCCGTCTGGCCGCCACCTGGTTCCGGATGAAGCGTGAGGTGCAGGCTCCGGTCCTGCGCGAAGCGCTGAAACTCGTGCTCCGCGAGGCCCCTTCCGAAGCGGACTTCATCTTCGCCATCGCCGCCGTCGAGAATATGGGTCCGCGCGTGCGCCAACCGGATGGGACGCTCGATCCCACCGTGCTGGCTACCTGGCAGCCCCAGGTGTTCACGCGCGACAATGAAGCGCTGAACGCTCTGGCCGACCAGCTCCGCACCACGGCTCGTGCCGCGAGCACCCCGCGCTTCTTCGACAGCCGCCTCCGTGCCGCGTGGGACTGACGAAGAACCGAGAAGGAGACAGGGGGTCGGTGACGAAGGGTGAACGATGAGGCTGGGAACGAGGACGGAGGGCGGCGTGGGCGGCGGTGGCTTCCCGGCTCCCTCTCCGCAGCATCGGTGACACGCGGCACGAGACCCGGCAGTATTCTTGCGAGGAACCAACCATGGCAACCAGAATGAGGGCGATTCGCAAGCCCGAACGTGCGCCCGGTCTGGTCGTGGAAGAAATACCGGTGCCGGAGATTCAGCCGGGTGAGGTGCTGGTGCGGGTCGAGGCGGCGAGCCTTTGCGGCACCGACCTGCATATCCAGCAGTGGGACGCGTGGGCCCAACAAAGGGTCTCCCCGCCGCTCACGCTGGGGCACGAGTTTGCCGGGACAGTGGTCGCCGTGGGTCGCGATGTGCGGCATGCCCACGAGGGGGACTATGTGTCGGCGGAGAGCCACGTCACGTGCGGGATGTGCTTTCATTGCCGCACCGGGCAGGCCCACATGTGCGAGCAGACCCGCATTCTGGGTGTGGATCGGCCCGGCGCGTTTGCCGAATAGTATCGTGTCAAAGATCGGGGGAGGGCCGGGTTGGGACTTCCGTCGCCAGCGGGCCGCTGCGCCGGCGGCGGGCGCAAAGTTGACGGCCCGCGGCGGCGGAAGTATGATTCACTGAGCGTGTGGAACTCGCTGCCGCTC
>SYMT01000402.1 GCA_005805375.1 Actinomycetota bacterium
CACGAACACGGCGTGGTGCGGTCCCCGATCAACAGTCGGCTGGAGGTCGCCGGCGCGGTGGCTGCGGGCAACCGACGGAGCGCCCAGCAGCGTGCGTGCGACGAGCAGTTGGGGCACACCCAGCGCCACATAGGGCCGCCGCAAGTCAGCCGGGCTCTCCTGTAGGTGTCGCGTCCACTCACCCCACTGTACCTGGGACTGGATGAAGCCCTTTACCATCCCGACGTCGGTCAGCATCCCCACGTCGTTCATCGGGCCGACGAACACTGCGCCAACCAGCGCGCCGCCGTCCCAGACCAGCTTCCGGTAGAGCGCGCTCCCCGCGTTGCGCAGGACCTGGGTGTCCGGGCCGTCCCCCGTCCAGTTGCCGAAGCTGACACACTGGAGACCCGCCACATCCAGGATGTTCATCGAGAGGCTGCCGGGGTACTCCACATCCTTGCCGGCCATGTTCGCCCCTGCCACTCGGCCGTGGTCCACCGCCGTCGGCTGGATCGCATGCACCTCGTGCGGACCCCCGAGGAGATTTGGCCCCGCCGCGCAGTCGCCGGCGGCGTAGATGCCGGGGGCGCTGGTGCGGCACCGCTGGTCCACGAGGATGCCGCTCTCCACCTTCAGTCCGGCCGCGCGCGCGAGTTCGACGTTGGGCTGCACACCGGTAGCCAGGATCACGCGATCCGCCGAGAGCTCACCCCCGTCGGCCAGGATCACGCCGCGACGGCTGCCGTCCGCCTCAATCCGTTCCACCTGCTCGCCGGGATGCAGTGAGACTCCGCGCGCAGACAGCCACTGCTCCGCCACGCCCGCCGCGTCCACTCCCAGCATACGGGGGAGGATGTGATCAGCCGACTCCACCACCTGCAGCTTGCAGCGGCGTTTCCAGAGCGCGTTCAGGACGATGAGCCCGATGAACCCTGCCCCGATCAGACAAACTTCGGTGCCGGGCTGAAGGCCGTCCAGCAATGTCTCGGTATCCGCGAGACTCCACATGGTCTGCACGCCCGGCAGCTCTGCTCCGGGGATGGCAAGGCGGCGCGGCCGGGAGCCCAGAGCCAGGAGCAGCGCATCGAACTCCAGGGACGTGCCGTCGGAAAGTTCGACGCGCTGTGCGGTCGGATCGAGGGCGGTGGCGCGGACACCGATCCGGGCGTCCAATTGCAGGCGGGCGTACAGTTCCGGGCCCCCGGTGAGCGTCTGCGCACGGGGCACCTGCCCCGCCAGCCAATAGGGCAGCGCCATCCGTGCGTGCGGAGGCTCGTCGCCCACCAACGTGATGGCGGCAGTCGCGTCCAGGCTGCGGATCGTCTCGGCCGCGTACATGCCGGCCGGTCCGGCGCCGACAATGACGGTTCGTCTGGGCACTGTACTCCTCCTCATTCACGCCGGCGCGGGTGATTCGCTGCGGTCCCGGGCAGGTATCCCGTTCCTATCTAGCCGCCGCCCCGCAGCAGGGCGAGGCGCACTCGCGCAATCAGTTCTCCCGCAGGGCCGGTCGAGTCCTGCGCTGCAATCCACATTCGACAGCGGGGCAGCGCGAGCACCCGGGACAGCGGGTGGGCCTCTAACGGCACGGTGCGGACCTCCACGGCAGCCCCCGCCAGCACGGCGTTCAGCCGATGCGCCTCCACGTCCCGGCTGACACGCACCGCCCATCCGTCTCGCGCCAGAGAGGCCGCCGCCGTCTCCACGGCTTCGCGCGCCTCCCAGCCGAGGATGGCGTCGAACGCCGCCGCATTCTCCGCAGCAGGCGAGCCCACATTCTCCGCAGCGGGCGAGCCCACATTCTCCGCAGCGGGCGAGTCCACTACCGCGCCGGAAGGCCGGTGAGCCCCAACTCCTGGCGCTTCTCAGGCGTCGGGCTGCCGTCGGTGGTCCAGCCGCGCAGGCGATAGTACTCGGGGAGCATCTCGCCCAGCCGGTTGACACGACCTTTCATCGGGCCGGCGGGGATCGGCTCCTGGAGGATACGCTTCGGCAGGGTATCGTCCTTGCCGGTGAAGCCGGCCCGCTCGTTCCAGAGCCGCTCGAGGTTCCAGATGCGCTCGCCGGCCTGCAAGAGGTCCTCAAGGGTGTAGGGGATTCCCGTAGCACAGGCGAGTTCGGGCCAGGCATCCTCCAGTCCGATCCCGAACGTGAGGAAGACGCAGAGGCCGGCGGCATCGAACACTCCGGTCACGTCCTGGAAAAGCTTGGTCCAGTAGGCCTTGTTGTCCGGGACCGTGGGATCCAGCTTCTCGGGAATGCCCAGGATCTCCGGGGCAATGGTGTACGACTTGAGGTGGCAGGCGCCCCGGTTCGAGGTGGCATAGCCGAGACCCATCCCCTGGACGGCGCGGGGATCGTAGGCGGGGAACTCGCTCCCCTTCACTCCCATGAACAGGTCCGGCTGACCGAACTTCTGGGCCAGGCGCATCGCTCCTTCCGCGATCTCGGCGCCGAAACCCTCGCGGTAGGCAGTTGCCTCGGCAAGGTGGACCAGGGCCTCGGAGCTGCCGAAGCGGAGCGGCATACCGGTCACGCTGTCGTCCAGCACGCCGGTTTCGTACAGTTCCATCGCCGCCGCGATCGTGCTGCCGAGCGAGATGGGGTCCATCCCCAGCTCGTTGCAGAGGTAGTTTGCCTTGATCACCGCGTCCAGGTCGCCGACTCCGGTGTCGGCGCCGAGGGCCCAGGCGGGTTCGTACTCCGGGCCTTCGGTGGCGATCTTCCAGTTGCGCGGGTGAGTGGTGACCGCAAACTTGTCGGACCCCTCCCCCAGCTTGTTGACCCGCCCGCACGCGATGGTGCAGGCGAAGCAGGCCTTGTTCGTGAGCAGGCGGGTCTCCTTTAAGGTCTCACCGCCGATCGCATCGGCTTCCGCAAACTGGGCCTCGGTGAAGTTGCGGGTCGGCAGCGCGCCCACCTCGTTGATCACGTTCATCAGCACTTCCGTACCGTAAACCGGAAGCCCCTCACCGGTGACGGGATGCGCTTTCAGCTTCGCCTTGAGCGCCCACTGCGCCCGCAGGAACCCGACCGGGTCCGCGAGGCTCACGCCACCGGTGCCCCGAACGGCAATCGCCTTGAGATTTTTGCTGCCCATTACGGCGCCGACCCCGGAGCGCCCGGCGGCCCGGTGCTTGTCGTTCAGGATGGCGGCAAAGCGGACCCGGTTCTCCCCCGCCGGTCCGATGCAGGCGATGATCGCATCCGGCTGCGCCAGTTCGCCGCGCAACTGGTCGTCGGTCTCGAAAACCGTCTTGCCCCAGAGGTGCGCGGCGTCGCGGACTTCCACCTGGTCGTTGTGGATCCACAGGTACACCGGACGCGGCGCACGTCCTTCCAGGATCACCATGTCGTACCCGGCGAATTTGAGCTCCGGACCCCAGTGCCCCCCGGAATTCGAGGTGGTGATGGTCCCGGTTTGCGCCCCCTTGGTGATGACCATATAGCGCGCGCCGCAGGACGCATTGGTGCCCGTGAGCGGCCCCGTGGCAAAGATGAGCTTGTTTTCCGGGCTCTCGGGATCCACCCGGGGGTCCACCTCTTCGCACAGGTAGCGCACGCCCAGGCCCCGGCCACCGATGTAGTCGCGAGCCCAGTCCGCGCGGGTGGCCTCTACCGAATGGGTGCCTGTGGTCAGGTTCACCCGCAAGATCCTGCCCGTCCAGCCGTGCATGCTCGTGCCCTCTCCCGCAGCAATGGGTGGCGCCGCGCGTTGGTGTGGGCGCGCACCACTCGCGTCCAGCACCCAGCCCAACCCCGATCACCCGTTCGGCATCAGGGAGACGACACCCTTCCGCACGGCAAAAAAGCCACCGCCGGGTGGGCTGCCGAGAGGGTCAGGCTGGGACCGATCAACCCAGCAGTTGCGGATGGAGAAGCGCGTGAGATTCCGCACGGCTCCGGCGATGCGCCGCCAGCGGGCGCACCGACCCGTATGCCACCGGCTGCGCCCACGGAAGCACGCAGAAGGATCTCTCCAACAGGGCCGGCTGAACGCCGGATGTCGCAGGCGCAGCCATCGGTGGCCCAACCACTTCCGTGACCGCATCCAGCGGAACATCTGCGCGAGGCCCGACTGGCGCTGCCCATGCAGCGAGATAAAGTCGTCCCCGATCGGGCCCCCCGGGGTTTCGCGGATCCCCCACCCAGGTTCTCTCCGGCGACCACTCCCCCTCCCAGGGCGCCGTGTTCCCGAATCTTCCGTGTCGAACCCGGGGCGATGACCGCCGTCGTCCGCTCCACGGACCTTCGCAGGTCCCACCCCTGTCGTCATTCACCAAGCGGCGGGCGGGCCAGACATCCGGCAAGAACTTGCAGACGGTTGTCCCGTGATCGTTTCCGATCGTCGCGGACCTTGTCGCGGTCATCCACAGAGAGCACTACACAGGTGCCCCGACCGCGCCGGTGACGGCGATGACCGTGGAAGTGCAGTCCACCACCCTGACTTCAGGCACTAACCCCACGTTACACCGGGCGTACCCGACGGATGCACCGGATGTGTGCGCCCTCCGGGGGAAACAGGCCCGATGGTGAGATAACCAGTCTGGTAGCCCGTTTCTCCTCACTTCTCCCCGACCCTCGCTCCCATGCGCCTCGCTGTCGTCTTTCTCGTGCTCGTGCTCGTGCTCCTTGCCCGGGCTGGTGCCGGGCAGCCCGCCCGGCCCAACTTCGTTTTCCTCGTCTCAGAAGACAACTCAGTCCACTATCTCCGGCTCTACGGCAACCCGCTTGGAGCGACTCCCCACATCGAGCGCCTCGCAGCCGAAGGGGTGACGTTCGATCACGCCTTCTCGTGTGCGCCTGTCTGTTCAGTGGCGCGTTCCACGCTGGCGACGGGATTGTACGCACCGGGCGTCGGATTCCAGTACCATCGGCGCTCTGTGGCGGCGGCGCTCCCGCGTGGATTCCGGCCATGGTCGGCACTCCTGCGGCAGGCGGGCTACTACGCGACGAACAACGCGAAGACGGACTACAATTTCGTCCACGACCTCCGGGAACTGTGGGACGAGTCGTCCAACCGTGCGTCATGGCGGAACCGACCCAGTCGCAGCACGCCGTTCTTCCACATGGAATCCTGGCCCGAGTCGCATGAGAGTGCCCTCCATTTCTCCGCGGCCCAGATGGCCCGGGAGAGGACGACCACGCCGCCGGAAGCGGTGACCCTGGCCCCCTACCACCCGGACACTCCTGCTTTTCGTTACACCCACGCCCGCTATTCGGACCGGATGCAGGTCATTGACGCGAAGGTGGGGAGCGCAGTCGAGGCGCTGCGCCGGGCGGGGGTTCTGGAGGATACCTTCGTGTTCTACTTCGGGGACCACGGCGGGGTGCTTCCCGGGAGTAAAGGCTATGCCTACGACCGCGGGCTGCACGTCCCCCTGGTGGTGCGCATTCCCGAGCACTTCCGCCATCTCATCCCGATCGCGCCGGGTGCCCGGACACCAAACTTCGTCGAGTTCGTGGACCTGGGGCCGACGGTGCTGCAACTGGCGGGGGTGGACGTGCCGCGCCGGATGGATGGGCGCCCGTTCCTAACGCGAGCCGGCATCGGGTCCCGGGACTCCCGCAGGAGCGAGTGGCCATCAGCCAGTGGCGATGGAGGGGGCGTCAGGGACGGCGAACGCGCCGCGCGCGGTCGGGATTTCGTCCTGGCCGCCGGAGACGCGAGGACCCTCGGCGCGCAGGCCCGGGGCCTGCCGGGCGGCAGGGACACGGCGTTCGGCTATGCGGACCGGATGGACGAGAAGTACGATTTCGTACGGACGCTTCGCAAGGGACGGTTCGCGTATGTCCGCAATTTCACTGGCTTTTATGCCGACGGCCTCCAGAATAACTACCGGTACCGGATGCTGGCCTATGCCGAGTGGCGGCAACTGTTTCGCGCCGGCAAGCTGAACGCGGTGCAGTCGGCTTTCTTCCGTCCCCGTCCGCCGGAGCAGTTGTTCGATCTGGAAGCGGATCCGCACCAGGTCCGGGATCTCGCCGCCGAGAGTCGCTACCGGGACACACTGCGTGAGTTGCGCGCGCTGCTGCGCCGGCGGCTGCTGGAAATCCACGACCTGAGCTTCTACCCGGAGAGCGAGTTGGTGCGTGTGGCGCTGGCGGACGGCGCGTCGTTCGGCGCCGAGCACGCCGCCGAAATCAGGAAACTGGCCCGCATCGCAGATCTGGAACTGATTCCTTTCGCGCGCGCAAGCACCGCACTCAAGCAGGCGCTGGCGTCGGCAAACCCCTGGGAGCGTTATTGGGCCTGCATCGCCGCCACCGCACACGGAAAGGCCGCAGCAGCTCTCGTTCCCGCGATCACCCCGCTGCTGGAGGATGAGCAACTGATGGTGCGGGTTCGCGCTGCCGAATTTCTCGGCACGGTTCGGGCCGCCGACCCGATGCCGGCCCTCTACGATGTGCTGAATGCGGCGGCGACGGAGCCGGAACTCCTGATGGCGCACCAGGCGGTGGTCTATCTTCGCGACCAGCACGGTTGGGCCTTCGATCCGCTCCGGCTGCGCCCTGCGGCCGGGCGCGGAGAAGCCGCCCGGCGGGTCGAGTATCTCAAGACGCCGGGGTTGAATGCCGAGCCCTGAGGTTCTCGGAAGTCCCGCGATGGTGACAAAACTGGGAGCAAGAGTTCCGATCGCCGCCCCGAGATATTGACTGGACGCTGCGCAGTTGAACAAACCTGGGCCCTCCAACGATAAGGAACCCGTCCCACCCGGGCGTGAGCTTCCTGCCCGGGGCGCCCGGAGACTTGCAGTTGACCACCGATCCCGCACCTTCCTCACCCCGCCCCTGCCCGGACCCGGAGTTACAGGCGTACCTGGCGTTCGTCCGGGAGACCCCGGATCGGCAGCCACCGGCCTGGATCGGCGCCCGCCGCCCTTCTGATCTGTTCGTCTGGCCACCCCTGTCCGCGGCCGAGGAGGGCCTCCCATCGGGTCCAGGAGGATTCGGGAAGCGGAAGTGGGAGCATCTACGGGGTTGGGAGTTGTCGGGAATCCTGAAACGGTGGGCTCGGCGAGCCCCGCGTCGCACGCTTTTCATTGAGGGACATCCGGGTCAGGGGAAGAGCGAACTGCTTCGGATGATCGCACGGCAGCTTGCGGAGACGGCGCTCTCCGAGGCTCCGTGGCGCACTGCCCGCGGCCGGGAGCGTCCCCCGTCCACGCTGCCGATTCTCGTGTCGGCGCCCGGGGTTGTCCGGGCGGGGTCGGTGCGGGCCGCCCTTCGCGCCCAGATCGCGACGATCCTGGACGCGGCGGGAACTGGGGGAGAGGAGGGGCCTTTCGGTCCGGCAAACCCGGAGGATCCCCGGCCTGACCCGACGGAGCAGGCGGCAGACTCGGGTGAGCGACCGGCAGATGCGGGGGAGCACCTGGCGGAGTACCTCTGGGCGGCGGTGCGCACGGGAAGAGCCGCGGTTCTGCTTGATGCAGTGGACGAAGTGCCGGCGCCGGAGGCGCTGCGGGACGCCCTCGCAGACCTGGAGGGCGCGCCCGGGCTGGTCGTGATCACCAGCCGGGTGGGGTACGCGGCGGCGCTCCCGGCGTGGATGGAGGCCGAGCAGTATCAACTGGACTCGTGGGATGAGACCGAACAGACTTTCTTTCTGCGGGCCTGGGGCGCCCGCGGAGCATGGACCGGTTTCCTGGAGGAAGGGGGACCCCTGAGCGCAGTCGGGGAAAACCCGCTGCTGCTCGCCCTGACCTGCAGTGTGCTGGAGGCGGACCAGACGGCCGGAACGGCGGGAATGCCCGAGGGCCTGGGCTGGCGCGCGCGTCTCTACACCCGGCTGTTCGATCAAGTACTGGATGGAGGCTGGCAGGCCGATCAGGGGCCGGTGATGGCGGATTGGGAGAGTGTGCTGCCGGAAACGGCCTGGCGCCTCTTTTCAGCGGCTCCGCAGAGCAACGACTTTGCCGGGGCGGACGTCCGGGCCGCCCTCGCCGCCGCCTCCGGCGACGACACGCCGGAGGTCATGGCGCGGCTCGCGGCGCTGGTCGAGCGCGGCGTGCTGCAAGAGCGCGCCCCGGACCGCTGGGCGTTCGCCCACCGCACGTTCCTCGAATACTTCGTTGCGTGCTCCATGCGATGGATGCAGTGGGAAGACGATGCGAAGAACGAAAGAGAGAGGGATCTGAAAAGCGCGGGCGCAGGTCGAAGCCGAACTGCGAGAGGCGAAGTTCGTCCTTCGGTCCCAACGTCTTCGTTTTTCGGATCGGAGGTTGAGGGGAGGCCCTGCTCCCTGAATGCAATCGCCGAGTGCGCGGGGCAGGCAGCGTGGACGGAGCCGCTGCGGTGCCTGGCAGGCCTGCTCACCGATCCGACGCCGCTGTTGGAGCGGCTCCTGGACCCGGAGCAGGACGATCTGGGCCGGCACCGGCTCAGGCTGGCGGCACTCTGCCTGCCCGAGATTCCGCGCACTCCCGGGGGGAGTAGTGACCGAAGTGGAGTAGGACTCGAGGGTCCGGGTGCGGACCATTCCGCCGTCGCCGGTGCGGGTTCCGATTCGCTGGAAGAGCTGCAAGACCGGATCGCGACCGAGTACCTGGACGAGTGGGCGCGGCGCCGGCAAGACGGAACCGCTCGGCTTCTGCCGGACTCCGAGGCGGTTCTGCGTTCGTTGGCGGCGGTAGGAGCGCGGGCGGCGGGTCAGACCCTGCCTGCGTGGGCCGTCCGGTGGGCTGGGCGCCCCGACCAGGCCGAGCCCTGGTTCTGGCTCATCAACGGGTTGGGAGAGCGAGTGGTGTCCCCCGCGTTCCGGAGCGTGTTGGCGGAGGTGCTGCGCAGCGAGGATCCGCTTCTCCGCTCCAGGGGGCTGGATGTTGTTACGGGGTTGGGTCCGGCGGTGGCGGAGGAGGAGATCGCACAGGCGCTTCTCCCGGGACTGCGCTCGCCCTCTGCGGACGAGCGGGAGGCCACCGCACACTCGTTGAAGGACCTCGGGCACTTCGCCGGCAGCGCCGCGCTTGCCGCCGCGGTGCGAGAACACATTCTGGACCCGGATCCGGACGTGCGCATTGAAGTCGCCGAAGCGTACGGCGTCCACACCCGCTGGACGCCCGGCGAATTGGCGGTGGAACTGGCGATCCTGGCGGGCGGGGAAGACGATGAGTTGCGGGGACGTTCCCTGCACGCGCTGCAGTGGCTGGGGGCTGCGGCGGCCCACCCGGAGGCGCTGCAGCGGCTCCTGCCGCGCCTGGCCGCCGGTGAAGCAGCGGTCCGCGACACCGTAGCTGAGATGGGGAAAGCGGCCGCGCAGCCGGATTTCATCCGGGGTCTGCTGGACCTTGCGGCCTCGCCCGCACCGGCGACCCGGGAACTCGCGGTGGGTCTCCTGGCCCGCTGGGAGGAGGCCGCAGCGCCGCACCTTTCCACGCAAACGGTGCTCGCCTGGCTCGGCGACCCGGAACCGGGGGTGAGGGCGGCCGCCGTGCCGCTGCTGGATCTCCCGGAACTCGCGGACGACCCCGGCCTTCAGGCAAAGCGCCTCGAGTTGGGTCGGGATCCGGACCTGCGGGTGGTCCTCGTCGTGTCCGACGGAACGGAAGGGGTCGAGCCCACGGCAGTACTGCCGCGGCTACAGGGCGGACTGCGCCACCCGGTGGCGGGCTGCCGGCTGGCGGCGCTCAGATTGGTGTCCCGGTTCGCCGGATCGGTTCCAGCGGGTGATTGGATCGGGTCAGTCGTGGACGCACTGCCGATGCTTCTCGACGATCCTGACCCGGAGGTGCGCCGGCACGCGTGTGCTGTGCTCCAGCGATCGGCGGGCAGGCTCCACTCCCCCGCCACAGTCCGGGGCCTCCTGGCGCAGTTGCGGAGCCCGGAGCGACACTGGTCGGACACAGTGGCTGAAGCGCTGGAGGAACTCCCACCGGCCCTGCGTACGCCCGCAGTGGTCTCAGATGTTGTCAGTCTGCTGGAAAGTCCTCTGGCCAACGTCCGTGACTCTGCGCTGGGGCTGCTCCTGGAGTGGGGGGCGGAATGGGTCCCCGCGCTGGTGGAACTCCTCCTCCGCGCGCTTGAGGACGAACATGAAGATGTGTCGTCCACCGCGTCCAGCGGCCTGCAACCTCTCCTGACCGGAGAGGTGCTGCCCCGGGTGCTGGCGCTGACGATGCACCCCGCAGCCCACATCCGCCGCAACGCCACGTGGGTGCTGGAGTGGGAGGTGCCGCTCCCACCTCCGGTTGAGGTGCTGGCGGCACTGCACCGGCTGCTGGAAGATCCGGACGAGTGGGTCCGTGCCGTCGCCGCCGACTCGGTGCTGCATCTACAGGAGCGGGGGATTCGCACCCCCCGAAGGAAGACGGCGTCCGCTCAGTGAAAATGGGTAGGCACAGGGTACAGCCCAGCTTGATGGATCACGAGGCGATCTTCACGCTTCGCTTGCCGGTGCACGGAGTGTGTGCTGAACGCGGAGGACAAGGGCGGCGTATTCAGCCGTGAGCCCCTGCGCCCGGAGAACGGCGCCATTCGCCTCCGGACGGAGCCGGGAGTGGGCGTGAAACCGGAGCTGCCGCGTCCGCTGCACCGAACGTTTCCGGCGCGCGGCATCCATCAGTACAGTGGACGGTGATCGTGCGTCGTGGAGATCCGGAGTTTCCGGACGAGGCCCGGCGGTTCCGGCGCCGCGATCCGGAGGCGGTTTCGGCGGCGCTGCGCCCCTCCGTCCGGGTTCGGAATCGATCAGGATGAACAGAATGACCTATCGTCGGGCACGCACACTGGTTGTGCTCACCGGAATTGTATGGCTGTCCCTCGGCATCAGCCCCGGGGCTCGTGCTGCCGAGTCCGATACCCAGCACTGGAGTCTGCTGGTCATCAACAAGCAGTTTTCTCGCCGGTGGCTCGGCTACTTTGAGGTGCAGCCCCGCATCGGGGAACACATTGGGGCATTGGATCGCCTCCTAATCCGCCCTGCTTTCGGCTACCGGATCACGCCCAAGCTCTCCGTCTGGCAGGGCTACGGGTGGACTCCCCAGTTTCGCCCGGACTTCCGCGGCGAGCATCGCCTGTTTCAGCAGTTGCTCTATGAGGACACGGTGGGGCGCGTCTCGCTGACGAGTCGCACGCGCCTGGAAGAGCGCCTGATCGATTCAGGCAACGGCCGGCTGACCCTGCGCGGCCTGACCCTGACGGCCGGAGCGCACAACGAGGGCAACGGCGGAGCCATCCTCAACACGGGGGAATTGTTTCTCGTCCAATGCGCGGTCCACGGCAACAGCGCCCTCAACGGCGGGGCCATCTTCAACAACGGCGGCACCCTCAACCTCTCCCTGACCACCTTTGCCGGCAACAGCGCCCGCACCACCGGCGGGGCCATCTTCAACACCTTCGGAAAGCTCACTCTCAACCACGTCACCATCACGGGAAACGCGGCGGCCGGGCAGGGCGGCGGTTTCTTTTCCTTCGGCAGCCTCGCCACCGTCACCCTGGAAAACTCCATCGTGGCGGGAAACACCGGCAACG
>SYMT01000403.1 GCA_005805375.1 Actinomycetota bacterium
GACCGCGAGCCAGTCGCTTTATGCGGTCTATACTGAGGCGCTTGGGGCGCACATCACGTAGCGGAGGGCTGGGATGCGGACTGGTTGTGGCGGACCGAACGGGCCGGAAACATTCCGGCCCGCAACCCGGCGGGAGTTACTGACCCGCGCCGGGGGCGGGTTTGGCGCACTGGCGCTCGCATCCCTTCTCGCCGAAGAGGGGCTGCCGGCTTCGCGCCCAGCGGCAGCAGACGGGCCGACCGGAGACCCCTCCGCCGCCCGAGCCCCTCACTTTCCGCCGAAAGCCCTTTCGATACTCTTTCTCTTTATGTCGGGCGGCCCGAGTCACCTCGAACTCTTCGACCCCAAACCGGACCTGCAACGCCTGCACGGGCAGAAGTTGCCGTCCAGCTTCGGCGCCGTCGCGACCCGGAGGGGCGTGGAGAAAAACGTGCTGCTCAGTACCCGGCGCACGTTCCGGCACTGCGGCCGCTCCGGCATCGAGATGTCCGACTTGCTGCCGCACCTGGCGGGAGTAGCGGACGACCTCGTCATGCTGCGCGGCTGCTACGGAAACAGCGTCACTCATCCCGAATCCGTCTATCTCATGAATACCGGCACTACGCGCATGGGCGGGCCCAGCGCGGGTGCGTGGGTGACCTACGGGCTGGGAACCGAGAACCGGAACCTGCCTGCGTTCGTGGTCGTGCCGGACCCCGGCGGAGTGGTCAAGGGAGGCCCGCCCTCCTGGGGGGCCGGGTTCCTACCGGCTACGTACCAGGGGACAGTCGTCCGCGGCGGCGAGAGCCCGATCCGCTACCTGCAGCCGCCGGCCGGCCTCGAACCGACCCGGCAACGCGGGATTCTGGACCTCCTCCGGACGCTGAACACCCGACACCTGGATGCACGCGAAGCGGATTCGGCGCTGGCTGCGCGGATCGCCGCATATGAACTCGCTTTCCGGATGCAGGTCCACGCGCCGGAAGCGATGGATGTGCGCCGCGAAGCGGCGACCACGCTGACCGCCTACGGAGTGGATCGCCCGGAGTGCGGAGACTTTGCGGCTCGGTGCGTGCTGGCGCGGCGACTCATCGAACGCGGCGTACGCTTCGTCCAACTTTACTGCGGCGACACCAACGGGTGGGACGGCCACAGCGACATCGAAGGCAACCATTCCGCGCTCTGCGCCCGGATGGACCGCCCGGTGGCGGCGCTGCTGCGCGATCTCAAGCAACGAGGGCTCCTGGACAGCACGCTCGTGGTCTGGGCGGGCGAGTTTGGACGGACCCCGATGACGGAGGGCGCCACCGGCCGGGACCACAATCCGCACGGCTTCACCGTGTGGTTGGCTGGCGCCGGGGTCAAGGGCGGTGTCACCCACGGGAACACCGATGCGATCGGCCTGCGCGCGCAAGAGAACCGCACACATGTGCATGACCTGCACGCCACCATCCTGCACCTCATGGGGCTGGATCACCACCGCCTCACCATGCTCCACAACGGCCGTGCCGAGCGCCTCACCGGCGTAGCCGGGAACGTCATCACGCCGATCCTGGCCTGAAGGGGTGCGATCCCGGCGTGTCGCGCCGCACTCAGGTTCCTGTGCGATGCCGCCGACGCAGCGCTGCAGTCAGGTGGTCACGGCTCCCGCCCGCGCAGATGCTCAGCAAAACACGTTGCAATCTGCGCCGCGTACCCGTCTCGACCCCGGCGACAATCCGTGCTTCCAATGGAGCACTACCGCTCACGCGCCGGAGTATAGCTCCTCCATCACGTCACCGTGATTCACGACCATCGGACGGGACTGGATATCAGTCACTTCGGTGCGCGGGTCAATGCCCATCGCGTCGTAGATCGTGGCGGCCATGTCGCACGGCATGTAGCCACGTGTCGCCGGGAAGCCCGCCCACTCGTCCGATTCTCCGACGACGGAGCCCCCACGCACCCCCGCACCGGCGAAAACACCGCTCCAGACCCACTGCCAGTGGTTACGGCCGTCCGGTTCGGAGGCATTCACCGCCGCCCCCGTCACGGTCTTTCCGAGCACGGGGTTACGTCCCATCTCGCTGGTGCAAATGATCAGGGTGTCGTCCAGCAGGCCGCGCTGGGCGAGATCCTCCAGGAACGCACTGAACGCCTGGTCGAACTGCGGCATCATGACGTCCATCCGGGCGTCTTCGCCGCGATGGTAGTCCCACGCGTTCAGGTTGCCGAGGTTCACCTGAACGTACTTCACCCCGGCCTCTGCCAGTCGCCGGCCCAGAAGCAGCGACTGCCCGAAGGTGGAGCGCCCGTATCGTTCCCGCAACTGCACAGGTTCGCGACTCAGATCGAGCGCCCGCCGCGTCTCCGCCGAGGTAGTTACGGTGAACGCCTTCTCCTGTGCATCGGACAACTGACGCACATCGAGCTCCGCGTCCAGGTCCCGGCGCGAACGGTCTACCTGGGACAACAGCCGCTGGCGATTTCCCAGGCGGTCCACGGTGAAGCCGGCTATCGGCACCAGATCCGGCACGCGGAAGTTCTCCGCATTCGGGTCCTGCTCGATGAACCAGGGATCGTACTTGCTCCCGAGCCAGCCGGCGCCTTCACCCGGCACAGGCGTGCCCTGGTACTTGATCCGATAGGGCAGGTGAATCGCCGCCGGCAATCCCCCCGAGTTCGGCTTCACCGCGGTAATGACGGAACTGATCGAGGGCCAGTCGTTGCGGGTCGCGAAGCTCTTAAACGTCGGCGGCCGCCGGTTGATGCCGGCGAGCACTTCCTGATGGCCCGGAATGTGATTTTCATCCTCTGCGCCGAGCGTGAGCGACCGGACGATGCAGAACTGGTGGGCCTGGCGGGCAGTGAGCGGCAGGCGACTGCCGACCTGGATACCGGGCGCGCTGGTCGAGATCGGGCGGGCCGTCCCCCGGCAGTCCGACGGGGAGTCCGGCTTCAGATCCCAGAGCTGCATTTGCGGGGGTCCGCCCGGCATCCAGACCACCATCACCCGCTTCGCCCGAGCCTCCCGCGCCGCCGCCGCGCGAGGCGCAAACGCACCCTCCATCGTCATCCCGAAGGCGCCGAGGAACCCGATCTGAAGAAGTTCCCGGCGCACAAACCCGGTTCGGTGCATGTGGGGGACATGAGAATGCGGCTCGGTCATTCTGAGTATCCTGAGAAAACCTGCCTCCCGGCGGAGACCTACCTGTGACCTCTGTGATAGACACGCACGAACTCTCGAAGTTGCAGCCGTAGTCACCCCCGCCGGAGACCGGTCTACGTCGCAGAGTGCGCCGCAGCCACCCACCGCCGGGCTGCGAACATTTACGACCAGGTGGACGTGAGATGCTCCTGGATGTACTCGAAGTGAATTTTCTCGCCCAATCCCGGGGCGGTCGGCATCGGAATGAAACCGTCTGAGTCCATCGGATCATTCAGGCGGTGGAGGTAGGGCGGGGGCGTGTCGTGGTCGAGGAAGGGGTGCAACAGTCCGCGCTCGTACCAGCGCCCGTTCGGGATGGCGCCCAGAACCGCCAGGTTCCCCGGACCGCCCCCGTGAATCTCGCAGTCCATGTAGAACGATTCGGCAAGGTGGGCGGCCTTGAGCGTGGGACCGATACCGCCCACATCCATGACTCCGGCGCGGAGGATATCGCAGGCGCCGGCCCGGATCCACTCAGCCCGGGTGTGGTGCTTGCCTTCGGCCATCTCCGGCCCAAGAACGGGGATCTCCAACTGGTCACATAGCCAGCGATAGGCCGAGGTCGAGTGCTCGTCCATCGGCTCCTCATACCAGTAGTAACCCAACTGCTGGATTCCGCGACCCAATTCCAGCGCTTCGGTCCGGCTGTACCAGTGATTGGCGTCCAGCATGAGCGGGAAGTCCGGACCTACCGCCTCACGCACAGCGGCGCAGGCCTTCAGATCCATCGCCACGCTGGGCGCAAAGGACACAGGGGGCATCCAGGTATGCAGCTTGATCGCGGGATATCCGCGCGTCTTGAGCTGCTCGGCGAACCGGGCGTAGTCTTCCGGGGTGGCCAGCCCCCCTTCCAACTCGTCGCCGCACATCGTGCTGCCGTAGGCAGGCACACGGTCCCGGCAGCCTCCGAGCAACTTCCACACGGGCACGCCCAGCGCCCTCCCCGCCAGATCCCAGAGCGCGAGTTCGACGATCGCCAACGTCCGGTCCGTCAGATTACCGCCGCTGCCGCGCTGCCACCGGGCCATGCCGTGCCACAGGCGCTCCCGATCCATCGGGTCCTGGCCGACCAACACCGGCTTGATGAACGCATCCAGCACAGCAGGCCGCAGCGCCTCCGGCGACCCGAAACAGTACCCGTCCGCGCCGTCTTCAGTGCGCAGCGTGAGGAGTCCCTGGCGGGCCGCGTGCTCGGGCCCCGGGTGCGTATGCCCGTCGGTATCGCGCACCACTCGGGAGGGGTAGGTGAATACGCGCACCTGGATTTCTGCGATTCTCACGGCGATTTCTCCGTCCACAACGAGGATTGGCGTCTCCAGCGCCGTATTTATGGCACATCGAGAACGCGTGGTCCCCGTGGCAGACAGCCTGGATGCTCGACGAGCAGAGCTTTCGCCCATCCGGCATTACCGTGTTCGCCCCCGGCGAGATGGGGGTGGTGGGCGCCTCCGCCGCGCTCTTCGAGGAGCGGATCACGCGGCCGGTGCAGCACGAGCCGCCGGTGTCCCCCTGGCCAGGACCCGGCATCCTGAATGCCCTGCCTGCCACCGACATCCTCGAAGTGCTCAGGGTGCTGGCACTGCGCGAGATCGTCTTCCTGCGCAAGATCCCCCCGGCCCCGTCGCTCCCGGAAGCCCTGATAACGCGCATCCGGTATTACATCGAGAGCCTCGCATCGGTTGACAACCTGTACTGACTTTGCCACACTCGTTGCGGCAGAGGGCAGGCAGATGGCGACTTCGGTTGGGGGTGCGCAGTTTGATCGGGATGGTTTGTGGAAAGATGGCGCCCGCCGGCGGCTGCGCTCTTTCCTGGCGTGGATTTTCCCAGCCCTGGAGCGGGCCATCCACTGCGGGCACAAACCGCAGTTCCTGCCGGAGGAGTTTCGTCCCGCCGGCCGACGCCGAGGGTCGCGAAAGCGCCAGTTCGTGGATCTGCTGTTCCGCTATGTCCCGCTGGCGACACCGCGCAGGCGGGAGATCGCGCGCGTAGAGGTGCAGGGTCAAAGGCAGAGGACTTTTGGGAGGCGGATGGATCGCTATCGATCGCTGATCCGCGCCGAATACGATCTGCCGCTGAGCCAGGGGGCGTTGCTCACGGATGAGAGCCGGCAGTGGCGACCCACGACGTACCGGGAGGCCACCTCGGGTGGCTCGGTGGAGGTGACCTTCACGGCCACCAAACTGCTGGCCTGGGAGGGACAGGAGGCGGACCCAGAGACCACTGAGAATGAGTGGGCACAGGTGCTGCTGGCGTTCTTGCTGGGTCGCCGGCACCGTCGCTCCGAAACACGCCGTCTCGAAGCGAAGCTGCGGATCACGCAACGGCTGCTGGAGAAGGGCCTGGAGAAGGCGGAAGTGGAGCCGTTGGTCGGGTTGGTGGACAGCTACCTTCCCTCTCGGACGCGGGAGAACAGGAATTCGCGCACCAGATGCGTGAGTGTGAGGAGGCAAAGGCAATGCGTTACGTCACTGGAGTCGAGCGAGTCGCCGTCCGTAAAGGCATTGAGCAAGGGATCGAACGAGGAATCGAACGGGGAATCCCACAGGGGAAGGGAATGGGACTTCGCATGGCAGTGGCAACCAACCTCAGCCGACGGTTCGCGGCGTCGCGCGAGGAGTGGGAACGGCAACTGACGGACGTGCAGGACCCGGTGCTGCTGGACCAGTTGCTGAACCTGACGTGGGATGCTCAGACGCTCGAGGCCTTTGTCGAGGCGAGTGCCCGACTTCGGGGCGCCTCCGCGTCAAGTAGCTCAGTGAACGGGACCACCGCGCAAAGCGGAATACGCAGGCGGCAACGCAAGACCTGAGCCTGCGGAGGCAGCATCCCCGCGCCGGCAGTTGCCTGCCGCGACCCTCAGCCGCGAGACGCGGACTCGCCGCCTGGCACGGGAAGCCACTCCGTGACCGCCCGTGGAGGACGAGGCGGCTACCCTGGACGCCCTGCCTTCCCCAGTGACCTGCATCCGGCAGCCCTGGGTGCGATTCACAGTTTGGGTAGGGGCTGCCGCCGGGAGGGTCGGGGCGCGCACCGCAGTTCCGGCTTCGGGGTGGAGCGCCGGCTCGCCCGCAACGCCCCCATCCGCCGACGAAGCTCCACCTCACCGTGGCGCGTGAGCAGCAGGCGTCGGACGGAAGAAGGGAAGTGTCCCTGGCCGGCACCCGCGGGACCAACGGCCCGATTGGCCGGCGCGTCCGGCCGGCGCTCGAGGATCCGTGGCGGCAGTTCTCGCCCGCTCCGCGTCGGCACCCGCTCCACCCGTTCCTCAATCCGGTCTCTCGGGATCGCCTCATCCGGGAGCGCCGCCAGTTCCCGGTCCAGTGCCTCCCGGAACCGGGCGGTCAGCGCCTCCACGCACTCCTGCCGTCCAGCCCTCCTCGTCCCTCCCTGGGAGGCAACGCGCTCCCCAAGGCATAGATTGACCACCCGCAACTCGCATGACTCCTCGTTCACGCGTTTACCCAATTCGTGGATCGCACCCGATGAACCGCACAGAGTAGCCATCCCCCAGAGGAGGTTGCTACAATTCCATAGACGGGGCCCCGGGTCAGGGCGCGCGAAGGACCTTGCAAGGGCCGCTTCCGAGGGACCAGAGATGCAATGGAGTTGTGGGTTCGGAACAGGCACGGTAACCCTGACTGCAGTGGAGGGTGCCATCGGGGTGCAACCGCGTGAGGAGGTTCGTGCTGCTCGCAGGTCAGCCGCCATCGCCAGAGTGTTCAGCGCCCGGGCGATGGATGATGCCGGCGGAGGCAAGTCTGGTCTCAGTCTTCCTGCGCGTGACCGTGCAGCCTTCGAGCGGGCAGGCTGGGTTTTCGTCGAACCGCGTGAGTCCCTCAGCCGGGCAGCGGAGGCACGCGCCGGGACACCGGAAGCCCGGGCAGTCTGCCAGCCCTTTCTGGATCAGGGAGGCAACCTCCTCGTTACCACCGATCGAGTGGCAGTCCAGTTGGACCAGGGGTTCCCCGAGGCAGAGTGCTTGACGCGGTTACAGCGGAATGGACTGATGGCGGTTCGGCGACTGGAGTACGAACCGAAC
>SYMT01000404.1 GCA_005805375.1 Actinomycetota bacterium
CACGGCAGTCCCTGGGGCGCGAAGGACTTGCTGGCCACGAAGGGCATCCGCACCACCTGGGGTGCGAAACCCTACGAGCACCAGGTGTTCGACTATGATGCTACGGTCGTGCGTCGCCTGGATGCGGCGGGCGCGGTGCTGGTCGCCAAGCTCACCCTGGGCGAACTGGCGATGGGAGACGTGTGGTTCGGAGGGATGACCCGGAACCCCTGGGAACCCCGGACCGGTTCGAGCGGGTCTTCCGCCGGCCCCGGAAGCGCCACGGCTGCCGGGCTCGTGGGTTTCTCCATCGGCAGCGAGACCCACGGGAGCATTGTCAGCCCCTGCATTGTGAACGGCGTGACCGGGCTCCGGCCCACCTATGGCCGCGTGCCCCGCACCGGCGCCATGTCCCTCTGCTGGACGCTGGACAAGCTGGGACCGATGTGCCGGGGGGTGGAGGACTGCGCCGCCGTCTTCGCCGCGATTCAGGGGCCGGACGGGCGGGACGCCAGCGCAAATGCGCCGGTGCCGTTCGTATGGAACCCGCGCCTGCCCCTTTCCGGCATCCGTGTCGGCCTGGACACGACACAGATCGAGGCGCTTCCCGAAAACTCGCCGCGGCGCAAAATCTATGAAGACGCGCTTGCGGTCCTCACGCGCCTCGGCGTGCAGTTGCGCCCCATCACGTTGCCGCGCACGACGGATGCCTACCGGGCGCTCATTCCGGTGATACTCGGCGCGGAGTCGGCAGCGGCGTTCGCCGATCTCACCGAGAGCGGCAAATTGGACCTCCTGGCCCGCCAGCACGAGAATGCCTGGCCGAACACCTTTCGCACCGGCACCCTGATTTCCGCGGTGGACTACCTGCGGGCACTGCGGGTGCGTCGCCAGCTTCAGGGCGAGATGGCGGAAGTCTTTGATGACCTCGACGCATACGTCACCGTCGCCGGCGACGGCCCGACCATGCCGTACACCAATCTCGCCGGGAACCCCAGCCTGGTGACTCGCTGTGGGCTGCACGAAGCGAAGCCGGTCTCCATCGAGTTCGTCGGCGCCCTCTATCGTGAGGACTTGCTGCTGCGGTTAGGACTGGCCTACGAGCAGGCTACCTCGTGGCACAGGCAGTGGCCCGACCCCGCGAAGATCCCGGCCGACCTTCCCTGAAACGATGCCCTCCCTTCCCCTGCTCCCCACCAGCACCATCGGAAGCTACGCGCCGCCGAGTTGGTTCTGTGCCGCCGTTGCAGCGATCGAGCGCGGCG
This sequence comes from Actinomycetota bacterium, assembly GCA_005805375.1. Lineage (GTDB taxonomy): Bacteria > Armatimonadota > SYMT01 > SYMT01 > SYMT01 > SYMT01. The sequence continues at coordinate 1,245 of SYMT01000404.1, forward strand.
AATTCGGCCCGACGGACCGAGAGGAAACGTACGACGACGCCACGCGGATGGCGCTCCTCGACCAGGAACGCGCCGGAATAGATCTACCCACCGAGGGGGAGATGCGCCGCGTGGACTTCAACCTGGGGTTCTACGGGAGACTCCGCGGTCTGGAGAAGCTGCCGCCCCAGCGCACACTGGGGCCGGACGGCCACGACATGCGGGATCGCTACCGCGTGGTGGATCGCATCTCCGCCCCGGATGGCCTCGGCATCCTGGAAGAATTCCGCTTTGCGCGGCAATTCACCGAGCGGCCGCTGAAAGTGACCTGCCCCGGACCCTACACGCTGGCCGGACGGCCTCAGGGAGGGACTGTCTACGCCGACCGCTACGCGGTGGCCCGCGACATGGCCGAGCTCATTCGCACCGAACTGCTCCAGTGTGTGGCCGAAGGGGCGGCCTTCATCCAGCTCGATGAGCCGTCCGCCGCCGTGTATCCGGACCGCCCCGAGGCATTTGTGGATCTCATTGCCCGTGCCGTACGGGGGGTGGACGCGAAAGTGAGCATGCATATGTGCTTCGGGAACTTTCGTGGCCGCGCGGTCGGCAGGCGCAGCTATGCTCCGCTCTTCCCCTCCATCCTGGACTGCCCCATAAACCAGTTTGTCCTGGAGTATGCGAGCCGGGAGATGGCGGAGATCGACCTGTGGGCCCGGTTCCCCAACGAAAAAGAACTCGCCATCGGAGTGGTGGACGTGAAGAACTACTACATCGAAACGCCGGAAGATGTAGCCGAGCGGATCCGGATCGCTTTGCGCTATGTATCGCCCGAAAAGCTCTGGATCGTTCCCGATTGCGGATTCAGCCAGACCGCACGCTGGGCCGCCTACCGAAAGCTGGTCGCGATGGTCGCGGGCACGCACATTGTGCGAGCAGAATTGCTCGGCGCCGGCGGGGGATAGAGGGACTTCACGGCGCGTTCACCCACCCGGGTTCGCACCTGGAACTCTCGACCGGCGCGAGGCGATACCGCCTACCCAACCGGCTCCGGAGCGCATTCTGTCGCTTCCTCACGGCGCTCGCCCGCGCGCAGCACCTCGTCCACGGCATTCAGGAGACCCTGTGGGCTGAAGGGCTTGGTGAGATAGAAATCCGCGCCGGAGCGCTCGCTCTCAAACACATCCTGATCACGAGACCTGGCTGTCAGCATGATGACCCGCACGTGCTTTCGGGCCGGATCGGACCGAAGGCGCCGCAGCATTTCAATTCCGTCCATATTCGGCATCGTGATGTCCAGGATCACTACGTCGGGCGGATCGGCCTCCATCATGCGCAGGCCTTCGACCCCATCCTGAGCAGATGAAACCCGGTAGCCGACTCTCTGCAAGTTCAACTGTACCAGGCGACGGATACCCGCTTCGTCGTCTACCGTGAGGATATGTTTGGCCATGATGAGTCCCGGAAGTATCTGGATGCCCGCGTCGGTGCACCGCCCCCACTGATGATAGCTCACTTGTGCGGCAGGGACAAAGTCAGCGATTCATCTGCGCAGCCACCCGCGCGTACGCGGCACTTTCCCTGTCGGAGGTAGTATCGCGTCACACATGGCCGCATCTCACCCCAGTCCCGCGTAACGTTTTTCCGACACGCAGGAGTCTGATCCCGTTGCGGACAATCTAAACCTGAATTGGCTTTTCGGCCGCCCGGAGGCCTGGAGGTGCGTGGTGAAACGAAACACTGCTGTGCAAATGCGCCGGACCGCCCGGTGGCTGCTGCTGGGACTGCTGGCGCTGCCGGCCGCGGTGCAGGCCGATGTGCGCTTTGAGGAAACGGGCACGACCCTGGATTCGACGATCAGTCGCTGGATCGCAGTAAAGGGAGATCGGCGTGCCGTGGTCACGCGGGCCGAGCCGAAGGGCGCTCTGTTTCACGCCGGCGCTCGCTACGGGGCCGCCGTCGAAATCGCGCGCCCCGACCGGGACCTGATCTGGGAACTGGATCCGCAGGAGCGGAGTTACCGTGAGATCACCCACGAGCAGTTCCGGCGGCTAGTGCAGAAGGGCGTTCAGGCCCCCCGCAGTGCCACGGAGCAGTACCTCCGCAGCATCTACCAGACGGAAACCACCCAGATGGAGGTGACGCCGACCGGGAAGATGCGCCGCATCGCCGGTTACGACGCCGAGCAGGTGATGGCGCGTGTGGTGGTCGGCGCCCAGCGTCCTACGACCGGAGCACGCTTCACTTTCACCTTCGACCAGGAAGTCTGGCTCTGCCGTGACGAAGCATTGTTGAAGGAAGTTCGGCCGTTCGAGGAAGCCTATGTCGAGGCATTCGGCACTGCGATGTCGCTCCAACAGGCGAGCGTGGCGGGCGGAGAATGGGGTGATGCCTTCATCCTCCCCCTCCGCGCCCTGAACGACCGGATCCGTGCTCTGAACGGCGTCGCGCTTGCCATGACCACCAGCGTGGTGGAAGAGGCCGTAGCCCAGACACGGAATGAGAAAGGGACGACCCGCAAGTTTACCGTATCCGCCACCGAGGTGCGCCGCGTGCAGATCGGCACCATCCCCGAAGCGGAATTCGAGGTTCCGGCGGGCTTCATCAACTCGGAGACGAAGGTAGCAGCCGTAGGCCCCGCGTCGGCCGCGCCTGCAGCGCCGGAGCCGCCCGCGCCTGCCCCGGCCGCACCGGCGGGTCCCAAGCCGACCCTCGTAGCTGTTGCACCCCCGGCAACCCCGATCAGCCCGCGCCCGCTGCGTGGGAGTGCGGGTACGCCGCAGCCTGCAGCCACCCCTCCGCGGGTCGCCGCCCTGCCCGCGCCCGATCCCGCGGCCCCTGCCGATCCCGTGGCTCCCCCGAAGCCCGTAGCCCCGGTGCGTCCCAGTCCCGCAGTAGCCGCCGCGCCTCCGAGCGCTCCGGCCGTCCCGGCGCCCGCGGCTCCGCGCGTGGTGACTACCCGGTCGGGCGTCACGCCGGTGTTTGTGGAGAACACCCAGCCTTCAGGATTCGCGCCCGGCGTCCCTGTCGTGATGGGCGGATTGGCCCGCACCCAGGCGCCGCCGCCGCCGGTTACCATTGACGAGCCGGAACTGCCGCGCGACAAGAAGCGCAGGCGCCGCTGATCGCACAAACAGACGGGAGCGAAACGGCGAAGGGGCGCGGAATGCGAGTCCCTTCGCCGTTTGCCGTTGCACGGGGTCACGGGCACGGGCGGGACACAGGATCCCGGTAGGAGGGTGGTAGAGGTGCGAGGTGTATTCCCTATTCTGGTCACGCCGTTTGATGAGCAGGCACGGGTGGATGACGAGAGTCTGCGACGAGTAGTCGAGTTCAATCTGGCGGCCGGGGTCCACGGGCTCGGAGTCGCCCTGGGCAGCGAGATATTCCGCCTGACGGATGCGGAGCGAGCGCACGTGACGCGCGTCGTCGTCCAGCAAACCGCCGGTCGGGTACCGGTGGTCATCAACACGGGCTCGCAGGGAACAGAACTGGCGGTGCAGTACAGCCGCCAGGCCGAGGAACTCGGGGCGGATGCGCTGATGGTGATGCCGCCGACCATTGTCCCGGTCGGTCCGGTGGAGTGTCGGGCCTACTTCCGGGCCATTTCGGACGCGGTCCGGATCCCGATCTTCATCCAGGATACGCCGGTCACGCCCGTCCCGGGCAACCTGGCGCGGCAGATCGGGGAGGACAGTGAACATGTGCGCTACATCAAGGTCGAGAACATCCCGCCGCCCCAAAGGGTAGCTGATGCAGTGTCGCAGGCCGGGTCGGTGTTGACGATCTTCGGCGGGGCGGGAGGCAACTTCCTGGTTGAGGAACTGCGCCGCGGCTCTCGGGGCACAATGCCGGGATGCAGCCAGCCGGAAGCGTTTGTGGCGGTCTGGGACGCCTGCACCGCCGGGGACATCGCCGGCGCCCGCGCCGCCCACGACCGGTGGATTGCCCCGGTGAATCGTCTGGCCGGACAGGGATGGGGCGCGTTCTACTACGTCCACAAAGAGCTCCTGCGGCGCCGGGGTGTGCTGACCACCGCGTTCGTGCGGGGCCCGATCCCGCCGGTGGACGAGTTCATGCGGCGCGAGTTGGACGAGGTGATTGAGGAACTCTATGGAGGAACGGCCTGAGATGAAGATTGCCGAATTGGAGGTGATCCCTTTCCGCGTGCCCCGAAGGCAGTTCCGCCACGGTGAGCTCTTGCCGGAGACGATGGTGATTCAGACTCTCACCCGGATAGCCACGGACACCGGCGCCGAGGGCTATTATCTGGGCGGGCACGGGCACGGGGACCAGGACGGGTTGACGCCGGACGAAGTGGGCGTGCTCCAGGGACGGCTGCGGTCTCTGCTGATCGGACAGGACCCGTTCGATCGCGAGAAGTTCTGGCACTGGATGTGGGTGGCCAACCTGCCGGAGAACCTGCTGAGCGTGGTAGACATGGCCCTGTGGGATCTCCAGGCCCGCGCGTTCGGCGTGCCGATCCACAAGCTGTTGGGGGGCGCCCGGGAGCGGGCGAAAGCCTATTCCAGCACTTTTCCGAACATGGGCCCACCCTCTGTCTACGCCGACCACGCTGCAGAATGTCAAGCGCGCGGCTATCGCGCGTACAAGATCCATCCTTACTATTTCTGGAACCCCGTCACGGGTGAGGCGGACCCCGGCCGGCCGTCGCACGTGGAACAGGATATTGAAGTCTGCCGGCGGGTGCGCGACCGGGTCGGGGACGACATGATGCTGATGTACGACCCGTGGGGCACCTACCGCACGTTCGAGGAGGCGGTGCGGGTGGGGCGAGTGCTGGAGGAACTCGGCTTCTACTGGTACGAGCATCCGATGCCGGAGTATCGCGTAGACTCCTACATCCGTCTTGCCCGGGAACTCTCCATCCCGATCCTCTCACCGGAGATTGCCGCCGGCAGCATTTACACGCGCGCGGACTGGATTCACCGGGGCGCGTCGGACATGAGTCGCATTGACGTGCTGCGCGGAGGCATCACCGGGTGCCACAAGATGGCGGCGATCTGCGAGGCCTTCGGGGTGCGGTGCGAGATGCACATGGCAGGCTTCGGGAACCTCCAGATTCTCGGCGCCACCAGCGAAGACGTCTGCGAGTATTATGAGCGCGGCCTGGAAGCACCCGGCGTGGACTACGAAACGCCGCCTCCCTATCTGGAAGCACTGTGCGACCCTCTGGACGCCGACGGCACCGTCGCAATCCCGCAGGAGCCCGGCATGGGCTATCGACTGAACTGGGATTACATCCGGGAGCACCGCACGGCGAACTGAGAGCCGGCCCGAGCCGGGTGGGGCACGAGAAGCGTCTGGTCCGGAGTCGGCTCGGCTCTTCACTCTGCCCCCGGATGTTCGCGGGAGCGATGCGCCGGTTCGCAGTACCGCGCCCGGTGGGCTTGCCGGGAGGCCGCCTCCAGCGAGAAGGGTTCTGCACGGCTCAGGGGGAACGATATCCGACGGTACCGGGACGACGGCGCTCCCGGGGACTTACTGGAGACTGCTGTGCCTTCTCACTACGACATCGAGATGCGCCTGGACGTCCGCGTGCCCATGCGAGACGGGGTAGCGCTGTCCACGGACCTGTATTTGCCGAAGGATCGCGGTCCGTTTCCGACAGTGCTGGTGCGCACTCCCTATGGGAACAACATGGAGGCGATGATTGAGAAGGCCCGGCGACTCGCCAACCGGGGCTACGTCTGTGCGCTCCAGGACACTCGCGGCCGGTGGGACTCCGAAGGGGACTATGAGCCGTTGGTCACCGACGGCGAGGATGGCTTCGACACGCAGGAGTGGATCGGGCGGCAGGAGTGGAGCAACGGCCGCATCGGGATGTCCGGCGGATCGTACCTCGGCTGGGTCCAGTGGGCCAGTGCCCCACTCGCGAGCCGGCATCTCACCTGCATGGCGCCCCGGGTCATCTGCACGGAGTGGTTCGAGGGAATGGTTTACCTGGGCGGAGCGCTCCAGTGGAACGTACTGATGACCTGGGGGATGCGCACCAACGGCCGCACCGGGCAGAATATTGACTTCCACCACTGGACCGAGGCATTCCGCGGCCTGCCGCTCAACCAGGCTGACGAGCTGGCCGGTCGCAACCTACCGTTCTTCAAGAACTGGATTGCCCACCCGACCTACGACGATTACTGGAAGGGGCTCGATGTGAGCGCCCGCTGGGGTGACATCACCGCCCCGGCGTTCAACATGGGCGGCTGGTATGACCTCTATGCCCAGCACACCTTCGATAATTTCAATGGTCTCCGGGCACACGGAGCGACGCCGGAAGCCCGCCGGAGCCGCCTCATCATCGGTCCCTGGGCGCACTCGCTCAGCGTGTCGCCCCGGACCGGAGACATTGACTTCGGCCCGGACTCCCAGGTAGACCTTGATGCGCTGGAACTGCAGTGGTTGGACCACTGGCTGAAAGGCATCCCCGGCGGCATTGTGGATGAGCCTCCGCTGCGTCTCTGTATCATGGGGATCAACGAGTGGCGGGACGAGCACGAATGGCCGCTCGCGCGTACGGACTGGCAGCGCTGGCACCTGCACTCGCGTGGCAGCGCCAACAGCGTGCTCGGGGACGGCGTCCTGGCTCCGGAGCCCCCGGGCGAGGAGCCGGCAGACCGGTTCACGTATGATCCGCGCTACCCCGTCCAGACGATGGGCGGCAATAACTGCTGCTCGCCGCACATCGTGCCGTGGGGACCGTACGATCAGCGGCCCGTCGAGATGCGCGGCGACGTTCTCTGCTACACCGGGGAGGTGCTGACCGAAGACCTGGAGGTGACCGGTCCGATCACGCTCGTCCTCTATGCGGAAACAGACGCCCCGGATACCGACTGGACCGGAAAGCTCGTGGATGTCTGGCCCTCCGGTTACGCTATGAACCTCTGTGATGGCATCCTGCGCGCCCGCTACCGCGAGAGCCGGACCGACCCGACGCTCCTGGAACCCGGGAAGGTCTACCGCTATGAGGTGGATCTCGGCGTCACCGGCCACGTCTTCAAGAAGGGACACGCGGTTCGCCTGGAGGTTTCCTCGTCCAACTTCCCGCGTTTTGACCGCAACCCGAACACCGGTCACGCCCTCGGGGTGGATACGGAGCAGCGCCCTGCGCAGCAGACAGTCCATCACTCCACTGCCTGCCCCTCGCACGTGGTGCTGCCGGTGATCCCGCATCGCTGAAGCGGTCGGCGCCTTCCGTCGAGAAGACGCCAGGTGAAGGGACACGGGGATGAAACACACCCACTGGAGCCTCTTTTCAGGCCTGGTCACTCTTGCGCTGGTCGGCAGTGCCGTATTGCCGGCAGCCGACACGAGGGCCGGCGCCCTCATTGTTCCGGAGTCACAGATGAGTTCCCCGGCCCCTGCCGGGGCGGAAGGTGCTGGAATTATGTCGGAGACCGCCACGCAGGTTACCCAGTCCCGGCCGGCCCGGCCGGCGCCGCTGGTGTCCCCGGAAGTGCATGCGGACCGCCGTGTCACGTTTCGCCTTCAGGCTCCTGCGGCGAAGGAAGTAACGGTATGGGGCGATTGGGGTGGGGCTCCGGTACCACTCACCAGGGATGCGCAGGGCCCGTGGAGCGCCACGCTCGGACCCTTGCCGGCGGAGGTGTACCAGTACGGGTTCATCGTGGACGGGCTGCGCATCCCGGATCTGGCCAATCCGCAGGGGAAGCCGCAGCGTTCGCCCACCACGAGCGTCTTCGAGATACCCGGTACGCCGCCGCTGCTCCACGAGTTTCAGGAGGTACCGCACGGCACCCTACATCGGCACCAGTACCGGTCTCGCCCGCTGCGGGGGCTGCGTCCGCTGGTCGTATACACACCGCCCGGATACGGTGAGACCTCTGAGCGGCGCTATCCGGTTCTGTACCTGTTCCACGGGTCTGGCGACAGCGAAGGCGCCTGGACCGTGGTCGGCCGGGCGCATCTGATCCTGGACAACCTGATCGCCCAGAAGAAGGCACGGCCGATGGTGATCGTCATGCCGGATGGGCATGTCAGCCCGCCGCTCCCTCCGGCAGAGGCGAGCGCGCGTGCCCTGGAAGCCTTCGAGCAGGATCTCCTGGACGAGGTCGTGCCCTTCGTAGAGCTGCACTACCGGGTGCGCGCGGATCGAGAGCATCGGGGGATCGTCGGGCTTTCCATGGGAGGCAGCCAGGCCCTGACCATTGGCCTGCGCCACCGGGAGCGGTTTGCCTTCGTCGGCGGCTTCAGTTCGGCGGCCCGCAGTGCGCTCGAAGCAGCAGAGGCCGCCGCGCTGGAAGGGTCGCACGCGGGCAGGGGCCTGAAGCTCCTCTGGTTCGCCTGCGGGAAGGACGACCGCCTGCTGGAAAGCAATCAACAGTTGGACGCTCTGCTCACTCGCCGGGGCGTCCGCCACGAATTTCACGAGACTGAGGGAAACCACAGTTGGCCGCTCTGGCGAAGGTACCTGCCGCTGTTCGTCAGCCGCCTCTTCCCGTAGGGCGCTGTAGCCCACCCTCCACGCAGCGCTGTCTGGCGCACCTCTTGCGGCAGACCCCGAAACAGGTCGAGCGCGAAGCGCATCTCTTCCCGCAGCCCCGCGGCCATGCGATCATCCGCAGGCTGTGGTTCTGCCCAGCGCGTTAGTTCCTCCATTCCCCGGCGCAATCGCAGTTCGACGATCGCGCCGCGGTCTTGCGCGCCCCAAGACTCACCAGGTCCTCCTCGAACGGCAGTGGGCCACCCTGCCGGTACCACAACGCCGTTCCGGGAGCGGAGGGAACGAACCGCCGCAACTGTTCCTGGACATTCGGAAACGGCTGATTCTCAAACGAGAAGTGGCCGCCGCCCGCCGGCGCGCGGTCCGCCTTTGAGGCGCAGACCGAAACGCGCACTCTGTCGGAACCTGATCTCGTTGAGCGTGGGTCCCGCCGAATCGAACGGGACCAGCGGTGCGAGGGGCGCCTGCCTGAGGCACCGGAGCGTGATGACGAGAAGCACGTCCATAGGCCCTCCCCCGGCGAGCCCACAGCCCACTTCGTCCGGGCGCGCCATGAGTAATGAGGAATCTGACTGCACAGCGGGGTGAATCGGCTGTTGGGGGTCAGGTGATACGCAGTGTTGCGGAGTGAAGTAGAGCGTGCAGCAGTACACGCCACACGGCAATCCGGGTCAGCATCTCCCATAGCTGTCAAGACGTCCAGCGGATCGCCATCTCTGTGCGGGGTTGGCGGATTCGCGCCGGGCCCGTCGCATATAATCTCGGTGGCAATGGCCCGCGATCCTGACTCGAGGACGAGAGCGAAGGCTCGATCTGATCCGTCTCATTCGAGGACGACGACCAGGACGACGCGCCCCCCGGCACACACCACCCGAGTCCACGCAGGTGGACTTTGCGTCATAGCGCGGGGTTTCAACCCCGCATCCCCCCAGAACCAATGCGCACCCAATCCCCCGACACCCACCCGGAGATCGAAGCGATCCTGGTCGAAGCCTGCCGGCGGATGACCGGGGCACAGAAACTCGCCAATGTGCGCGCCCTGAACCAGGCGGGGCAGCGCCTCCAACTCGCCTATCTGCGCCGGCGTTACCCCGAGGCGGATGAGCACGAGCTGACTATGCGCCTCGCTTCTCGCTCGCTGGGACCCGAACTGATGCGCAAAGCATTCGGCTGGGACGTGGAGGCAGAGGGCTATTGATCGCGTCGGACCCGATCCGGGTGGTGCTCCGGGTGGTGACCGCCCTGGAGGACCTGGGGGTTTCCTACCTCGTCGGCGGCTCCATCGTGAGTTCCTACTTCGGCCTGTACCGGCCAACCCAGGATGTGGATCTCGTGGCCCATCTGGAACAGCACCACGTGGATCCGTTTGTCCGAGGAAGCTACGCCAGGATCTCCTGCACCACCTTCCCGTGCACATCGGTGAGGCGGAAATCACGGCCGGCGTAGCGATAGGTGAGGCGGGTGTGATCCAGGCCGAGAAGGTGGAGGAGGGTGGCGTGCAGGTCGTGGAGGTGCACCCGACCCTCGACGGCCTTGTAGCCGTAGTCGTCCGTCTTCCCGTGGGCCAGTCCGCCGCGGACGCCGCCGCCGGCAAGCCAGACCGTGAAGCCGTGGGGATTGTGGCCGCGGCCGTCGCCCCGGGGATCGTCCGGCGTGCGGCCGAACTCGCCGCCCCACACCAGCAGGGTGTCGTCGAGCATCCCGCGCTCGCGGAGATCCATCAGCAGGGCCGCGATCGGGCGGTCCACCTGGGTGGAACTCTGCGGCATCAGCCGGGCCACGAACCCGTGATGGTCCCAGCCGTCACTGCACAGCTCAATGAATCGCACCCCCGACTCGGCCAGGCGGCGCGCCATCAGGCATTGACGCCCGAAGTCGTCGGTCGGCTTGCCGCTGCCGATGCCGTAGCGATCGAGGGTGGCGACGGGTTCGCGCTGCACGTCGAGCACGTCACCCAGGTCCGTCTGCATCCGGAAGGCAAGTTCGTAGGACTCGATGACGCCCTCGATCGGGTCCGGATCGGCGGTGCGGGATGCCAGTTCCCGGTTCTGCCCCTGGGCGAAATCGAGGATCGCTCGCTGCTCGGCTCGCGAATACCGTGAGTTCGCCAGGTTGGGAACCTTCATCCGGGACAGGTTTTCCAGCGGGCTGCCGACCGGCATTCCCTGGTACGTGGACGGCAGGAACGCGCTGCTGAAGTAGCGGGCGCCGCCGAGCAGCATCGGGGGTTTGATCGTGACGAAGGCGGGGAGGTTCTGGTTCTGCGTGCCGAGGCCGTAGACCACCCAGGAGCCGAGGGACGGGCGGGCGAAGAGGAAGCTCCCGGTGTGGTACTGCTCCAACGCCGCGGCATGCTCCGGGCTGTCGGTGTGCATGCCGTTCAGCACGCAGAGTTCGTCGGCCTGGCGGGCGACATGAGGGTAGAGGTCCGACACCCAGAGACCACTCTCCCCATGCTGACGGAAGGGCCACTGGCACCCGAAAAACTTCATCCCCTTGTTCGGGCTGGGACGGTCGTTATCGGCGTTCAGCTTAGGCTTGTAGTCGAAGCTCTCCATATGCGAAGGGCCGCCCTTCATACACAGGAAGATGACCCGCCGCGCCCGCGCCGCAAAGTGCGGAGTTCTCGCAGACACGGCGCTGTTCGATCGCGCCGCCGCTTCGGTAGCCAGCGCCGAAAACGCCAGATACCCGAAACCTGCAACTCCTGACTGGAGCAGTTCCCGGCGAGTGGATCGCGGCTGCGGGAACGCAGGTCCGGGTTGGGGGCGGCGGGACTCGGGCGTTGTGGGGAGGGGCACGGCGTAGGTCCTCATGAACTCACGGATTGCGAGTGTGAAGAACGGCATAGGTTTCGAGATTTCGGAATTCCGGCCGGCTTTCGCACGCCCGGAAGATCCGGTTGGTCCTCGCCGACGGCCTGTGCTTCCCCGGACGGCGGTGTGCAATCGCAATCGCTCTGCACTGCGCCGTTCTATCGGCTATAACGAAGTTGTGGGTTTGCGCCCGGTGATGGGGCACCCGGGAGATCGAACATGCTCGAGATTTTCGGATCCAGGAGCCGCTACTGCGATGGGATGTCGCGCCGCAGTTTTCTGCGGGTAGGCGGGTTTACGTTCGGCACGATGGCGGCTTTACCACTGGCAGACGTGCTTCGCGCCGAGGCGGCGACGGGCAAGAAACAGTCGCACAAGGCGGTCATTCACATCTTCCTGGCCGGCGGACCGCCGCATCAGGACACGTTCGATCTCAAGCTCGACGGGCCCGGCGAGTATCGTGGCCCGTTCAAGGCCATCAACACCAATGTGGAAGGGCTCCAGATCTGCGAGGTCTTCCCGAAACTCGCGAAGATCATGGATCGCTTCACGTTGATTCGATCCGTGGATGGCTGCAAGGATCGGCATGATGCCTACCAGTGCATGTCCGGGTGGCTCCGCTCGGATCTGGCGGTCGGCGGCGGTTACCCTGCAGTCGGGTCGGTGATCAGCCGGATGCACGGGCCGATACATCCGTCCATGCCGGCGGCCGTCGGCCTCGCCGCGCCGGCTACCGAGCGCCGCTGGTCCGACCCGGGCGATCCCGGTTTCCTCGGGCCTGCCTATGCTCCATTCCGCCCGTTTACAGTCGGAGCGGCCCCCTACGACCATGCCGCCAAGATTGATGCTTCCACCCACGGACCGGGCCTCGAAATCATCCGGCTCCAGGGGATGACGCTGGATCGGCTGCAAGACCGTCGGCGATTGCTGGAAGCGATGGATCGCACCCGGCGCGGTTTCGACAGCTCTGACGTGCAGGCGATGGATGCCTCTACCCGCGCCGCGATGGAAGTGCTTTCGTCCAACCGGCTCGCGGATGCGTTCGACTTGAGCAAGGAGAGCCCGCAGACACGGGAGCGCTACGGAGACGGCAAGCCGTACCAGTTCCAATACGACGGCTGCCCCACCGCCAACGAGCAGTTGCTCATGGCACGGCGGCTGGTGGAGGCCGGGGCTCGATCGGTCACGCTGTCATTCGGCCGGTGGGACAGTCACAGCCGGAACTTTGACCTCGTACGCGACCATGGCGCCAAGCTCGACCAGGCGTTGAGTGCGCTGGTGTCCGACCTGCAGGAGCGGGGGATGCTGGACGATGTGCTGGTGCTTACCTGGGGCGAGTTTGGGCGCACCCCAAAGATCAATCGCCAGGCCGGCCGCGACCATTGGGCTCCGGTGAATTGTGCCCTGGTCGCCGGCGGCGGCTACCGGCATGGGCAGGTCATCGGGTCCACCACCGCGGACGGCGCCTACATCGAGTCGCGGCCCGTGCATTGCCAGCAGGTCCTGGCAGCGGTGTACCGCCACATGGGCGTGGATCCGGACTCGGTCACACTCAATGATCGGGCGGGGCGCCCGCAGTACCTCCTCGATTACCGCGAGCCGATTCAGGAGATGGTCGGCGCGTAGGCGGTAAGGGAAGCTCGCCGAAAGGACTATTCCTAGTGCGGTAGCGCTGCGGGTGGCTGGGCCCGCAACATCCGGCGTTTGCCGGCTCAGCCGGGATAGTGTCTCTGTGAGCTTCCCTAAGATTCCCAGGGCGAATGCCCAATCTCGCGCGTCTCGCCGGAGTCCGAGGCAACAGCCTCGTCCCCCCTGATAATCTCCACGCCCCCCTCAGCCCTGCGCCGCCGGAACCTCCGGGGCACCCACCCTACCCAGAGACCACCCGGTTGGTGGAAAGACCAATTCGGACGTGCTCGCTGAAGAGGGGGGAGAGGCTGTCGCCTCGGACTCCGGCGAAACTTGCGAAGTGACGCCGTCGTCACTGGGGCGGCGCTGCCCGTCCCGTTCCTGCACCCCTCCGGATCAAGCGCCCCACTGCTACGCGCTCGCGGGAGCGAGCGCCACACCTCGTGAGGCTCGCCCAACACCTGGCCATCGCCCCGTCTACGCCAGTGCCGGCGTAGCGCTTCCGGCTACTGCTTCAGATGCTGGTCGAACCAGTCGGCGAGCAGGGACACATCGTCGCTCAGGGTCGGCCACCCGTGCGCCTTGCCCGGCATCACCACGAGCTTGTGCTCGACTCCCACATCTTTCAGCCGCGCGACAAAGACTTCGGATTGCTGCAGCGGGACCAGCTTGTCCGCATCGCCGTGGACAATCAGCGTCGGCGGCATCGTCTTCGTCACGTAGGTGATGGGGGAGCAGTCGCGGGCGGCGGCTTCAGCATCCGCTGCAGAGTCGGATTTGGCGCCGAAAACATGGTGGAACGCCCGCAGGGTCTGGCCGCGCACGGCATTCTCCCCCGCGCTGCCGTAGTTCAGGAAATCGGTCGGCGGGAAGAAGCAGGCCACCGCCTGCACCTGACTCGGTTCCCGATCGATCGGATCTTTTGCCTCGGGACTGCCGGCCTTGCCCCGCGCCCCCTGAGTGAGGGAAAGGTGCCCTCCAGCGCTCCCCCCGGCAATCCCCAACCTTTGAGGGTCCACTCCGAACGTGGCCGCGTGGTGGCGCACAAACCGGGTAGCACGGTCAACGTCCTGCACAATCTCGGGGATGGTGTACTTCGGCTGGCTCCCATGCACCACTGCGAACACTGTCTGGCCCCGCTCCAGCAGCTTCCGAATGAAGCCGATGTTGATGTTGTTGTGGTTGGAGACCCAGCCGCCGCTGACCATGAACAGGATGCCGATCCCTGTCTGTTTCGCGGGCCGGAACACGTCCAGGGTGAGCGCAACCCCACCTTTCTTGTGGTAGATCACGTCGGGAACGCGCTGGTACTCCAGGTCCGCCGCTCGAGACCCGCCTGCGGCCGCAATGACCGCGGACAGTATCAGCCCCAGCACGCACAGCGTCCGCGCCTGCCCGCCACCACGTGCCCGCCGAGAGCGCGGCTCTCTCCGTTCCGTCTCCATTTCAGTACCCTCCGTGCGGAGACTTCACCTCGCTGCTTCCCGGTTCCTGCCCCGGGCAGGACTTTCCCGCCTGCGCGTGTAACACCGGCACGGAAGGTGGGCCGGATGACCCCGCGCGGGACGCCGGCGTTCCCGGGGGGACACCGGCACGGAGTGAGAGCCGCGCAACCCCACAGGGGCCGGCGGGACGTCGGGGGGCCTGGGAGACCTGACGGCACGGAGTAGATTTGAACATGCAGCGACGTATTTCCGTTCTCGGTCTTCCCATCCTCCTGTTCGCGCTTGCTTCCGCCGCCTTCGCGCAGCGTCCTTCACTGCCGACGCCCGAACAGTTCCTGGGATTCCGGGTGGGCGCCAGTCGCAAGCTGGCTCGTTGGGACCAGGTCCTGGAATACATGCAGCGCGTTTCCGGGAGCTCGCCACGGGTCCGCTACGAGGAATTGGGGAAGTCCACCCTGGGGCACGCGTTCCCGATGCTGACCATTTCGTCGCCCCGGAACCTGGATCGTTTGAAGGAGATCCAGGCAGCGCAGAAACAGCTTGCTTACCCGTACAAGCTGGGTGATGTGCAGGCCGACGAACTGATCCGGAAGAACCCGCTGGTCGTGCTGGTGACCTGCACCATCCACTCCAATGAGATCGGCTCGACGCAGATGTGCCTGGAACTGGTGCACGAACTGGCGACCGACAACTCCCCCCGCGTGCGGGAGATCCTCGACAACGTGGTGTTTCTCCTCGTTCCCTCGGCCAATCCGGACGGGCAGGTGCTGGTGGTGGATTGGTATCAAAAGAACGTCGGCACACCCTACGAGCACGCGCCGCTGCCGTTCCTTTATCATCCCTATA
Organism: Actinomycetota bacterium; assembly: GCA_005805375.1. Classification (GTDB taxonomy): domain Bacteria; phylum Armatimonadota; class SYMT01; order SYMT01; family SYMT01; genus SYMT01. The sequence continues at coordinate 16,439 of SYMT01000404.1, forward strand.
CCGGGCACGATGACAATCGCGACGCGTACATGCTCACGCAGATCGAGACGCGCCTGATCACGCGGGTGCTGTACCGCGATTGGTTTCCGATGGTGTATCTGGATGAACATCAGATGGGTTCCAGCGGAGCGCGAATCTTTGTTCCCCCCTTCGCCGATCCCGTCAACCCGAACCAGGACCCACTGGTCATCGCCGCGACTTCCCAGATCGGGATGCAGCTCTTTACCGCGTTGAACGCCGCCGGGCTGGAAGGGGCGAAGTACGGCGAGGACTTCACCTGGTGGTGGCAGGGCTCGGCCAAGAACGGAGCCTGGTACCACAACATGTTCGGCCTGCTCAGCGAAGTCGCAAGTTCGCGGCTGGCGAGCCCGATCGAACAGCGGCGCGCCGAGCCGGGCCGCACCCCCACCGACGCCGAGGCCTCCAGCGAGACGTCCGCCGCTGACCCGCGCCGGCCGCTTCCGGCGCCCCGCGACCTCTGGTCCCGCGCCAACTACCCGAAGCCCTGGCGCGGCGGGACATGGACGCTGCGCAATATCGTTGACTACGAACTGGTGATCACCCGCGCCCTTCTGGAGCACTGCGCCCAGCAGCGCGAGACGTATCAGCGGTATTTCCACCGGCTGAACCGCAAGGCGATCGCCGCCGGTCGGAAGGGGGAGCCCGCGGCGTACGTACTTCCGGCCGACCAGCGGGACCCGGGAGCTGCGGCCCGCCTGCTCGATGTGCTGGATCAGGCCGGGATCGAAATCTACCAGGCGCGTGCTCCGTTCTCGGCCGACGGTGTTTCTTACGAGGCCGGCTCGTGGGTGATTCCAATGGCGCAGCCCTTTCGCAACTACGCGAAGGACTTGCTCGAGCCACAGGACTATCCGATGCGCCCGGCGCGCCCCGGACAGTCCCCGGAACGCCCGTACGATGTGACCGGCTGGACCCTGCCCCTTCAGATGGGAGTGCGTGCCATCGAGATCAAAACGCCGTTTTCGGCGCCGATGACCCGCGTGCAGCCGATCCCACCGCCCGAAGGCAAGCTTACCGGCGAGGGCACGGCAGCCTATCTCGTGCCGCGAGCCTGGAACTCCGCCGCGACACTGGTGAACCGGCTCCTCGCGGGAAACCCGCGCGCAGCCTGGGAGGCAGCGGCAGCCGACGAGGCCTTCACCGCTGCGGGTCGGGACTGGCCCGCGGGAACGCTCGTCCTCACACCCCGCACACCCGGTCCGGCGGCGGCCGATGAACTGGCCCGTGTCGCGCATGAGGTCCATGTAGCGCCGACGGCCCTTGCGGAGGCGCCGCGCCGTGCCGAAGACCCCTCTCTCCCCGCCCCGCCTCGCGCTGTACCAGCCCTTCACCGCCAACATGGACGAAGGCTGGACACGCTGGCTGCTGGAGCAGTACGGGTTCCGTTACACCATCGTGCGGAACGCTGATCTCCGGTCCAGCCGCCTGCGCGAGCGGTTTGACGCCATCCTGTTCGCCAGCCAGTCGCGGACCAGCCTCCTGAACGGCAATCAGGGGGAGTGGCATCGACCCGAGCACCGCGGCGGCATCGGCACCGAGGGAGTGCAGGCGCTGGCGGAGTTCGTCCAGGAAGGCGGCACGATGGTGACGCTCGATGCAGCCTGCGATTTCGCAATCCAGGAGCTGCGCCTGCCGGTACGCAATGTCCTGCGCGGGCTCTCCCCCTCCCGGTTCTACTGCCCCGGCGCAATCCTGGGCGTGACGGTGGACAACCGCCATCCGCTCGCGCACGGAATGGCGGAACAGGCCTCCGCCTACTTCCTGAACAGCGCCGCCTTCGAGCTACTGCCCGAGCCGAAGGATGCTACCGCAACGGTGGTTGCGCGCTATCCTCCCGGGAATCCGCTGCAAAGCGGATGGATCGGCGGGCCGGATCATCTCCGGGATCGCGCCGCGGTCGTGGAAGTAACCCGGGGGATGGGCAAGGTGGTTCTCCTGGGGTTCCGGGTGCAATTCCGGGCCCAACCGCACGGCACCTTTCCGCTGCTGTTCAATGCGCTCTTCGGTGCCGCGTCCGGCGGCGCCGGGGCTCCACCCGCAGCAGCTCGACCCGCACCTGTCCCAGTCCCTGCCGCTCGAGCCCGAGCTTCCGCGCCACCCCCTGGCTGAGATCCACGGTGTAGCCGGGGCGCCCGTACGGCCCCCGGTCGTTCACGCGTGCCAGCACGGCGTGGCCCGTGACTGCGTTGACGACCCGCACCCGGGCGCCGAGCGGGATCTGACGGCTGGCAAGGGTCATGGCGTAGCGGTTGAACACTTCGCCGTTCGCCGTCATCCTGCCGTGGAAGCGCGGGCCGTACCAGGAGGCGCCGGTGTGGTAGGTGCGCATCGGCTTCCCTTCGAGGTTCAGTCCGGCATCATTCCAGGCGCCCGCAGTGCTGTCGGCAAAGCGCAGCCAGGGCTCCCGATGATTCCGTGAGACAAACGGATCGGATTCCACCCGCGCGAAGGAGAGTGTCAGTCCCCAAAGACAGGTGGCCAGTGCCGCCAGCGTCAACAGCGAGGTGGCCTGATCGGACCGAAACTTCCGCGCGGTACAGCGCGGACGATGCCGGGGCATCCGCACGGGGGAGGCCACTGGAACGGAACGGATGCGGAAATAAGCCTCTGACATGGTGCATAGTGCCGGGCAGGGACGCCGACAATCTATCATTTTGCAGCATGACCTGTCAGATTTCTTTCCGTTCGACCTTGCCTAATTTGTGCGCCACCGCGCAGTTGGGGCGGGCGAGGCGGCGAATTCAAGACCCGGTGGAGCAGTTGGGGCGGGTGCGGTGATGCATCAGGACCCGGTGGAGCAGTTGGGGCGGGTCTGATGATGCATCAGGACCCGGTGGAGCAGTAGTGGCGGACGCCGAGTTTCCACGCCTGGAGGGCCAGCCCCAGGAAGAGGAACCCCGCGACGGGAGACAGCCAGAGCATGAGATCCGGCGCCGCCCCGGAGAACGGGGGCAGCGAGGGCGCCGGCCTTCCGAGCAGCGCGTGCGCGGGAAGAAAGTTCGCGCAGGCAAGTGGGATCATCCACGTGAAAAAGCCCCGGAACCAGTCCCGGTAGATGGTGAGCGGGTACTGCGCCGTCTCTACGCCGCCGTACGTGACGGCGTTCATGATCTCCAGGCCCTCGATGGTCCAGAAAGAGAGCGTGGCCTGGACCACCAGCAGGCCCAGGAAGAGCGCAGCGCCGCCGGCGACGGCAGCCGGCACCAACAGCACTCGCTCCGGGGTCCAGGCAATCTCCAGACGGGCCAACGCCCAGCCCAACACGACCAATCCCGGCAACAGCCGCCCGACCCGAAAGAGGGTGAGCTCGTGTCCAACCACCTGGAGCGCCGTCGAACGGGGCCGCAGCAGCAGCCGGTCGAAGTCCCCGGTGCGGACCTGGTTGGCAAACTGGTCGAACCCGCGCCCGAAGGCGTCGGCCACAGAGGAGGAGACCTGAATCATCCCCCACAGGAGGGCCACCTCGGGGAGGCGCCAGCCGCGGAGCGAGCCGAAGCGCTGAAAGAGCGCGAGAATCGCCAGGAACTCCATCACGGTGTTCAGCAGCGCGCCACCCATCACCAGCACGAAACTGGTCCGATACTCCATCTGCGCGCGGAGCGAGACACCGATGTAGCGCAGGTACAGCCGGAGGTCGTCTCGCATGGTTATCCGCCCTGTACAACCAGGCGCCGCGTGCCGCGCGCCAGGAGACAGCGCCCGGCCGCGATGAGCAGCACGGTCCAGATCACCTGATGCAGGAGCACTCCGGCCAGCGCCGCACCGGAAAACTGGCCCAGGTAGATGCGAAAGGGACTGTCAATGAGGCCCACAAACGGAAGGGCAGCCATTGCACCCTGCACCCACGAGGGCCAGAACGGGAGCGGCACCACCATTCCGGAGAGCACATAGGAGAGCGAAGGCAGCAGTCGGGACACGCCCTCGCCGGAAACGGTCCAGAGCAGGCTGATCGTGGCAATCGTGCCGATGGCGCTGCTGAGCAGCAGCGCCAGGAATGTTCCGAGACACCATCCCAGCCCTGCCTCCAGCGTGGGGGGCGGCCGCAGCCCGAGGAAGAGGCCGGCGACAAGCAGGATCGGTGTCCCCTGGATCAGGGTGGGAGCCAACCGGGCCGCAAACGACCGCGCGAACCAGAACCAGTACAGATCCACAGGCCGCGCGAGTTCGTAGGCGACGCTGCCGGTACGGATCATCGTGCGGATGTCGCCGTCCACCCACGTCAGCGTCATCCCCAGCATGGCCTGGCCCAGCCACACGTAGGAGGTCATCTGCTCCGGCGAGATGGGCTGGCGCGCCGTGGATGCGGCGAAGAACCCGGCGAAGACCATCGTCCGGATCAGGCCCCAGAACATCCGCGTGCCGAGCGCGGCCAGCGCCGCGGCCCGGTATTGGAACAGCGTCCGGACCCGGGCCTCCATCACAGCCATATACGCCCGTCCCCCCGGGAAGGCGGGGTCCGGTTCCACTTAAGGCGCCCGGAACAGGTGGGGCTTCCGGAACTGCGCCGCCCCGTCCTGGACCCAGAGCGCGAGCGAGCCTTCGGTGTGATCGTAGCACCGGGCGCTGAGTACCGCCTGCCCCTGGACTCCCACCTCCAGGCAGGAGCCGTCGAGGTACAGATCCAGTGAGATCGGCGCGCGCCGGTCCAGGCGGAGCGCCTGTACGGCGTACGGCTCGGGATCGCCCCACCGCTGCCACTTGCGGCAGACAATCCGCTGCTCGTCCGGCTCCAGCGCGATGCAGTAGCCCGACCCCCCGTCCGCCCCCAGGCGGAGCAGCACCCCGCACGAGGTGTTCCGCAGGTGCGGCTGGTCCTCCAGCGTAATGGTAGTATTCAGCCGATAGCTGGGAGGAGCGGCATCCGCGAGGAGCAGCGCGAGCCCATCGCGGGACGCGCCGGATAGGTGGGTTTCACTCTGTTCCCAGGTTCCCGATGCTGCGGTCCAGTTGGGCTCGGCAGCCGGCCGGCTCCAGGCAGCCGCGATTTCCGGTGCAATCCGCCAGGCGAGCTCACCGGTTGATCCCGTCACCGCCTCGCGCGGCAGGCTCAGCGTACCGCCCCACTGCATCGCGCCGTCATCGCGGTTCCCCTTGCGGGAGGGAATCCAACCGACGAGCAGATGCCGCTCCGGCGTGTGGAAACACTTGGCCGCATAGAGCCAGCGCCCGTCCGTGTGGGTCACGGGAGGCGTGGTCCAGGGTCCGGTGAGGGCGGGAGACTGGCGGAGCTGCGTGGTGCCGTTCGAGAAGAGCAGCCGCCAGGCTTCTCCCTGCTGCCAGAGATCCGGGCACTCCGGCGCGTGGACGCTGAACGGGGTCCAGATCGGTTCCTGCACCTCCCACCGTTCCAGGTCCGGCGAATTGGCCACGGTGAGACATCCTCGCCGGGGCGCGCAGGCCGGCTCCCGCAGGCGTGACGTGACCGCCATCCAGTAGCACCCCTGTTCCGGATGCCGGAACACGAACGGATCGCGCCAGTCGGTGATCTCGTACGCGGCCGGGGGCCGGAGAATCGGATTCGCCGGGTCCTTCTCCCAGACAATCAGGTCCCGGCTGGTGGCGTGGCAGACTGTTTGCGGCCGTTCGGCGTGCTCGGGCGCATGCCCGGTGTAATAGGCATGGAAGATCCCCTCCCGCTCGATCACCGACCCGGTCCAGACCCCGCCGCAGTCCGGAGCACCCTCGGGTCCGGGGGGAATCGCGTCCGGGAGTTCCTCCCAGTGGACCAGGTCCCGGGACACGGCGTGGCTCCACGGGCAGCCGTCCGTGGCACTCTCCTCCGTGAGACGCCGGAGGTAAAAGAGGTGGTAGGCGCCGTCCCACCAGAACGGGACGGGGTCGCCCATGAAGCCGCGTAAGGGGATGAACCGCATGTTGTGCTCCTGTGGGCGCCTCGAACGGGGCGGGGCCCAATGTGTACCGCGGCGCGGAGTGTGCGCAACCCGGATGCGGCAGGCTAGCGGCCGCTTCCTGACGGCGCTGCCTTAAATGCGCGGCGCCGCGGATCATCCCCTGCCCCACTGGAAGCAGTACGCTTCATGAAATGCCAGGCGGAATTCTAACCGCAAGCGGCATTCTCCGTCCGAACGGGATGCTGCGACCGGCGATGCGATGGGTATTGCTGCCGGCGGCCGCAACGGTGCACCCCTCGATCAAGCCGGTTCGCCGTGCGCCAGAAATTCCTCGTAGCGCAGTCCGAACCACGCGAGGGCTGCGTCGAAGTCGGCCGGCGACGGCTCCGCCGGCAGCATCGCGAGAACGGATGGTACCTCGTGAGACGGAACCCCTCCTTCCGTCTTGGGAGCAGGGGATGTGGCGCACTCGGGGCACTCCGCCCGAATTGCAGCCTCGATCCGGCGCGCGTCATCGGGAGCCCCGGCGCATCGCGACTGGATCAGGCGTTCCGCGAAGTGGGTCAGATCCCGGAGATAGGCGCCGGTGTACTCGTCGCGATCCGTGGAGTGGAAGGCGAGCGCGCGGCCCAGCGCACTCCCGCAGTTCTCGCAATCGCCCCGCTCCAGGTAGACGCGGGCCCGAACGCGGTGCGCCTCGGCTGCCCCCTCCATCGCCGCGCCGACACTTCTCTTCCCGGCTCCCAGGCGTGTGAGTGCGGTGGTAGTAGACGCCAGCGCGTCCGCATCCTGGTTCGTGAACAGGAAGAGTTCACCCAGCAGGATCCGACTCCAGGCGGTATGCAGCGCATCCTCCTCGCGGTGGGAAAACCAGCGCTCCAGGACCAGGAACGCCTGTTCCGCCCTCGTGCGAAACGCGTGCGCTGCTTCCGGGTCCGCGGCCCGCCTGCATTCCGCGGCGCGGTAGGAGCACGCCCGGCCGAGGTAACTGGCCAGTAGCGCGGTGACGTGCCCCTCCAGAACCGGAATCCCCTCCACGCCGCCGCCCGCGATCTGCCGGAATCGGCCATCCAGTGCGAGTTCGGAGCGGAGGGACTCGAGTCTCTGGATACAGATCTCCCAGTCCCACCGCTCCACTACGTCATCTCCCCACCGGCCGCGCACGCGCTCGTCCCAGCCGGCACGGTCCTTGATCCAGCCCTTCGGCCAGGCTGCTTCGAATTCCCGAAGCAGGCCGAGAATTCTCCGGAAGCGCCCCCAGGGGCCCGCTCCCGTCGGGTTGCCGACCGGCTCCTGGTTGAGTGTGACCTCAACCAGTTGGATCAACTGGTTCCAGAACTGCAACGGCAGGCTTTCCCCCCACCACCAGTACACGTCGAGCAGCAGCCGAACGATGAGCAGGGACGCCCGCCCCTCATCCAGGACATCCCCCGATCGGCACAGGTGATACACGCTGAGGCGCACCAGGTCCTGCCAGCGCGGGTGCTCCACGCTGTAGTAGCCATGTTCCTGCCAATCTTGCCGGGCGCGCTCGGTCCAGTACTCATAGGCCCAGGCGTGGATCACCCGTGCATCGGCCGTGGCCACTCGCTCCCGAAGCGCCTCGCGCAGCAGCGGATGCATCTCCAGGAACCCGCGCTCCCGCTCCTCCAGGAGCGCCAGTCGCCGGAGATGGCGCCATCCGGCGCGGCGATTGCCGTGATGCCGGACGGCGTCCAACTCCAGCGCGAACTCTGCGTCAAACTGCGGGGCCAGGGAGAGCTCCTCCAGCCACACCCCCATCGCGCGGGGCAGGGTTGCCTGGAAACACCGAATGAGTGAATCCGTGCTTGAGTGAGCGGTCTCGGGCGCATGAAGCACGGAAACATCCGGGAGGCCGCCGGCCCCCCGGGCGGCGCGCACCAGCACCTCGGCGCACAGGGTGAGGCGAAAGCAGTGATGGCGGGTGGGGCGGCCGTCGGGCGCCTCATTCGTGAGCCGGAGGACCCCCTCGGTCACTCCTCCTGCCACTCCGGGTGGCTCGTCAATCCCACATTTGCGGAGGAACTCGATCGCCGCCTCTCGTGTGAGTCCTTCCACTGGATGCTCGATGAGCCACCCGGGACCATCCGCCGGAAGCAGGGATTGGGACCAGGTGAGACGATCACATCCGGCGATCACCATCAGGTGCCCCCGCTCCCCGGTCTGTTGCGCAAGTTGCCGCAGCCAGTCATCCTGCGTACTGGGGGCGCTCTCAGCCTCCCCGCACAGTGCGTCGTGATTCTCGAAAAAGAGCACCACGCGGCGCTTTCGGGAACGGGCCGCACGATCGACGTCTGCGACAAACGTCGCGATGAGAATGCGTCGGAGTTCGTCCTCCGAGCGTTCGAGGAGCTCCAGGAGTTCGTTCTGGCCCCCCAGGCGCATCACGGCGGCACGAAAGGGGGAACTCTCCATGCCGCGCTCGAGGGCATCCTGGAGGGCGCTCTTGCCCAGTTTGAGGACGAAGGTGAACGGACCGACGAGAGGAATCAGGCCCAGTCCATCCAGCAGCAGATCCACCACCGGGCCGACGGTCCCCGTCTCGGGGTGCGACACCCCCGCGTGCGCTGCGAGCGCCACCAGGACACGCTGGAACTGTCGTAACTCCAGGCGATGGCGCTGCTTGAGGGTCGTCGCGACCCGTGCGAGGGCTTCCCCGGGAGTCGCAGCCTCCCGGAGATTCACGCGGGCGTGGGGAAGGCGCTCGTCCCGGCAGAGCTGTTCCATCTGACTCAGGAGAGTTTTCTTACCGGCGCCGGGCACTCCGTGAAACATAAGCATGGGAGGCCGCGCGTCTTGCGGCGCGTTCAGTGCGCGACGAAACAGAGCAAGCTGCTCGTCCCGATTCGTAAAACGGTCTCGGGCCGGCGCGACGAGCCCGAGAGAAGCTGCTGTTCGCCTGGGAATGCGCATGGATTCGGCCCTGGATACGTACTTCCTGTCTCTTGCCGCGATCGGTAGCGGGTTCCTGCTCCGAAGTCCGTGCTTCAGGCGCCGGGCAACCGAGGGTGGTGGCTGGAACGCACCAACTCGCAGACCTGAACGGTGAACTCCTCAAAATAGCGGGTACGGCCCAGCGCCTGCACCTCCCTGTGTTCCGGGTTGTCTCGCCAGGCGGCCACCTGCTCCATCGTCTCAAATTCCACGATCGCAACGTTCTCCCCGTCTTCCGCCGCGAAGTCCTTGTACGAAATGAAGCCCGGCATCGCGGAAGCCAGCTCAAACATCCGTGCCCCACGCGCGGCGATCTCTTCGTCGAAGCCGGGGCGCACTCTCGAGCGGAAAACGGTGACCACCATGTCTCGGTTCCTGTCCTATCGCGTCGTTCACTGCTGCTTGTACGGGCGGAACAGCGTCCCGATCGTCACTTCAATGTGGGGGACTGTCGCTGTTGGATCGCAGTTCCGAAGAATTGCGCCGCCAGTTCGTACACTTCCTCCGCAGTCATCGGCTCAAACCGGTGGGCCATCACGTGCATCGGCACCGGCGCCGCCGGTCCATCCACAGTCTGGAAGTACTCCACGCCGCACAACACCTGCGCCCCCAGTCGCCGGTACCATTCAATGCGCCGCCGCGCGAACTCGGCCGCCTCCGCGCTCTCCTGGGCGGCCACTTCCGGGATCTCGACCTCGAACAGCAAGAGTCGGGCCTTCTCTGCCCGCAGGCGGCCGACGAGCTCGGCATACAGGCGGGCGCCGAGGCCGCGGCCGCGGTGAACCGGCGGTGTGGCCAGATACCAGAGAAACCCGGTCGCCAGCACCGGGGAAACCTCGTAGAATCCCAGACCGAGGACTTGACCGGCCGCAGCCTCCGGCGTCATCACCAGCATGTGGGACTGCGTAGCTTCCCCAATTTCCTTCCGGGCAAAAAACCGGAGAAAGAACGCTTCGCTCATTCGCTCCTGCTCGGGGAAACTGGCGAGGTAGACCTCCTTCCAGCCCTCCCACGCCGTATCGGAGGCAGTCACGATCTCGCGAATCACCACGCCTTCCCTATCAGCCGTCATCGGCCATTCCTTTCGGTCTCAGGAAACGCTCCCGGCAGTAACTGCCCTCCGGCCGACAGCGCCTCGAAACGCCTGTTGCCCTGCGCTACCCTTACCAATGCACCAACCGCCCGAGCAGTTCCTCAAACATGCGTCACCGGCTTCCGGGCGGGAAAAGGTGAACCCCTCATCACACTATTAGGGGAACCGAGCAGAATTAATCCTCCCACCCGTGAGGAGACACGGCGGCATCTGAGAGGACACAACTGGACGGAATCATGTACGTCATGGTGTTATGGAACTCACTGCCGCCGCCACTGCCCTCCTCCAAGTTACCGCC
>SYMT01000405.1 GCA_005805375.1 Actinomycetota bacterium
ATGTCCGCGTCATCTTCTTCTTGACTGAGGTACGCCTCTGTCAACCACCGCTGCAGCAGGTCGCGGTCGGCATAGGCGGGGCGGATCGCAAGGCCTGTGGCGAGACGGAAATCATCCAGCGCAGTGACGTTGGCCGGATCCGAGAGCGCCACGGTCAGGGTGCCGTTCTCCCGGCGAAACGGCACGGCCTGGTGCCGCTGCGCGAGCGCCGACGGCACGAGCGCGACCACTTCCGGGTCCGGCCGCTCCGCCGGCTGGAGCAGCAGAAGCCCGAGGCTCTCCGCAAAAGCGCGTTGAAGGTCTCCCTCGGAACAGTACCCCAATCGCAGCAGAAGCTCCGGCAACGGGCGGCCGGAGCGTTCTTGCTCCTGGAGGGCGCGGGTGAGCCGCTCGGGGGAGAGTTTCCCGTGCTTGACGAGCGTTTCAGTCAGGCGATCTTGCATGGATTCCTCGGTACCTTCGACGCGCCCGCCAACCCCTGGTTCAAGCTGCTCTGCACACCGGCCCGGGGCGAATTCGTTGCGAGTACCGCCGCGACCCGCACCGGATTTCCGCGTCTCGCCCCCCGGGAACTCGACGTTGAAGGGTTTGGGGAACCCTCCTTAGAATAGACTGATATCAGAAATTTGAGGAGTGCCCGCGGAAACTGGCGGCGGTCTGGTGAAAACAGCAAAGGCGGCAGGGTGCAGCAGGGTCACGCGCCCGGAGTTGCCCCGCCGGCCTAACAGTCCTGCTGCGCTACCACTGCCTTCGTCCTTCCGCGTTCGTCCTTCATCCCCAATCATTCCACCATGCCGTTCAGAGTCGGAGACCGGGTAGACCGCCGCTATCGAATCCAGCGATTTGTGGCGGCAGGAGGCTTCGGTGAAGTTTACCACGCGATTGACACCAAACTGGGTGGTGACGTCGCGTTGAAAACCCTCAAACTGGAAGCGCTGCAGCAAGACCGCGCCAAAGCGGACTTCCTGAACGAAGCCCGGCGCCAGGCGTCTCTGCGCGGCCACCCACACGTGGTTGCGATACTGGATATCGCCGAAACTACGATGGATGGTCAGGAGGTGCCCTACTGCACCATGGAGTGGCTTCCGGGCGGCACCCTCCAGCAGCTCGTTCCAGCGGGGGGCGCCCGACCTGATATCCCGCGCGTCCGCCGCTGGATTTCCCAGACCGCGGACGCGCTCGCGGCCGCGGCGGCGCGCGGGATGGTCCACCGGGACGTGAAGCCGGGCAACATTTTTCGTGACGAACGCGCCAACGCCAAACTGGGAGACTTCGGGCTGGCCAAGCTGACCGAGGGCGGCCGCACATTCATGAGCCAAAACATCGGGACGTTGGCGTTCATGCCGCCCGAGCAGTTTGTGCCCAACGGCATCATCACCCCGGCCGCCGATGTGTTTGCACTGGGTTGCAGCCTGTGGCTGATGCTCGTGGGGCGCCCGCCGTTTCCTGGGGGATCACAGTCGCTAACCGTCCCGGGCGCCCGCATCCCCCAACTTGCCGACGCGCTGCCCGGCTGCCCAGCAGATCTCGACGCGCTGATGCCGCGTATGCTCGCCCCCGATGCGGGCGATCGTCCCAGTGCCGAAGAGGTGCGCGACCTTCTCATACGCGATGCAACCCTGGACGCGCCGCCGGCGGCGGCGGGAGCGGACGCCGGCCCGGCCTCACAATCCGCCTCCCGCCGCGGCTCCGGAATTCTCTCCAACTGGACGCTGTTCCGCGCCGCCACCGCCGCGCGGTCCGTACTGACCCAGGGACAGGACGCGCTCCTCGGTACCGAACGGATCGGCGAGTTAGCGCCGCTGCCCGGCTCGTTCACCAGCCTGTCGAAAGGACTCCCGGAACGAGGTGGGGACGGGGGGGCCCGGTGGACCGATCCGGATGAGAAGATGGCGCTACCGGAAGGCGCCGTACTGGGGTTCGGATCGCCGCGTTTCCGTCATGAATTGGATGTGATCGCGGTGGTGAGCCTGCCGGACGGGCGGCGCGCCGTGACCAGCTCAGCGGACAAGCGCATCACCGTATGGGACCTCCTCACCGGCGAGGAGCTGATGGTGCTGGAGGGCCACCGGGATGCCGTGACGTGCCTCACGGTGACCGGCGACGGCCGCCTACTCATCAGCGGCAGTAGCGACAAATGCCTGCACATCTGGGATCTCGAGACCGGCGCCGACCTTGCCGAACTGAAGGGACACACAGAGGCGGTACGCGGCCTCGCGCTGACACCGAACGGGCGGGCGGTGATCTCGGCCAGCCAGGATCGCACCCTTCAAGTGTGGGACGTGGAGGGCCGCCGTGATCTCTTCTTTCTCGGAAGGCACACGGCGGCTGTGCAGTCGGTGGCGGTCACCCCGGACGGTCGCTTCGTCGTCAGCGTCGGCGCCGATGCAGAACTCCGCATCTGGGAACTCGAAGGGCGCACCGAAGTGGCCCGGATCGGGGGCCAGGCACAGGATGTCGGCGTGCTCAATGCCGTCGCGATCACTCCGGACGGAACCCGCGCGGTAGTCGCCTCCCACAACGGGCAGGTATACATCTGGGACCTGGAGGGCGGCGAATTGGTCCACGAACTGGTAGGGCATCGCCAACCGGTTACGAGCGTGGCGTTGACGCCGGACGGCCGGAAGGTGGTCTCCGGGTCCATTGACCGCACCGTGCGGGTCTGGGACCTGGAAGCCGGCCGCATTCTCCACGGCCTGGAAGGCCACACCGGCCGTGTCAGCGGCGTGGCGGTAACGCGCGACGGGCTGTACGCCCTGTCGGTCAGCGACGATCGGACGCTGCGGATCTGGAACCTGGACAGCGGGCAGGAATACCGCCGTGTCTCGGGTCACACCCGAACGGTCGCCGCGGTTGCCGTCTCACCGAACGGAGTCCGTGCCGTCTCGGGAAGCTGGGACCGCACCCTGCGCGTGTGGCGCGTTCAGAACGGAGCGGAGCTCTGCCGGCTGGAATCTGATGAGGACCGGAACATTGAGGGTCACACCAGCATCGTCTACAGCGTCGCGGTGACGCCGGACGGCGAGCGGGCTGTGTCGGGTTCGGGAGACCAGACATTGAAAATCTGGTATCTCGACAGCGGACAATTGATCACCACCATGCGGGGCCACACGGCCGCGGTGCGCACGGTTGCCCTGACGCCGGACGGGAGACGCGCGGTATCCGCCAGCGACGACCGAACGCTGCGTACTTGGGATCTGAGCACCGGGACGGCATTGAAGCAGTTCTCGCTGCCGGATTTCGGCGTCTACAGCATGGCGCTCTCAGTGGACGGTCGCCGAGCGTACCTGGCCGCCGAAGACCGTTCCATCCGGGTTGTGGATCTCGAGTCCGGCCGGGAAAGACGGCGTATCGTCGGGCATCAGGGAAACATCCACTGCCTGGCACTCACCCCGAACGGCAAACTGCTCGTGACGGGAGCGGCAGACCGCACGATTCGGATCTGGGACGCAGACAGTGGCCGCGAGCGCCGAACTCTCCAGGGACACACCAGCAACGTCTATGCGATCGCGGTGACGCCGGATGGGAAACGGATCGTTTCCATCAGCAACGACCTGACCCTTCGCCTCTGGGACCTCGAACAGGGCCGGTGTCTCGGCCAACTCATCAACGATTTCGGTCCTGTTTGCCTGGCCCTTTCGCCCGACGGGCGCTGGGTGCTGACCGGCAACCAGAACACCACTCTGACTCTCTATCCCGTCAGCGCTCTTGAATGATGGGACCGACCAGGAACCCACGCAGCGATGTCCACTCAGCGAACCACTCAGCTCCTCACCGACTTGCTGCCCGGAGGGCGACCCCCCTCGACCTCGGCGTCGGCCAGACGGCGCCTGCTGTGGGCCGGCACGGTGATCGTGGGCCTGCTCTCCTGGTTGGCGGTCTGGTCGGCGCAGGCGCTTCTCGTGCAGGGCGCGAATGCGGCGTTCCTCGGGTTGCAAGGGTCCATCTACGACCAGGGCATGACCCGCTTCGCCCGGGAGACGGCGCGCGGACAGAAGTCCGCCGGGGATGTTGTGGTCGTCGCGATCAAGGAGAGCACACTGCGTGATCTCGCCGGAATTCCCAGTTTCGTGCCCGGGGTCCCCGGCGTCCTGAATTTTCGGGAGCACGGGCGCGCCTTTCACGCTCGCCTGCTGCGCAACCTCAAAGCGCTCGGAGCCGGGCCGGTTGTCTTCGACATCGTATTCGACTCAGACAACGAAAAGCTGGATCCGTTCTTCGCCCAGCAGATCAAGGCCTACGGCAAGGTCGTGTTCGCCGCCGTGCCCGAGGTCTCCACCGAGTCGAGCGGGCAGGGTACCGTACAGACGCTGGTGCTGCCCAATCCGACTCTGCTGGAACCGGCGTCGGGCATCGGCATCGCCGCCGTGGCGCTGGACACCGACAAGACGCTGCGCAAGTTCGTCTGGTGGGGCAAGGGAATTGATCCGATCACCGTCGAGGATCGGAACTATCCGGCGCTCGGCGCCGCCGCGGCCGCCGTGTTCAAGGGCATGGATTTGAACACCCTCGTGGACAATGAACTGCGGGCGAAGAGTGCGTTTGGGGACCGGCGCATCGCCTGGAGCGACTACGAGGACAAAGCCGACGCAAAAGACATCCGCAAGATCTCGTACATGCGGTACTTCGGGGAACTGGGATCGCCCTCGGGTCCTGGTTCGGTGATCAATTTCGAGAACCTGGTGCGCTCCGGCCAGGATGATGAAGCGCTGCTGCGCCTGCGAGAGCAGGTAAAGGGGAAGATCATTCTCGTGGGCGACGAGACCCAATTGGGTCAGGACTACCATCGGGTGCCCGTGATCTCCAACATCAAGGGGCTGGGCGAGGGGCAGCAGATGCCCGGGGTGGAGATCCACG
This sequence comes from Actinomycetota bacterium, assembly GCA_005805375.1. Lineage (GTDB taxonomy): Bacteria > Armatimonadota > SYMT01 > SYMT01 > SYMT01 > SYMT01. Next base: position 4,858 of record SYMT01000405.1, read on the forward strand.
CGCACATCGCGCAGACGGTATTAAAGGGCACGTACCCCACGATCGCTCCGTGGATGGTGAACCTGCTGGCCACCCTGGTGGTCTGCATGAGCATTGCAGTCCTGGGCAAGATACTGCCCCCGGCGCCGCTCATCGGCACGCTCTTGGTGGTCATCTTCGGCCTCTATCAGCTCTCAATCTGGATCTTCTCCGGCCCGTCCGCCGTATTCTGGGAGCCTATCACGGCGATGGCCGGGGCGGGAGTTGCCGGGGGATTGGAGCTCGGGTTCATGTTCGTAGTCGAGCGCCGCCAGCGCCAGGCCGTGCGCCGTGTGCTGGATCGGCACGTTGGTGTGGGGGTGGCGGGGCGCCTTGCGGACGACGAATGGCCGGAAGGCAAGGGTGAGACGCGTGAGATCACGATGCTCTTCTCGGACCTTCAGGGCTTCACGACCCTGTCGGAGACGATGACCAGCCAGGAAATCTGCGCGCTGTTGAATCGTTATTTCGGCATCATTCTGCCGATTCTCTTTGAACACGGCGGCACACTCGACAAGCTGATGGGTGACGGGATGATGGCCTATTTCGGCTGGCCGCAGCGGACCGAGCGGCCTGCCGATCGGTCCATTGAGTGCGCAGTGCGGATGCTGGAAGCTCTGGACGAGTGGCAGCGTCAGCCGGAAAACGCCGGGATGCCGCCTCTCCGCACCCGCATCGGCATTCACACGGGCAGCGCGACCGTGGGCGAGATTGGAGGCGCCGGGCGCGCCGAATTCACCGTGATCGGCGACGTTGTCAACGTCGCTTCGCGTCTGGAAGGCATGAATAAGGACTACGGGACCCAGATTCTGGTATCGCAGGACACGAAGGATCAGGTCGGCAACTTGAAGCCGATGACGTACCGGGGAGTTGCTACCGTCCGTGGACGCACCGAACCGATGCCGGTCTACTCGATCGACTCGGCGCCTTCCACGGCACGACAGCGCACCATCACCCGCGGCGGCTCCCGCACGGGATCGGCGACCCAGTCTCGCACGGAGCCCCACGACACCGCGCCCCAGGACCGACCGGGGGACGGGAACACAGAACGCCTGGGATGAACGGACGGCGGCGACGCCGGCTGCGCCCTCGCCGGAAGGGGTGTGGGGGTCAGACGGCGCGGGAAACTCGTACCGTCGTGCCGGTGACCTTCCGGAGCGCATTCGGGTCGCCGTCCAGGCGTCCGAATACGGCAACCGGACTGGCGGGACGAATCTCGTCCCGCCCGCTCACCGGCGTCGGACCATAAAAGAGGCAGAGTGCGCGCCCCGGCGGCCAGTAGCCGACATCTCCCAGTTCCACTGTCTCGCGACCCGGTCCGGGGTCAAGCGTGAGGCCGGTGTCGAAGTAGATCTCGTCGCCCCAGGTGGAAAAGTGCGTTGCCACCGGGAGTGCATCCCACACTGCGTCGGCGACGGGAGTATCGTCGAGCGTAGCTGTGAAGCAAGCGCTCCCGATTTGAAAAACAATCCGGCGGGCCATCCCTGTACCTCCTGAGAGATTCTATCTTCCGGGAGGAACACGGCATGCACGTGCGGCGAGTGGCAGTCATCGGAGCGGGGCTGATGGGGACGAACATCGCCCTCGATTTCGCGCGCGCCGGAATCGAAGTGACGATCACCGATCGTTCAGCCGAGATCCTGGATCGTAGTCGCGCCACTCAACACACGAACGCGACCGTGCTCCACGCAGCGCAACTCACCCGCGATCCGCCCGAAGTCATCACCGCACGCATTACTGCGTGCTCTGGCGTGCCGGACGCGGTCTGCGACGCCGACCTCGTAGTTGAAGCCATCTCGGAAGACCTGGAACGGAAGCAGGAGCTGTTCGGGCGCCTCGCGTACTATTCCCCGGAGCACGCGATTCTGGCGAGTAACACGTCTTCCTTTACGCCCGACGATCTGGCCCTGCGGACGGCCCGCGCCGAGAACGTGGTCGTCACGCACTACTTCAACCCGGCGCACCTGGTGCCGCTGGTCGAGTTGGTGCCCGGCAGCGAGACGGCGCCGGTAATGGTCGAAACGCTGCGCGCTCTCTACCAGCAGATCGGAAAGCAGCCCGTGGTCGTCCGCCGGGCCGTGCCCGGATTCATCGGCAACCGGCTCCAGTTCGCAATGCTCCGCGAGGCACTGGCGCTGGTGGAAGCAGGGGTTGCGACTCCGGAAGACGTGGACACGGCAGTGCGCGCGGGTTTCGGCCGGCGGCTGCCCGAAACTGGGATTTTTCGCACGTTCGACCTCGGTGGACTGGACACCATCCACACCATTTGCGGGATCCTATTCCCGCATCTGGATGTCCGCACGGACGCCGGATCCGCGCTCACTGCCCTGGTGGAACAGGGCCGCCTCGGGGCGAAATCCGGCGCCGGGTGGTACGACTACGCGGACGGCGAAGCGGACGCGGTGCGGGCTCGGCTCGCGGCGGCCCTGGTGCGGGCCGCCGCGCAGGATCAGGAACCGCGGGCGAAGTAGGGCACGACCGGCCTGCCGGTCGCAGCCGATTCATTCGCCGCCAGAGTCACATCCAGGGTGCGCAGGCCCTCGTCGTAGTTGCAGCGAATCAATTCCGGGTTCCCCGTGAGGATTGCCTGGACAAAACCCTGATCAATGTTGAGCTGCGGGCCCACCAGCAGCGGCTGCGGGGCGCTTTCCGGCACCACCTTCACGTCGCGCGTCGTGTAGTGAACCAGGGCGTCCCGCAGGATGAAATCCATGTCGTTGCGGCCGCCTCCCGTCGTGAGGGCACAACTGGTCGAGATGCTGCCGATGGTCCCGGAGGCGAACTCGAACGTCGCAAGCTGGACGTCAGGGACAGTAACCCCAGGAACGTCGGCCAGCGCCCGGCAGGCGTAACGAGCATGCACCTCGACCACCTCGCCAAGAAAATAGCGCATCAGGTCCATCTGATGGGTGGTCATCTCGACTAACTGGCCGCCCGACCGGTCCATCGCGCGCCACCACGGCGTGCCGGGAAGCCCTCCCCACCGGTTGCACGTCACCATTGCCACCGTCTTGTCGCGCAGATACGCTTGAGTCGCGACCGTCGCGGGCAGGTTGCGGAGGGTATAGCCGACGGCAGCCAGAATCCGCGCCTTGCGGATCGCCGCCGCGACTTCGAGGCCCTTTTCCATCGTCAGCGCGACGGGCTTCTCAACGAACAGATGAACGCCCGCCTCCGCCGCCAGCAATTCGGCATTCTCGTGAGCGAACGGTGGGATACAGACATACAGCGCATCCAGTTCCTCGCGCTCCAGCATCAACCGAAAGTCGGAATATGCCTGCCCGCCGAACTCCTGTACCCGGGCGTGAGACCGCTCCGCTACCGTGTCGCAGATGGCAACCACGTGAGCCTCGGGGATCTCCTGCAACTGCTTCAGGTGATGGCCCGCGATGCCTCCTGCGCCCAGAAATCCGATGCGTACGCCGCTCATCTCTGTGTCCTCCCGCCTCCAGGCAGTGCCCGGGGCGGGAGTCCCAGCCCCGCCCAACAAAGAATAGCCGGACGCGCCCGCCGCGTCCGGCCATTCTTCTTCATTACCGCCGGGGGAGTGAGCCTCACCGCCGGGGGAGTGGGCCTCAGACGGCCGGCGCCTTCTTCTTTCGCAGCAGGGCAATGGCGCCCGGAGCGGCGAGGCCGAACAAGAGCATCGTTCCCGGCTCCGGGGTGGCCGACGGCATCGCGGTCGTCAACACACTGGAGGTGCGGGACTGCGACGTGTTGTCGAGCAGGTTGCCGGGGTCGTGGACGTGATCAGCACTGGTGTAAACCCCGAGGCCGACGGCGTTGAACAGGCTGTCGGCGAAGATCTGCCCGATCGGCATCGGTGAAGGTCCCAGAATCGCCGCGCCGCTGATCTTTCGAAACGAGATATTTTCGATCGAAGCGTTGTCCGGAGGGAGCTGCGTTGGGAAGTGCCCATCCACACCCACGCCAGGCGTGAATCCCACCAACTGTGAGGTGACGGACCACGAACCCGCGAGGGATCCAACCACGCCGGCCGTCCCCGTGAAGCCGCGGAAGTCATAGAGCGTGGCAAAATCCCCGGGGTTCGACGATCCCGGCAATGACGCCGCCGGACCGGCGATGCCGTCACCTGGAGCGTTGACCCGGCTGATCGGGCCGACGTTCACGTTGTAGGTCCACCGGAAGTGGCTGGGATCCACCGGCGAGACCGAGACACCGACGAATTCGAGGACAATGTCCGCGTGGGCGGGACGAGCAGTCCCCGGCGCCAGTCCGACACCGACGACGAGAGCGCTGAGGAACAGTATTTTCGAGAGCGAACGCATGCGCGTTGGACCTTTCTCCTTGCAGTCACCCTAGTATGTGCGGGATCGGCCATCGGTGTGCAACGCACTTCACACACACTTTGTTTGCTCACTACGCCGGCTGAGCGAGCGTTGATCGCCCCGGTTCGTTGGGAAAGCCGGCGAACCGGGCGCAGAGACGCACCCGGTTCCTCGGAGGCGAACGGACCGGTGAGCCGGCTTAGGCCGGCCGTTTCTTGCGCAGGAGACCACGAGCCGCCGGCGCGAGGAGTCCACAGAGGAGCGCAGAGCCAGGTTCCGGTGTGGCAGCCGGCGCCACCGCCGTCAGCACGCTGGAGATGCGCGACTGGGATGTGTTGTCCAGCAGGGTGCCCGGGCTATGCACGTGGTCGGCACTGGTGTAGGTCCCGAGCGCCATGTTGTTGAACAGGCTGTCCGCAAAGAACTGCCCGATCGGCCCCGGCGAGGGACCCAGAAATGCAGCGCCGCTCACCTTCCGGAAGGACAGGTTGGTTACTGCTGGGTTGTCCGGAGGCATCTGGAAAGGGAAATGCCCGTCCGGGGCCACCCCGGGCGTGGGGCCTACCAGTGGGGTAGCGGACACCCAGTCTGGGGCGACGGGGCCGAGCACTCCGGCGATCCCGGTGAAGCCCTCGAAGTCGTAGAGGGTTGCGAAATCACCGGGGTTGGATGACCCCGGCGACGGGGCCGCCGGCCCCGCGGTCCCGTCGCCGGGAGCATTCGCTCGGCCCACAGGGCCGATCATGAAGTTGTAGGTCCACCGGAAGTGAGTAGCGTTCGCCGGAGAAACCGAGACTCCGGCAAACTCGAGGACGATGTCGGCCTGTACCGGCACGGTGGCCCCTGGAACGAGCCCGACTCCGACCGACAGGACGCCGCAGAACAGCGCCCGAGAGATCCGTTGCATTCGCGCAAAGCCTTTCAAGATGGCTGATTGGTTTCAGTGTGCCGCGCGCCGCTGGGATCACCGGCACCGATTTCGTTGCGACTCTGCGTTCCGGGCTTTGCCGGGGGCAAGGATATCCTAAGCAGCAGGACCGGCGGGCGCAGAATCCCGCTGTGCGACGGAGAAAGGCAAGAATCATGCTTGGAGTGTTGCTCGCAGCCGGGGAAGGGCGCAAATTCTGGCCATACGGTGAGGTACGAAACAAGTGTGCGTTCCCCATCGGCAACGTGCCGGTGGTGCGGCGGCTGGCGGAGCAATTCCTCGCCGCCGGAGTCGAGGGCCTGGTCGTGGTCGTGGGGGTGCACACCGGCTCGATCCGCGCGGCGCTGGCAGGGCTGGAACCGCACATTCAGTTCGTCGTCCAACCGCGCCCCGCGGGCACTGCCGAGGCACTCGCGCACGCCCTGAGTCTCGTTGGTGATACCGGCTGTGTGGTTGGATATGGCGATGTGCTGACTACCCCGGAAACAGTAGCAGCGATCGTATCGGCGGCTCGTGCGGGTGCAACTCCGGCCGCGGCTACCGTCACACCGCTCGGAGGAGAGCGGCCCGGAGACTGGATCACTGCCGACGTGCGCGACGGGGCACTCCGTGGCTTTCAGGGACACGGGCGCGGGGGCAGCCACCGATTGGGGGGCCTGTTTGCGCTGCAGCCCGCCGCCTACGCCGCCGTTCGTGCCAATCCAGGCCTGATGACCCACGTGCCCGTCGGGGGCATGCCGGCGCCGGAGGCGGAACTGGCCGAGTCGCTGGCTCGCCTGACGGATGACGGGCTGCCGGTCCAGGCGATCCCGGCACATGGTTTCATGGCTGATCTGGACAAGCCGTGGCACATCCTGCAGGCCACCCGCGCGCTCTTGCGGGACCTGGAGGAGCGTACTCCTGACGATCAGGTCGCGCCGGATGCTCGGGTGGCGGACAGCGCCGAGATCCACGGGCGCCTCGTGCTCGGGCCGGGAGCGGTCATCGGGGAGCGGTGCGTCGTCCGCGGTCCGCTTTGGGTGGGAGATGGCGCGTCGGTCACCAATGGTTCCATTGTCGGCGGGGCCTGCATGGTGGGAGCGCGCAGCCGGGTGCGAGACTACGCGCTCCTGGGTGGGAACACGGTGCTGGGACCAGATGCCATCTGCGGGCACGGGGCCGAGTTTGACGGTGTGCTGCTGGAAGGCGCTTACCTGTACCACTATTGCGAGCTGTATGGTGTGTTGGGCGCCCGGGTCGATGTCGGCGCCGCCACCGTCTGTGGGACTCTTCGATTCGACGATGGCGACACAATCCACCGCATTCAAGGCCGCCCCGAGCAGCCGGGCGACGGCGCCAACGCGAGCTACCTGGGGGACTACAGCCGCACGGGCGTCAATGCCATCCTGATGCCGGGAGTGAAAGTCGGGGCCTACTCCTGCGTCGGGGCAGGAGTGATCCTGTACGAAGACCTTCCGTCTCGACAACTGGTGCTGGCCCGCCAGGAACTCGTGCGCCGCCCATGGGGTCCGGAGCGCTACGGCTGGTGACGCCTCAGTTGCGCGCGTGGGATCCGGGGGCGGCGCCGGAAATCTGTTCGCAACGTGAGCACACAAGATACTCTACGCATGGGTAAGATCAGTGTCAGGAATCACTACGGGGACCTCCCGCGATGCTGCACTCAAATCTCCTGCCGCGCGCCGGGCATCCGCCGAACTTCCCTGCCGGGACGTCGCCGGAACCCAGTCTGCCCCCCCTCCTTGTGTCTACCGAGGCGGAGTTCCAGCGGTGGCTGCCCGCCTATGTTGCCACCCGCGAGCCGGAACTCCGAGTGCGACTGGTCCGGGCCGGTGATCGTCTGGTCCGCACCCTGGTGTCCCGGTTCCGGAGCTCGCGGGCTGCTGCCGCCGAGGACTTGCTCCAGGTGGGATACCTCGGATTGCTGCGGGCGCTGGATCGCTACGATCCGGGAAAAGGCGAGTCTTTTGTCCGTTTCGCGGTCCCTACCATTCTGGGAGACCTGCGCCGCTACTTCCGAGATCAAACATGGGGCGTCCGGGCGCCACGCCGTCTCCAACTCCTCGCTCAGGTCGTTCACGGTTCACGCGCAGATCTCACCCAGCGTCTCGGACGCGAGCCCACCCCGGCGGAAATCGCCGCCGCCGTCGGTTCCAGCGAAGACGCGGTCCGCGAGGCAATGGAACTGCCGTACCTGCACCACCTGTCTTCGCTGGATGCGCCTTGCCCCGGCGCATGGGAGGACGATGCCCGTTTCATCGCCGATGGAGTGGGGGGCACAGATCCGGAGTTTGCCGCCGTCGAGGACCGGGTAGCGATTGATGCAGCCCTCGTGCATCTGGAGCCTCGCCTCCGCCGGTTGATCCGCCGGCGTTTCTTTGACAACGCCACACAGGCGATGGTAGCGCAAGAACTGGGCGTTTCACAGATGCATGTCTCGCGCCTCGAGCACCGCGCGCTCGATCAATTGCGGTGCTTGCTCTCTTGAACCAGGGTCCGTGATACATGTCCCCGTCGCAACACTTTTCCCCGCGACCTGGACACATTCTCATGGACCGCCGCTCGCTCCTCGTTGCCGCCGCCGCTGCGCTCGCCGGTTGCTCTAGTCCTCCCGCCGATGCGCCTCCCGCCACTGCCGGCGGCTCCCCGCCCCCCACGTCTCCGCCTGCCCCCACAGGAGGCAAGAAGCTAAAAATCGGCGTGATGCCGAAACGGAAAGGCATTCCCTACTTTACCGCCTGTGAGAAAGGGGCACTGGAAGCGGCCGCCGAATTCGGGGATGTGGAGATCGTCTATGACGGTCCGGTCGAGGACAAGAGCGAGGACCAGAGCGCCATGATTGACACCTGGGTGCTGCGCCGTTTCGACGCGATTTGTGTCGCCTGCAACGACCCGGACCAGATCGCTACGTCTCTGGCTCGGGCGCGGGACGCCGGGGTCACCGTCATCACCTACGACGCAGACGCGAATCCGGCTGCCTCGCGACGCCAGTTCTTCGTGAACCAGGTAGGGGTGCAGGAAATCGCCACCGCCCTCGTGGACGAGATGGCGGTGCAGACCGGCCCGGACGCGACGGTAGGAGTGGTCAGTTCCTCCGCCACCGCGCCGAACCAGACGACCTGGCTCAAGGCGATGGAGGTCTACCGGGCGGCGAAGTTTCCGAAGCTCCAGGTTGTTGTCACTGAGTACGCCGGCGAGGTCCAGACTACGTCCTTTGAGAAAGCACAGAACATCCTGAAAGCCTACCCCAACGTGAAGGGCATCTGGGGGATGACCTCGGTGGCCTTCCCCGGCGCGGCCCAGGCGGTTGAGAAGGCGGGTAAGACAGGACAGGTCGCCGTAGTCGGCCTCGGCACGCCGCACGTGATGAAGGAGTTTGTGCAGCGCGGCGCCGTGAAGTCGGTGATTCTCTGGAACCCGGTGGACCTCGGTTACCTGGCCGTGTGCGTCGCTCGAGCGGTCGCTCGCGGGGAGTTGAAGGAAGGTGCGTCTTCCTTTAATGCCGGGCGCCTGAAGGAAAAGACGGTGGAGGGGACTGTAATCCTGCTCGGAAAGCCGCTTGTCTTCAATGCTGCGAACATCGGCAATTTCGATTTCTAGACACGAGCGCTGTGGAGGGGCAGCCGGCTGGATCGCAGTTGCGGCTGCGGCGCTGGCTGCCGGGACCGGCTGTGGGCCACGACAGGCGGCGGTTCCCACGCGCCCTTCGCCCGCACCCATTCCGTCTGCCCCGGCAGTCGCTGCCCCTGCAACGAGTCGGATCGTTCCGGGGGCGGCGGGCCCATTCCGTCTGGGAATGCCCGCCGCTGCTGTCCGCGGCCTCCGCGAGCACGATGTCTTTCCTCGCCGCCGAAAACGCGCCGGAAAACAAGTGGAGAGTCTGGTCATCCAGCGCTTCGGGCTGCCCCTCGCGCTGGTGGATCTCGAGGCCGGACAGGTGCGCCGCATTGAGGTGCTCTCGCCTTCTTTCCTCACTGCCGCCGGCGCGCGCGTGGGCACGACCGCCGCCGAACTCGAGGTTCTGTACGGACGCGCGCAACTTCGCCGGGATGGACAGGACGTATGCGCTGAGTTCGCCGCCGCACCGGAGCTCAGTTTTTGCCTGGAAGGCCCGCAGGGGAAGGCGCTGCCGGCGGGTGAAACCTGGGCGGGAGCAAAGCGCCTGCGAGCCAGCGTCCGCTCGATCCGGGTGCTCGGAGATCCCACCGCACCCTGACAGATCGCTCGCGAAGTACAGCGCAGCCACCCGAAAGAGGAGACAGCGCTTCAGAACGGGAACCTGATGCGGGAATCCGTCATCCGGGACGGAACTGGACGCGAAGTGGGAGGGGGCCGATGCGGGGTGGATGGTTCGTCACCAGTGTCCTGCTGGCGGGAGCCGTGATGATGACCGTAGTGAACGCGCAGCAGCCCCCTCGGGATCCGTTCCCGCTCTGGCCGAACGGAGCACCCGGCGCCCTCGGCAGTGCCGAAAGCGACATTCCGACCCTCACGCCCTTCTTCGCGAATCCCGCTCGCGCCACCGGCGCCTCCATAGTGGTCTGTCCCGGCGGTGGGTATGGCGGGCTGGCTCCCCACGAAGGGCACCACTATGCCATGTGGCTCAACGAACTCGGCATCTCCGCGTTCGTGCTCAAGTACCGCCTGGGGAGCGCCGGGTATCGCCATCCGGTCATGCTGCATGACGCCGCGCGTGCTGTGCGGGTGGTGCGCGCCAACGCCACTGCCTGGAAACTGGACCCTGCCCGCGTCGGTATTATGGGCTCGTCCGCCGGGGGGCACCTGGCATCTACTCTGCTCACCCATTTTGACGCCGGAGATGCGAACGCGCCGGATGCGACAGATCGCCGGCCGTCGCGGCCGGATCTCGGCATCCTTTGCTACCCGGTCATCACGATGGGTGAGAAGACTCACGCGGGCTCCAGGCGCAACCTTTTGGGGGAGAACCCGTCTCCCGACCTCGTGCGCCTCCTCTCCAATGACCAGCAGGTGACGGCACAAACCCCACCGACCTTTTTGTTCCACACCGTGGAAGACACCGGTGTCGTGGTGCAGAACAGCCTCGATTTTGCCGCCGCGCTGGCGAAACATGGAGTGCCGTTCGCGCTGCACGTCTACCCGAAGGGCCCGCACGGCATCGGTCTGGGGACTCGCAACTGGGACCCCGCCGCCCGACATCCCTGGACCACTGAGTGCGCTTTGTGGCTGAAAGAACACGGGTTCGCCCGCTGATGGAGACGCTGATATGATCCGGCTGGAAGGGGCAGGGGGTCGCCTGTGCGACGGACTCACGCGCCGGGAGGTGCTGCGTTTCGGGGGACTCTCCATGTTGGGCCTGACGGCGGGTTCGAACCGGTCCGCCGCCGGCGCCGTCGGTTCCGGGGGCAAGGCGCGCTCTCTCCTCTTCATCTCGGTGTTCGGCGGGCCCAGCCACCACGACATCTGGGATCTGAAGCCGGACGCCCCGGCGGAAATCCGCGGGGAGTTCCGCCCCATTGAGACGAACGTGGCCGGCGTGCGGATCACAGAACACCTGCCGCGCCTGGCCCGTCTGGCGCACCGTTACGCGTTGATCCGCTCGGTCACCCATCTGGACAACGGGCACGGCAGCGCGATGTACGCGGCATTCACCGGCTGGCCCCATCCGATGCCGAACACCAATCCGATTCCCGGCGCCGACGACTACCCGGCGTTCGGTTCGGTGCTGGGCCACCTGCGTCCCACCGCTGCCGCCATTCCCCCCTTCATCTGTGTGGGCGGAACGCAGTTTGTGTGCGGCAACCAGATTCCCGGCCAACGCGCGGGATTTCTGGGGCCCGCTGCCGAACCCTTCGTCATTGACGACGACCCGAACCGGCCGGGATTTCGCGTCCCGGCACTCACGCCCGATCCCGCAGTCCCCACGATCCGCCTTGGAAGACGGCAGGGCCTCCTGCGCAGCGTTGAGGACACCGTCCGCCTGCACGAACGGGCCGCCTCGGTGGGAACGATGGATGCAGTGCGATCGCGCGCCTTCTCTCTGCTGGAAAGCAGCCGCATCCGTGAGGCGCTGGACCTGCGCGGAGAGGCGGATGCGGTCCGGGACCGCTACGGGCGCACGACCTTCGGCCAGAGCCTGATTGTGGGCCGCCGCCTCATTGAGGCCGGCGTACCGTGCGTGAGCGTGAACTGGGCTCGCGGAGGAAACTGGGACAACCACGGCAATATTTTCCCCTCATTGAAGAACCAGTTGCTACCCCCGTTTGATCAGAGTTTCAGCGCCCTGCTCGAGGATCTCACGCAGCGAGGTCTTCTGGACTCGACGCTCGTGCTCTGCGCCGGCGAGTTCGGACGCACTCCCAAGATCAACCCGGGAGCGGGGCGGGACCACTGGGCAGGCGTATATACCCAGGTGATGGCGGGCGGCGGCATCCAGGGCGGACGGGTCCACGGCAATTCCGATGCACACGGCGCCTATCCGGACGCCGACCCGGTCGGGCCCTGGGACATTGCCGCAACCCTGTACCACGCGCTCGGCGTCGCGCCTGAAGCCGAGATTCACGACCGCGCGAACCGACCACTGCGCATCACCCGCGGCGAGCCGATCCGGAGTCTGTTCTGATCCGTGGGCGCCGCAGGATTCGGCAGGCACTGCACGGATCGCTCCTTCCCACGCCCCTGTTGGTCCACACCCTCTGGTCTCACCCTTGCCTGCAAGCGCTGCGGTGCGCTGCCGGCGTCACCACCGCCGGCGGAAGATCTGGAAGTGGTAATGGTACAACAGGGCCGGCGGCAGTTCGGAGGCTCCGAAGCAGACAACCGGCTCGTAGTCTCGTCGAAACGCCGCCGCCTCCGCCACCGAGGTGAACATGGGAACGCCGCTGTTGATCGTCTGATTGGAGGCGAGGAAGTAAGTCCGCTCCACTACGTAGTCAGGTCGGAATTCCCGCAGCATCCGGCCGAACCAGCCCGCTCCCGCGCGGACCAATGGCACCATCTCCGGAGACACCAACCCCACTTCGTCCAGCATCCGCCGGCGGCAGTAATAACCGATGTAGCCAATCGGCTCCGCGGCGATGCGGGCCCCGGGCGCCGTGTGGGCGCGCAGCCAATCACCCATCGCATGCCTCACACGACTTTCAGCGCGCTGGACCTGTGAAGCGCGGGCGCTCGACCATCCCAGCCAGACCCCCAGCGCGAGCGCACACCAGACAGGCGTCAACAGCACGAGCCAGCGCACCTGCCCTCTGCGGTCGCTGACGGATCCCAGGCCGATTGCGATCAGTAAGCAGGCCGGCAGCAGCAGCGGCGGATAGTACCACGTGAAGATCAGCGTCCGGGGGAACAGGAGGTATGCGATCCAGCCGACCGACAGGGTGGCAAGCGGCTGCACCCGCGGACGCCGAAACGCACGCAGGAGACCGATGAGGAAGAGGGGCAGCGTTGCCACGTGAAGCCACTGCCGGGCTGTAGGACCGCTCACCGGCGCGAACATCCCGGCGATCGGCCGGAGGTTGGGGAGCCATCCCGACCGGTGCAGGTTGTAGGCAGCCAGCTTGGCCGGGATGCTGTGCGGGACGGGCGTGCCGAAGTAGCAGGTAGCGAAGACAACCCACGGCAGCGTCACCAACCCGAGCCCTCCCAACACCTGCCAGGGAACGCGCCGGTCACGTAAGAATCCGGGAACCAGCAGGAGCGCGGCTGCGAGCAGCCCATCGGGCCGCAGCAACGTGAGCACGCCGAGCGCCAGTCCCATCTGGAACGGACGCCTCTCCCACTGACAGAGGAACGCCTGCGTGAGGCACAGGAGCGCGAATGAGGTCTCCATGCCGCTGGTGCTGACGATCACCAGCACGGGATTCAGCGCAAACAGGAGCGCGAACAGCACACCGGGCGCCGCCCCAACGAGCCGATCCGTGCGCGACCACCCCAGATCCTGGTCAGACTGCGGCCGGGATGGATCGGGATCAGGAACAACCGCGGCAGCGTCCGACCGCCACGGCCTGCCGCCGAGCCAGCGCAGCCAGAGGTAGAGCGTCACTCCATCCGCCGCGGCGGCAAAGCAACGAGACACCTCGAGCGCCGGAAGGCGGCACCACGAGAGCAACGCGAGCCACAAGACGTATAATGGAGTCGAAGCACCGAAGACCCGCTCACCGGGATTGTAGACCAGGCCGAGCCCGGCTGCACAGTTCTCCGCGTAGCGCAGTGAGATGAATGCATCCTCATACGTGGTCCGGGTGTACGCCTGAACGCCGAAGCGCACCAGCACCGCAACCACTGCAGCACCCGCCCAAAGCCACGCAACCGTCGGCCTCCCGGGACACAGGAGTAGTGTGCGGGGCGACACAACGGAGTTTTCGTCACGAACGGGAGGTCTGAAAATGAACACGCGCCGTATCCCGCTGTTTCCCCTGAACGTGGTGCTGTTTCCGGGAATGCCGCTCCCGCTGCACATCTTCGAGCCGCGCTATCAACAGATGATCCGGCATTGCCTGGAAGGAGACCGCCAGTTCGGTGTGTGCCTCATCCGCTCCGGGGAAGAAGTCGGTGGACCCGCCGACCCCTACAGTATCGGCTCACTCTGCGAGATCGTGAACGTGACCGAAATCGAAGGCGGCAGAGTCAATCTACTCGGTATCGGCCGGGAAAGGTTCCGGGTCCGCCGCCTTTTTCACTCCCAGCCGTATCTGGAGGGAGAGGTCGAGTTGTTCGCCGACGATCCTTCGGGTCAACTGGAGACACTGGCCGCGGACGTGCAGGCGGCGGCCACCCGGTTCATCGAGCGGATACTCGCGTTGACAGGAAAGCCCACGCGTGAACTGGAATTCCCGGGCAACCCGATAGACCTTTCGTTCGTCATCGCGGGTCTGGTGCAAGGGCCCGTGGAGGACCACCAGGAACTCCTGGAGACTCGCGACACCGAATTTCGACTGCGTCGAGACCTCGAAGTGTTGGATCGCCAGTACTCACAACTCCCGGAGGCGCCGCCACCTCGCACCCAGGTAGCGGTACGGTTCCGGGCGACGGACGACCGGATCCACCTGAATTAGAACCGTTCACCGCCGGAACCCCTTCCCAAAATAGGCCAGCACGTACACCGCGAGGCAGAGCCCAAAGAACGCGGCAACCCACCTTCCCTCTCGAAACCAGACATACGCCACCGCAAGCTGGATCACCCCGAGTGTGAGCAGCGCCGCACGCAGCCACGGCTGCGCCGCTGCCGGGTCTACCTGCACCACCGGCGCCGGAGCCAGAGGTTGATCCGCCGGCCGCACTACCGCGATCGCATCGAACTCCCGAAAACGATCGGCCAGGTTGCGGGCCGCGAGTTCCGTTTCGTAGAACCCTATGAGGCTCGGGTATTCCCTCAGATACTCCGCCGCGTCCTCCGGTCGGAGTCCGAGAACCTGGCCCAGGAGCACCAGAAGGCCCGGACGATCCGGCCCTGGGTCCACGAGGTACACGGCATAGCCCGCCTCACGCGACATGGACGTAACCCCACCCTCGTGAAGCACCACCCGGCCGGAATCGTGGCGTCCTCCGATCCCCTTCGCACGCAGAAGTCATCCGACCAGAAGGAGGCGACGGAACAGGAGAGAACATCGGGGCCTTTCTGCAGAATGCGTGTCTGGGATCACAGGAGGAGTCTTGTGGATCCGTGGAAAACAACCGGACGGCCCTCATTTGAACAGCAGACGACACTGAAAAGTCGCCTATGAACCGGATCGGTGATGGGCCAGGAGAGAATCCATGCTCAGCCAGTCTTCACGTGTTTCCCTCTGGACAGCGGGGGCCCTCGCAGCCGCCGCTGTCGTCGGCTGGTCGGTCGGCACCCGTGCTCAGGCCGCTCAGGCTCCTCGGGGCAAAGCCGCCCAGGTCGCCGGGTTCGCCAAGGGCACATGGGACCACAAGGCCATCGGACCGATCACCTTCAGCCCCGCCGGAGTCCTCTTCTTCGCCGACGATCAGGCAGGCGCCATCTATGGCGTGGACCTGATGGAAGAGCGGGCTCAGGCTGAGCCGTACCAGGCCGTTCCCAGCCTGGGCGCCACGATCGCCGGAAAGCTCGGAACCACCGAGGCGGGCATCCAGATCAAGGATATCGCGATCAGCCCCGTCTCCCGGAAGGTTTACGTCTCCGTACGCAAGACCGATGGCGCGGACCAGAATGCCGCGAACCCGGCAAACTACGGCCTTTTCGCCGTGGATCCGAAGGGCCAGGTCTCGATGGTGGACCTCTCCGACAAGCCGTTCGGGAAGGTGATGGTGGGGGGAATGCCTCGCTTCGGGCGCCGCGGCACAATGGATACCCGAGTGATCGGGGACATCGTCTTCATCCGTGGCCGCGTCCTGGTGTCGGCACTCTCGACCGAGCAGTTCACCTCGAACCTGGTATCGGTCCCGGTGCCCTTCCGGCAGGACGGAGTCGAGCGGTATTCGACTTCGATCTTCCACGTAAACCACAAGAAACAGGAGACAGCCTCTCCGATCCAGACCCTCGCGGTCTACCGGGACGCGGAGAATAAGGACTACCTGATGGCCGCCTACGTCTGCACTCCGGTGGTGCGCTTCAACCTGGAAGAACTGAAGCCGGGCGCCACTGTGACCGGCACCACAGTCGCAGAACTCGGCAGCGGCAACCAGCCAATGAACATGATCGCCTACGGCCGGCGCGGCGAGCAGAACCTGCTCCTCAACAACAGCGTCTTCGGCACGCTGAAGGTCGAGGCAAAGGACGCCAAGCAGACTGAACTGATCAACGAGAAGGCCGCGGACCGCGGCAACGGCGGCAAGACCCCGCAGGCCGGCATCGAGCCGCTGGAGAACCTGAAGGGCGCCTCCCTCTATGCCGCGACCCAGGACAGCCTCCTCATCGTGAAGAAGACTGATTCGGGGTTGGCACTGGAAGCGATGCCGCTCCCGTAAACGGAGCGCCAGCCGGCAAACGCAGAAAGGACCCGCTCCGGCGGGTCCTTTTTCGCTTCTCTCCGTCGCTCGGGCGCCGAGGACCCGGACTGTACACCGCGCAGCGACGGAGGATAACGACCGCGATCACCGGCTCCGGGATCTCCGCTACTCGGCCAGCGGCATGTATCCCTCGGTGCGCGTGATTTTCCACTCCGTGCCCGGAAACACGTAGAAATAGTGCACCGGATCCTTGTGGAGCGTCAGGCTCAGGGTGAGATGGACCGATCCAGCCTCTTCCCGGCGTTGAACCTGGAGCATCACCGGAAAGGAGGCGGTGGCCGTCTGACCATCGGGTCCGACCGAGATTTGCAGCGCCCGGCTCGGGATCGTTACCTCGGAAAACCGATGGGTGCGCAGATAGTCGCGGATCTGGTACCGCACGCTGGTATCCGAAAAGCCGGCGTCGTCGCGATAGTCATCCGATACCAGCCGTCCGATGGCAGCAGCATCGCCACGTTCGGCTGCCTGCTCTGCCGTCTGCAGCAGGCGGCGGATCTGTTCCGTGTCCGATCCCCTCGGCCGCTGCGCGTCCACGGCTGCATTGATCCACAGCCCGCCGCCCAGGATCGCCAGGGCAGCCAGACCAGCGCCTATCCCTCGCCAGGGGATGTCGCCTGCATCCACCGTCTGGGCCCGCGCGCGACCTTGCGCAGCGCGGCCGGTTCCGATCCGAAGGTCCGTCATACGCTTCCTCCTGCTAGAATTGACTGGCATTGTCGCCCGATGTTCCGCGCTCCGCCTTTCATGCCATGACCTTCCCCCGACTCGCTTTCCCCGGCCGCGAGCCGCGCGCGCCGCGTCCCGCTGATGTGGCTCCTGGTGTTCGCTACCGTGGGGGGACTCGCCTGGCTCTACCGCGACGTAAGTCCCCGGCCCGGCGGTGGCCCGGATGAGGTCCGATGGGTATCCACGTTGAGCGAAGGCGAGGTTGTCCCTCCTCCGTTGCCCGCCTGGCTCGAGGCAGGCAAGGGAGAACCAGTCGGCGCCCGGTTCGGCCGCATCCCGGATGATCTGGCGGCGGCATGGTTCGTCGTGGGCTCCCGCACAGCCGCACTGGACCTGTGGCATGTGGACAAGAACTCGGTCCGCCTCCTGGATACCGCAGGGACGGTGCGGCAGTGGCCGGGCGGTTCCGGCTCTGTCCTGATTGATGGGGACCGCAATCTCCAGTACATTTATCTGCTGGTTCCGCGTGAATTGGCAGGCACCGGCGCGCACCTGGAGTTTCGTCTTTCCCGGGGCCAGGAACCGCGGTCCGCTCCCATATCCGTTCCGTTCTGACGCGTAAAATGCGCGTCCCCCGGAACCGGTTGGCATCCGCATGATCAGCTTCATCGTCCCGGTGAAGAATGGCCTCACCTACACCCGCGCCCTGGTGCAGTCCGTGCAGACCATGAACCCGGGAGTGGACCTCGAGTGGGTGATCGTAGACTCGGGCAGCACAGACGGAACACAGGTGTTCGCAGCCGAGATCGGTGCGCGGCTGGTCCCGTTCCGCCGCACTCCGTTCAACTACTGCGCGGCGGTCAACCTGGGTGCTGCCGCCGCACGCGGCGACCTCTGGATTGTGGCCAACAACGACCTGGAATTCCGTTCCGCGGGCGATCTGAGCCGGCTGACCACCCTCTTCGGGGACTGGCCGCTTCTGGCCGTCCTGAGCCCCGGAAGGCCGACCGGCGCCGCAGAGATTGAGTTCCGCGTAGACGGCGTCAACGGTGCCTGCTGGGCTGTGCGGCCGGCCGCGTTCCGTGCGTGGGACGGCATGCCCGAAGCGATGAGCGGCTACGGCTACGATGAGGTCTGGACTGCCGTTCAGTGCTGGCGCCACCGGCTCGGTCTTGCGTGGCTCACGGGCTGGGATGTGTTTCACCACGGGAGCGTCACTTTCGGCAGCGAAGCGGGGAACGTCTCGCCCGCACTGCGGCGCAATCTGAGCCGGCTGCTGCGAGAACTGGGGGCTGCGGACCTGGATCGGGGCTGGAACCCGGATCGTCCGCTGCAGCGACTGTACGAACGGGAGATGCGCCGCTCGCCGGTGTCACTTGCTCTGCTCCCGGTGGGGATTTCGACGACCCTCGCGAAGATGTTGGCGAGCGAGCAGGGATTCGCGGGTGCGCGTTGTCTTACCCATTCCGAGGCGCTCCCTCCCGGCGCCGCGTGTGTCCCGATGACGGCCTACACGCCCCGCGACTGCCAGTGGGCGCCGTGGCTCGCCAATCTGCTGCTGCGCACTGAGGCGCCCGTTGTCGGAGCGCAGGGGTGCATTGCAATCCGGGGCGACGGCGCCGGGCAACTTCACGCAGCGTGGAGCCACGCAGACCGGACCGCCATAGACAGGCTGCTGGCGCAGGGGCAGACCACTGCAGAAGCACCGGGTCCGCCCGCGCCGCCGCGCATGCCACCCGTGCGGGAGAAACGCCCTACGCTGCGGCAGCGCTTGAGCGCCCTGCGACACACCTGGCGACACCGGGCAGAGGTGCTGCCCGACGAATGGTGACCGTCCCCCGCGGGTTAGCCGACCGCAATCTTGGCCTGTCCCCAGAGCCGATCGAGTTCTTCCAGCGACAACTCGGTTAACGGTGAGTCCGAGGCCGCCGCAAGCCGTTCCACCTCGCGGAAGCGACGACTGAAGCGTGCGACCATCTGCCGCAGTGCGTCTTCCGGATCCAACTTGAGCCAGCGGGCGACATTCACGAGGGTGAAGAGCAGGTCGCCCAGCTCCGCCTCCAGGCGGGCACGGGTCTCGTCGGCAAGCACACGATCCGGAGTACACCCTTCGGGTAACTCGGCGCGAAACTCGCGGAATTCCTCTTCCACCTTGGCCAGTACGTCCGGCAACGCGGGCCACTCGAAACCCACGCGGACCACTCGCTTGCTCACCTCGAGCGCCTTCATCAGCGCGGGCAGCCCGGCGGGTACGCCATCCAGGATGCTTGCGCGCTCCGGCTTCTCCTCCCGCTTAATGCGCTCCCAATTCCGCAGGACCTCGTCCGTGTCGGCGGCGGAAACGCTGCCGAACACGTGGGGGTGGCGGCGGATCAACTTCTCCAGGTGGACCGCAATCACATCCCGGATATCGAAAGTGCCGTCCTCCCGACCCAGTTGTGAATACATGAGCACCTGGAGCATCAGGTCACCCAATTCCTCACACAAACGATCCGGATCCTGGTCGTCCACCGCGTCCAAAACCTCGTACGCTTCCTCAATGACGTAGCGACGCAGTGAGCGATAGTCCTGTTCCCGATCCCACGGACACCCATCCGGCGCCCGCAAGCGAGCGACTACCTCCACAAACTCCCGGAAGCCGGGGCGCCGCTGTTCTGCAGGCAGCGGTGGGAGATACAGCGTGCAGAGGTGGTCATACGCCCCCGCTTCCTTGCGGTCCAACTGGTACAGCGGCAGACGGAGCACCTGCGCCGCGCCCGCCTCACCGGCATGCCGCACTATCCAGACGGGAAATTCGTCCGGGTATTCCTCGGTCAGCGCAAGCTTGGTGCGGGAAGCGGTCGGTCCGTCGTCCACCTGAAAGATGAGCGTGGGCCGACCGGTATCCCACCACACTGCGGTGAGGGCAGCGCCATCCACCACCTGCCACTCCACCAGATTGGGCACCTCGCCCGCTTCGGCAAGCGCCACAGCGACTACGTCTACAAAGCCGGGCGCAGGCAGGATCTGCACGCGGAACTTACGCTCCTGAGCGCGCGGAAGCAGCAAACGCACGCTCTCTTCGCCCAGGAGTGGGTGGCCGGGAACCGCATAGACGAGTGCCGGCCCCTCCTCAAGAGGGGCCCCGGCATCGGGCCCCACCTGAACGGAGTCAAGCACGTGCGCCGCGATGCGAGCATACAGATCTTCAAAGGAAACCGCCCGCTCGTAGAGTTGGTCGAGGGTATCAAACCTCACACCCCGCTGCGCCAACTCGCGCGCTGCGGGGTGCCGACCCGTGCGAAGGAGCACACGCTGCGCGTGCGTCAGCACGCGCAGCGTGTGCTCGGGCAGCAAGTCCAGCCCTGCCGGACCAAGCCCGGCAATCACGAGTTGCGGAGGGAGCGCGCGACTCACGACCCGCCTACCGGGGCGGAGGGGGGGGCGGAGGCGCTCCTCCGGGCGGACCCGGGGCACCGGACGGCACTCCGGCAGGCATCCCCTGTCCCGCAGGCATCCCCTGTCCGGGGGGCGGCGCCTGCCCCATTTGCTGGATCTGGCGCTCCAGACTCTGATACTCCGGCCGGTGAATCTCGACGCGTGCGTTCTTGATGGTCTCGACCAGGCTGCGCTGGATCTCGGGTTGAAGCGGGTTTGATTGCCCCTTCTGCATCCGCAGCGTGGCGCGAATCGCTTCGCGAAACGTGTCGAGACTGGGCACTTTCTCCGGAATCTTCTCTTCCAGCTTCACGATCACCCAGTTGCCGCCCGCCTTGATCGGTTCGCTCACGTCGCCAGGCTTCAACTTGAAGGCGGCCTCGACGGCGGCTTTCGGCACCGGCGCGTCCGGAGGAATGTTCGCGCGTGTGAACTCGAACGGGACCTGGCCGCCCGACCGAGCGAACATGTCTTTGGAGTGGGTATTAGCGACCAGCGAAAACTGAGTGTTGCTGGCGAGGTCATCGCGCGCCTGCTTCAACTTCGCTTCGCTGTCCAGCGTGATCTGCGAGATCTTGACCCGCTCCGGCTGGGTCATGCTGTTCTTTTGCTCGTTGAACGCCTTCTCGATGTCTGCGTCCGAAACGGTCACGCCGCGCAGCATCACGTTGTCACGGATGAGGCTCGCCAGCATCTCGCGGCGGAAAACCGGTTCCGTCATGCCCTGCTGCGCCAGCATCGCCCGGAAGTCACCCCCGGTGAAAGACGCCTGTTTCCGGAACATGTCCACCCGCGCCTCGAGTTCGGCGTCCGTGGGATACACCTTTTGCTTGCGCGCCTCGTCGGCAAGCAGGGCGGCCTCGATCCACCGCATCAACACCTGCTGTCCGACCGATCCCCGCTGAGGTTGTACCTGCGAGGTGGTCTCGCACAGGGTCGCGAATTCTTTCTCGGTAAGGGCCTTGCCGTTGACCGCGCAGACCGGTTTGGTGCTGCACCCTGTCAACCCAGCCACCGTTGCCGTCAAGGCAACAAAAAGGAGCGCCCGAGACTGCGCTCCACGAAACCGACCTGTGTAGGTGTTCATCACTCGCTGAAGAGGTCCCGATCTGCCGCCAGATAGCCCCGCAGCCGCATCATCGCCTGTTGGTGAAGCTGGAAAACGCGGGACTCGGAGACCTTGAGAATGCGGCCGATCTCCTTGAAGGTGAGCCCTTCGTAGTAATATAACGAAAGCACGAGGTGTTCGCGTTCCGGAAGACGCGTTATGGCGCGTGTCAGCGCGTGCCGGCGCTCTCGCTTTTCCACCGATCGCAGCGTGTCGCTGTGGCCGGAGTTGTCCTCCACGGTGTCCACCACACGCAGAGCTGTGTCGGGTTCGGACGAGAACAGGGTCTCGTCCAGAGAAAGCACGGACGCCTGCGCCACCTCGGAGAGCATCTTGTGGAGCCCGTCCACCGCCAGCCCGAGGACTCCCGCGATCTCTTCGTCGGTACCCGGCCGGCCAAGTCGCATCTCGACCTGGGCGTACGTCCGCTCGAGCAGCTTGATCTTGTCGCGTACGGAGCGCGGCGCCCAGTCCTCACCCCGCAGAAGTTCCAGAATGGCGCCGCGGATCAGCGCGATCGCGTACGTCTCAAACTTCACCTGACGGGACGCATCGAACTGGTCTACGGCCCGGATGAGGCCGATCACGCCGGCGGAGACCAGGTCTTCGCGGTCGAGACTGGGAGGCACCCCGCCGGCGATGCGGCCGGCAGTGATCTTGACCAGGTAGGTATAGTTGTCAATGAGCGTGTCGCGCGCTCGGGAATCGCCCCGGTGCTTGAAGCGAAACCAGACATCCTGGAGACTTTCGGCTGGCATGCTGGCGCTTTTTGGACCCGCCTGGTGAACTGGGGAACCCAGTGAGTGGAGGAGAAAGGCGTGACTGAACACGAAATGTTACCACTCTATTGTTCGCCGTGTCAACCACTACGGCGCTTCACCCCAGGGCCTACGCATCTTATTATGGAACCAAAGGTATAAGGAATCACGTATTGCAAG
>SYMT01000406.1 GCA_005805375.1 Actinomycetota bacterium
GGGTCATCAAGCAGCAGCACCTGAACAACTGGCTGACAGCAGAAGAGGTCGAACTCGACCTTCGCGATCTGGGGGACGCGGATGTGGATGAAGGGATCGATCCGGCGCTCCCTTCGAACCCCCAGGAAGCGGAGACGGAACGGGCACGGCTCAATGGTCTCCTCCAGCAACTCAATGCACTCGGCGCGGCGGATAGCAAGCTGGCGAAGTTCTTTGAGGTGCTCACGGATATCGTCGCCGACGGAAGGGCAGCCCTGGTCTTCACCGAGTACGCAGACACGATGGAGTACCTGCGAGACCGGTTGCTCCCCCACCACGGATCGCAGGTAGCGACGTATAGCGGCGCGGGCGGTCACCTGTGGGACGGAGAGGCATGGCAGACCACTACGAAAGCCGATATCACCGAACGGCTGCGGAAGGGAGAGATTCGCGTCCTCGTCTGCACCGACGCCGCCTCGGAAGGACTGAACCTCCAGGCAGCGAGCGCCCTCATCCAGTACGACCTCCCCTGGAATCCGGCGAAATGCGAGCAGCGCATCGGACGCATTGACCGCATCGGGCAGAAACGGAGCACGCTGCCGATCCGAAACCTGTTCCTGCGGGACAGCGTGGACACGCTCGTGTACCAGGCGCTCAAGACGCGCTGCGGTCTCTTCGAGCATTTCGTGGGACAGATGCAGCCGGTTCTGGCACTCGCGCGCGATGCGCTGAAGAACAACCTGCGGCGGGACCAGGCCGGCGACCTGCTTGAGCAGCTCGACAAGCTGGCACACCAGGTTGAGAACGACCAGACAATTGCAAGCGCTTACGCCGACTCCGACGCGGACGAGTCGCCCCCCGGCACTCCGCCCATAGCCCGCGCCGACTATGAAGCTGCACTCTCGCTCCTCAGCGGTGCCGACTCGCCCGTGAAGGTGACGCCCGTGAAGGGCCAACCATGCTGGCGGATCAGTGGTCTGACCAAACAGGCCGTCACCGTCACCACAGATCGGGAAAGTTTGGAGCGAGACCGCGATTTGGTTCCCCTCAGTGCGGGATGCGACGTGCTGCGTCAACTCGCGACCAGGCTCCCCCTCTGCGCCAGTCGAGTCCCCTTCGTCGTGGGCGAGTACGTCTCAGGCCCCTACCGCTGCGCAGAAGTGCGGTGGGTCGAAGGAGCGAGCGCGGTTGAGGTCGTTTCCTTCGCCCAGCTTCAGCAACTCATTCAAGCGTGGAATGGGGTGCAACCGTCCCTTTCGCTCATCGTGAAGTCGCAGGTTGCGGCGCGCGAGATAGCCAGGAAACGCGTGCAGGAGATGGAGACTCAAGCACACGCCAGGAACACGGCGAACCTGGAAAGTCAGCATGCAGCCGCCCGCATTCGGCTCATGCGCGAGTTGGCCCGTACTCTGCGCTGCTTCGGCCCCGGAGACCTGAATGCGCTCTTACAGCAGCAGATCCGCCGAGAGGGTCCGAGTGGCCGTTACCATCGGGCGCTCGCTCTCCTGAGCGGCTATCCTGAGTGGACTCGCGAAGACCACAGTGCGGCGACGGCCTATGTGAACGACATTCCGACCAAGGAACGACAATCCCGCATCAGCCTGGGGAGTGAAATCGAGGCGGCGCTCAATGACCCTCGCTGGCGGGCGGCAGTCCCAAGCGCTTCGGGATGAATACAGGAACATCGTCAGTAGCGTTGAGTAGGAACGGCGAGGGACAGGCGGCAATGTGCGGGCTGCCGCTCTCGGTGTGGCTGGACGTGACGGGACTTGCGGCTGAGCCGGGCTCCGAGAGCAGCCCGTCCCCTCACCCGTCCGCGGCCACCTACTCGCCCCCGCCGCTCACCCGCTTCGGCCCCTCACGGACGACCCGCGACCCGACCTGCCGCATCAGCGGCAGGGTAAGGGCGGAAGGAGAGAATGGCGTCCAGTCTCCACTCCCGCATCCGTTGGCGACGGACCGCG
This sequence comes from Actinomycetota bacterium, assembly GCA_005805375.1. GTDB lineage: Bacteria > Armatimonadota > SYMT01 > SYMT01 > SYMT01 > SYMT01. The sequence goes on from SYMT01000406.1 coordinate 1,944, forward strand.
AGCCGCGTCATCTCTGGGACCTGCCTGCGGCTCCCGTGGTGTGGGTCTCGATCAATGGGCGTTCCATTGCCCACTGAGGACCTCGCCGTGGCCGTGGACAATACTGACCGGGACACGCCACAATTGGAACGTGACCACCACTCCGCCCGTGAGCCGGAGCTCGACCCCAATGCGAACTGATGGAACCAACGACGACAGCCTGGATCGGCGGCGCGTGCTCCAGGCCGGAGTGGGGATGATGCTCGGCGGCAACACGACGCACGGGGCAGCACGGGCGGCGGAGGGGCGCGGCTGGCAGCCGGCCCCGCAACTGCTGGCCGATCTGGAGAAGCGCGGTACGACCTGGCTCTTCCGCGAGCGGGACGTGCCCGCGTACACACTCCCGGACCCATTGCTGGGGCGGGACGGGGTACGGGTCACCACGCAAGGCGAATGGGAGACGCGGCGCCGGCCCGAGACCCTGGACCTGTTCCGGCAACATGTCTACGGCCATCCGCCCCGGCAGCGTTTTCGGGTCACGGGCGAGGTAATGGAGTCGGCTGCCGTGCAGGACGGACGCGCCCTCCGGAAGCTGGTGCGGCTGACCTGTGAAGCGGACGGGCGGCGTTTCAGCTTCCCCTACTCTCTACTGATCCCACAGGACGCACCGGGCCGAGTCCCGGTCTTCCTGCTCATCAACAATCGTGCGCCGGAAGTGGCCGACGCCACGCGGGCACAGAAGAACGGGTTCTGGCCCGCCGAAGCGCTTCTGGCGCGGGGGTATGCAACCGCCGTCTTCCGCACCTGGGATGTGGACCCCGACACGAAAGACGAAACCCAGCGCCCAAAGGGGGTCCGGGGCATCTGGCCCGAAGGCGGCGGCACGCCCGGCCGGGATGCCTGGGCCACCCTCTCCGCCTGGGCCTGGGCTGCCTCCCGCGTGCTGGACTCTCTCACCGACGAGCGCGCGCTTGATGCCAAACGAGTCGCGATTGTGGGACACTCCCGCGGCGGCAAGACCGCCCTCTGGGCAGGCGCTCAAGATCCACGGTTTGCGCTGGTGATCTCCAATGACTCCGGCTGCGGCGGGGCGGCCCTCAGCCGCCGGCGTTTCGGAGAAACGGTCACCGCCATCAACCGTGGCTTTCCCTACTGGTTTTGCGACAACTTCAAGCGCTTCAACGACCGCGAGCCCGAGCTCCCGGTGGATCAGCACCAGCTCCTTGCCCTCATCGCCCCGCGCGGCCTGTACGTCGCCAGCGCCGACGCTGATTTCTGGGCCGATCAGCGCGGCGAGTTCCTCTCTCTCGCCCACGCTGCTCCGGCCTATGGCCTCTTCGGACACCCAGGCGTAAAACCGGACGAAATGCCCCCGCTTGACTCCCCGCTCGTGCGGGGCCGGATCGGGTACCACATCCGCCGCGGCGGCCACGACCTGACGCCCTACGACTGGGAACGCTTCATGGACTTCGCCGATGCCCTGTGGGGACCCCGCGCTCGGTAGGATAGGGTGGTTTCGGGTGTCGGGCTCGTTGTCGCCCTATCCCTCAAGGTCGTTCATGGAGGCACTGCGACGCTGGATGTGAGGGTTGTCGCACCTTCGTTTGCAGTAACGTGTGGCGGATCAAATGCATGCAGAGACCACTCGGTGCTGTCATCCGGGCGTTGACTGATGCAAGAATGAAGCCAGGTTCGCGGTAGTATCGCGGCCTGATCCACAGTTGGGCGGTGTGGAAGAGCGCAGTACTTGCCCCAAGGAGACTCGGATGAATGTCGAAGGCATGCTCATGAAAGAAACGGTTTGCCCGGACCCACAGGCCCCGTCCGTCGTCGTGTTCGGCAGGACCGCCGGCCGGATGGACGAGGTCATCCGCCTCCTCCGCGACATGGGCGACACCAGCGCCTACGGCACCTTTACCGAGGAGGAGGCGCTTCAGCGGATTGCCACGGTGCCGCGACTGGGAGCCGTGCTCCTCGGCGGCGCCGTCGAGGAGGCGTCGCGCCGCCGTATACGCGACGAGCTCGCGCGGAACCACCCGGGCGTCCTCACGAGCGAGCCAGGGCAGCAGTACCCTTACTCCGACGAGAATATCGTCGCCGACGTCCGGGTGAAGCTTGGGGCGCAGGGCAGGTAGCCGGGTGCCCCGATCCGAGGCCTTCCCGGCAGGATCGGGGCGGCGGGGCAGCTTCGGTGGATTTTCAAAATGAACGTGGCGGGAGCGGCCAATCGGCCCGCCGGGACTGACCCGACAGGCCAGTCCCGGCTGCCACATCACCCGGCATGCGGGTCCGCACGTGGCGGTTCCGGTCAGAGGCTGTTGGGGACCCGCGGTAGGAGCGCGACGTGCTGATTGCCCACCAGGCGGTGCGCCACCTTCACCCGCTGCTCATCGTCGTAGCAGAAGTACTCCCGCACCTGCAACCGCTCGTACAGGTCCCGCTTGTGGGTGAGGTCATTGTGGACTGTGGTGGGCGACACCAGTTCCAGAATCACCGCGGGCGCGCGGCCCATCTCCGCCCATTCCCAGGTCTTGCCGGGATAGTCATCCACATCCAGATCCACCCAAAAGGCGGGCGCGCGGCCCATCTCCGCCCATTCCCAGGTCTTGCCGGGATAGTCATCCACATCCAGATCCACCCAAAAGTCGGGACCGACGTGTCGTCGGCGATTGAGGGGGTCGTAGAACAGAAACCCGTGGCCTCCCAGCGCCCACCGCGTGAGCCTCAACTGATGGTGCAGATACCACTCCAGCACGACCAGAAGGAACGCGATCTGCAGGCCGTGCAAGAACGATTCCAGAGGTTCTTCCTCCGGCTGATAGTCCGCGTCATCGGGGGCGGCCGCTGCGGGCAGCGACGCTTCCGGCGACAGGCCATCGCGGGGCGGCGACGCTGCGGGGGCGCGTTGGGTCGGCGGGAACAGTGCGGTTGGCACGGGATTCCCCTCTCTGGCGCAGGCGGGAGCGCGCGGGACTCTCGACACAATTCTACGGAACCAGCGTAGCCTCCGGCCGCCCTGCACCTGCACCCTACCCCGTGTCACGGCGGCTCCGCTGTTCTTTCCGGGCAGGGGGCTGTAGTGACAGGCGCACCGATACCCCACAACCGCTGACTCCGGGGCGAGAAAACCCGGCTGCGGCGGAGATGTGGGCTCGACTATTCCGTGGGGGCGTTCGCCGCTGTCCGGGCGCGCTCCCCCGGGCCCGGCGCGTCCACGACGTAGCGGAACCCGATGTACCGCCGGCTGAGGACCGGCGCCGGCGGGCTGGAGTATCGCTGGGTGGTGCGCAACCCCGCGGCGGCATACCAGTAGGTGCCGCCGCGGCGCACGCGGAGGGTGCCGGCCGGCGGGCCTTTCGGGTCTGCCGGCGGCGTCCCGGTGTCGGAGGCGTACGGGGCGAACCAGTCGGCGCACCACTCGGTCACATTGCCCGCCAGGTCCATCACCCCGAAAGGGCTGGTGTCGCCCGGAGTGGAGCCCACGGGTGCAGCCTCGCCCTTCAGGAAATCCAGCAGGAAGACGGCCTGGGAGGGGGAGGGTTCCGCATTGCCCCAGGGGTAACGCCGTCCGTCCGTGCCCCGTGCTGCAAATTCCCACTCCGCCTCCGTAGGGAGGCGCCCGCCGGCCCAGCGACAGTAGGCAGCGGCATCCTCCCAATCGGCGCCGACCACGGGCTGGTCGTCCCGGTTGAAGCGATCTTCCGTCGCCAGCGTGGTGGGCGGATGGCCCGTTTCCGCCAGGAAGCGGCGATACTGCTGGTTTGTCACCTCCGTGCGCGCGATCCAGCAGGGCGATAGGCGCACGCGGTGCGGCGGCCCCTCCCCGGCGGTCTCGGTGCTGCCCATTGTGAACTCGCCTCCCGGGAGGGACACGAGCGCGGCGCCATCCCTGGGGTTGGTCCGGGTCGCGGAGTCGTTCAAGGATGCAGGTGTGCAAACGGAAGCAGTGCGGGGGGAACTCGAAGACAGTGGACGGGGGGAGGCGGAAGGCGGCGAGGAAGGCGTAGAGGAGATGGCACAATGCAACCTGCCGGGGGATCCGGGCGGTAACGCGGAGGCGGAAGGTCGCAGGAAGGGGGCCAGAAGGAGAGGGGCCAGGGCGAAGGTCCGGCTGCGGTTGGGTATGGGTGGTTTCACGGGATTGCTGTCGTTCGCGTCCGCGGGTGGGGTCGAGTTTGCCGCAGCGTCATCGCGGGGACACCGGGGTTGGGCGGTAACGCCGCGGGAGGTTCAAGCAGAGTCGGCGGGGACGATGCGCCGGTGGGCGCCGGCGGCTTCCAGCGCCGAGACAAGGATGCCGACCACCTGCTCAATGGGATCGAGATAGTGCTGCCGAGTATCCAACCGGACTTCCGTACCCGCTCGCTGCAGGAACTGCCAGACACTTCCGGTGGTCACTGCACCGTAGAGGACGGGAAGGGGTCGGTCGTAGGCGGCGTTGTACTGCTGGACCGCGACCAGTTCCGCCACGCACTGCATCGCGCCCCGCCGCAGGTTCTCATTCTTCGCTTCCACGACAACGGCGGCAGGAGCCTCCGGCTCGAACTGCTGGTCCGAGAGTCCGATCAGGAAGTCACACGCGCCGCTCAGCCCGTCGCTGGGGTTGACGCTGAAGTCCACGCCGGAGAACACGCTCACCCGGCAGTCGAGTTGTTCGCGGACCTCCCCCAGGATGGGCGCCACGACAAATTCCGAGCGAGCCTTCTCGGTATTTACGAGGAGACCCAGAGGTCCGAGTCTCCTCAGGGTTTCCTGCAGCCAGGCGCTCACGGGGCGGGGAGGGCAGACGGCAAACACCCCGTCCTGCCCGCGGAACTGCAGGTGAAACTGACGCTTGAGGGTGTCAAGGGTGAAGTTGCTGTACGCCATACGTGAACTCCTCTACTACCAGTGTCTCACGTCTGCCGCCCCGAAGCAACGGGAGAGGCGCGGCCCGGGAACGCCGGCATCTTGCCGGCAGCGGCGGCGGGGATCTCTGAAGCGGAGGGCGGAGCCTCCTCCCCGCAAACGGAGTTGCGGGACTCCACATCTGCGTCGAGAGTTTGACCTTGCGCGGGCCTTGACAGGCGGGGGAGAAACCCGTGACAATAGCCGCGCGCCGGCGGGAACACGCCGGCGCGTGTCTGTCAAGGAGTACCCACTGATGGGGATTGCACCCTGAGCCTGCCCGCACGCACCGGGCGCTCATTCACCTACCGTCGCACTGGCAACCGTGGTGGTTGTCACCATTCGTGTGAGCTGCGCACGCCGCTGCATCACACCCCCCGCGCCGCAGCCGGCGCCACCCACTCTCTCCCTCCGGGGCTGCGCCCCTCTCTCCCGGCGTCGTCCGCCCGTGGCGCTGTCGTCTCCACCTCCCATGAATAAACCAGGTTACCGCAGCACTCTGAATCTGCCCCAGGACGTCCTGCCCATGCGGGCAAATCTGCCCCAGCGCGAACCTGAGTTTCAGCGGTTCTGGGAGACGGAGGAGATCTACCGAAAGTCCGTGGAGCGGGACAGCCCCCAGGGCACGTTCATCCTGCACGACGGCCCGCCGTACTCCAACGGGGACATCCACATGGGGCACGCGCTGAACAAGGTCCTGAAGGATTTCATCACCCGGCATCGCACCATGCAGGGCTATCGCTCGCCGTACGTTCCCGGCTGGGACAACCACGGGATGCCGATCGAGTACGCCGTCGCCCAGAGCGCCCGCGAGCAGGGCGAAGCCATCAGCCGCGTGGAGCTGCGGGAGCGGTGCCGCCGGTATGCGGAGCACTACGTGGCCGTTCAGCGGGTGCAGTTCGAGCGACTGGGAGTTCGGGGCGACTGGGACCACCCTTATCTCACGATGGCGCACGAGTTCGAGGCGCGCATCGTCGAGGTGTTCGCGGAACTCGCGCTCAAGGGCTACATCTACCGCGGGTTGAAGCCGATCCTCTGGTGCCCGTACGATGAGACGGCGCTGGCGGAAGCCGAGGTGGAGTACGAGGAGAAGACTTCTCCCTCGATCTATGTTCGCTTCCCGCTGGTCGGGGACCCACAGGGGCTGATGCCGACCGGCAAGGACAATTACACGGTGATCTGGACCACGACCCCGTGGACGATCCCCGCGAATCTCGCGGTCGCCTACCATCCGGATGAGGAGTACGTCGTCGCCCAGGCCGCTCATCCGGACGGACGGCGCGCCAACTATCTCGTCGCCGCCGCGCTGCTCGCCCCCACGATGAGCGCGGCGGACATCTCGGACTACGAGGTCATCTCCCGGCACTCCGGCCGCGATCTTGTGAGCCTGGAGTTCCGGCATCCGCTCCATCGTCTCGACCCAGTTTTTGACCGTCCCTCCCGGGTGGTCCTGGCGGACTACGTGACGCTCGACACCGGCACCGGAGTGGTGCACACGGCCCCGGGACATGGGCAGGAAGACTTCCTGACCGGGCGTGAAAACGGGCTGGAAGTGCTCTGCCCGGTGGATGAGCAGGGCCGGTTCACCCGCGAGGCCGGTCCCTTCCTCGGGAAGGCGATCCGGTCGGGGGACGCGGACGGCGCGGTGCTGGCGGCGCTGCACGAGGCGGGGGCACTGCTGAAGCGGGCGCCGTACCGGCACAACTATCCACATTGCTGGCGCTGTCACGGGCCGCTGATCTTCCGTACCAGCGTGCAGTGGTTCATGAACATCGACTTTCCGCTCGAGGGCGGAGAAACGCACCGGGAACGCTGCCTCGAGGCGATCCGCGGGGTCGAGTGGGTCCCACCGGAAAGCGTGAACCGCATCGAGGCGATGGTCTCCACCCGCCCGGACTGGTGCCTCTCGCGCCAGCGCGCCTGGGGAGTGGGGATCCCGATCTTTTACTGCGGTGGGTGCGGGGAAGCAGTCCTGACGCGGGAAAGCCTGGACGCGGTGATACGGTTGGTGCGCGAGCAAAGCGCAGACGCCTGGTTCACCACACCGGCCGAGCAGATTCTGCCGGCCGGCTCCGCGTGCGCGAACTGTGGGGCGCCCGGACCCTTCACGAAGGATCCGGACGTGCTGGAGGTATGGTTCGACTCGGGTTCCACCTGGAGCGCCGTGCTCGAACAGCGCCCTGCACTCCGCTCCCCGGCGGACGTGTACATCGAAGGGAGCGACCAGCA
>SYMT01000407.1 GCA_005805375.1 Actinomycetota bacterium
GGTCCAGCAGGCGATCCACCAGACGTTCGCGCGCCTTTCGCGCCACCGCGGGGGATGTGGCTCCAGCCGAACTCCGCTCGGCTTCGCATTCTTGCTGGAATGCACGGGTCTCGTCCGGGGTGGGCAGGGTGCCGATCAGATCGAGCGACGCGCGCCGCAGGAAAGTCAGGTCATCGCAGAGTTCCGACGGGAGCAGATTGAGTTGGGCGAGCTTCCGATAGCCCGGCTCGTCCACGAAATTGAACCGGGGCAGCCCCCCGTACGCCGGGGCAGGCACGGCGGGCAACTGGGGCACCGTCACCCGTACTACGGCCACCTGCCCCAGATAGCGGACCATCACGGCCGTCTCTCCGGACAGGTTTGTCGTCTTGAGGAGGCCCGCTTCCACTACATCCGCGATGCCGGTCTCGTTGGACTTGAACTCGGCCAGGGTGGTCACATCCCGGCGGCTCCCGTCCGAGTAGACGGCTGTTGCGATGAGCTGCTGCTCGGTGCGAGTGGTCAGCCGGCGTTCCTTCGGTTCCGCCTCGACCCGCGCCAGCACCGGCTCCTGCGGATCACCCCAGGGCGCGCCTCGCGCTACCCAATCGGCGAGCACACGGTATTCCGGCGATCCCACGCGAAAGCGCTGTCCCCCGGCGTGCGGCACCGTGGACGTGGCCTTCATCAGGAACAGGCTCCGGCCGGGGTCCTGGCGGTTTACCCGTCGCCCTGAAGCCCCGCGCACGAGCGAGTGGTAGTCGGCCTCCGGATCATACGCCAGCACCGAGAGCTGGAACCCGTTCTGACCGCCTGCCTTCGCGTGGCACGCTCCCTGGCCGCACCCGGTTCGGCTGAGGAGGGGGAGAATATCGCGCCGGAAGCTCGGTGGTGGAGACGTGAGCGCGTTCCGCACGCCGACCGTGACCCGTGACTTCCGTCCGCCGGCAGTGACCTCAATCACTGCGCTCCCGTCCCGCGTTCCAATCCGCACGTGCCCGCCGGGCTCTACGGTCGCAATGTGCGGGGTGCCGCCCGCGTAGCGGGCGCTGCGAGTCAGGTCTACCTCCACCCCACCGGCCTTGACCCCCGTCACCACCAACTGCTGGATGGCGCCCGGGCCGCTCAACACTACGGTGGCCGGCGAGACTCGCAGGGATTGGACCAGCGGTGAAGTTGCGGCCCGCGACGGGCGCGCACGGGGCGCAGCACCGGCCGCCGGCGCGCCGATCGCGACCAGAGCGAGAACGGACGCAGAGATGATTGACGGCTTCATTGAGGGTCCTTGTGGATTGCTGCACGCGGTGGTTTTGGGATCCAGTCCAGGGCTGATGCGAGCCGCAGCAGGCCCCGGCGGTGGTGAGCCGCAGCGGCCACCGGGGGCAGCGTCCTTGTTGGGACACCCGGGTGCGCCCCAGGTTGCGCTGTTTCGCGCGACTACCTGACAGGATACCCGAACCCCCGGCGCATCAACTCACCGGCGCGAGTTGATCCCGGTGTCGTGATGTCCGATGTGACGGCGCGCTGCTTTGGGACACGCTGGCATAGAGAGAGACCGGTGGCCACCGGTCTCATTGTTCCAGCATGCAATCCCGCCGTGCTCACATCTGCCCTGCCCACGTGGCGGTCCCGCACAAGACCGGCTCCTCCGAATAGGAGTCGTACCCAGTACCCACCGGCGCAGCCCCCATGTGCCCGAACGACGCCGGGTGCCCGCTGTGCGTAGCAAGTGGACCCACCGATGAGCGCACCCAAACCCGAACCACGCCGGGTGCCCCGTGGGCGTGGCAAGTGGTCCCGCGGACGGGCGCCTGCACATTCGGCGGAGTGGGCCGCCCGTCGTGATGGAGGCACTGGCGCTCCGGGGTGGAGGGCGCCACCACCCCGGGTGCATTCACTTTGATTGACAAAGCCGACCAGCCGGGCATTAGGGAGCGCTGGATGCTGCCGGCTGGTGTCGTCCGTTCGCATGACTTCTCGCCCAATGGGGGCCCGACGGGGTGGTCGTACCGGACCTCCATCCCCGCGAGGGTCGATAGTTCGCGCATCTGGGGGCGCCACCCCGGCGCGCATTTCCGCCGGCGGCGAGCACGTGCACGGGGACTGGACGCGGCCAGGCATACCAACCGGATCCAGCGACTGCTCCAGGCAGGCATTCCGGCGGCATCGGCAGAACACATGAGCGATCTGCATTCCCCGAACTTCATGTAATCCCCAGAGACAATGCTTCCGTCCATACACCGTGCTCCCTACATTCTGCTGGCCGCTCTCTGCCTTGGGATTGCTGCCTGCCTTGCCCAGACGCCCCCTGCCGCTGTCAGCCCGTGGATCCGCGAGCCCGTGCTCCCGCAGGCGCGGGGCGGCGTCGCCAGCGCCTGGCTTGATGGGCGCCTGGTCGTCGCCGGCGGAAGCTTCTGGCACGAGGAACAGAAGCAATGGAGCGATCGGGTGGATGCCTATGATCCGGAAACCCGCTCCTGGATCAATCTCCCCCCCATCCCCGCAGCCGTCGCGAGTCCCGGCTTTGCCTCGTCGAAGGACAGTCTTTATCTGGTGGGAGGGACCGGGGCGGGGGGCGGCGCCGCAGCCGGCGCCTGGAAACTCGCCCACGAGGGAGCGACCTGGGCCTGGACTGCCCTCCCAGCACTGCCTGAGGCGCGCGCCTACGGCGCTGCGGCGCTGCTGGGGGATTGGTTGTACTTCGCGGCCTCGACTCCCGACCCCGACGACCTGCAGAAAGCGGGCCGGGAGGTGTACCGGCTGAATGTGCTCCGGCCGGGAGACGGATGGCAGGTTGCTCCGCCCCTGCCGGAACCGGGCCGATGCCTGGCCGCGCTGGCTGCGATCGGAGACCGGCTCTACCTGTTCGGCGGGTGCCGCGGCAATGCTTCAAAGCAGGCTGTCAATCTCTCGGAAGCCTTGCGGCTGGACGCAGAGGGCACTCGTTGGGAACCGATCCGGTTGCTCCCGTACGGCATTCGAGCGGCTGCGGCAGTGTCGGTGGACCGCGACGAGATTGCTATCGTCGGCGGCTACTCGGCCGGACCCACCGCGATGGAGCAATACGGACCCGGGTACGGGTTCGAGCGCCGGATGCTCCTTTACCACGTGAAGCGGAACCGGTACCGGGATGGCGCCCCGCTCCCCATCGCAAACGCAGCCGTGGGCCTGGCCCTCCACCCGGAACGCCTCTCGGTCGTGGGAGGCGAAGACCGGGCGCGCTCCCGCACCGACGCCCATTACTCCATAGCCCGGGAGGAATTGCGCACGCTGGGGGTCCGGCGCCCGTTGCTGGTTTGTCTGGGCGACTCGGTGACCGACGGGGCGGGTCGGAGCGGCGTTACCGCCGATGACACCTATCCGCGCGTGCTGGAACGGATATTGTCCGGCCGCGATCCCGCCCCGTGGGTGATCCGCGCGGGGAAGGGGGGCGAGAACACCCGGCAGGCGCTCCAGCGGTTCACCTCCGTCGTCAAGCCGCTTCCCCGTGTGGACTACGTCGTGATCATGTATGGATTGAATGACGCCGCAATGATAGACGGGAGCCCGGTGGAGCGGGCGGAGCCGCGCATCCCGCTCGCGGAATACACGGAGAATCTCCGAGCTCTGGTCGCCGAGGTCCGGCGGCATGGCGGCAGACCGATACTCTGCACTCCGAACCCGATGACACCGGCCTATCCGTATGCGAGCCGGGGAGCCTACGCGCGGGCCGGGGATGTCAATTTCATGGTGCGCAGCTACGCCACCGCTGTGCGGAAGCTGGCCGAGGAAGAGAAGGCGCCGCTGGTGGACGTGGACCGCGTCTTTCGCCGTGTGCGCGACTGGGAGAAGCTGTTCCCGGACGGCATTCATCCGAACGCTGCCGGTCTCGCCATGATTGCGAAAGCAGTAAAGGCAGTGCTACAACCCGCAAATCCCGACGCGACGCGGGACGAAGGCTGAGAAGCCGCCCCCAGACGAGCGATCCCTTTGAACTCGACGCGGCTCCCGACGGTGGATTCGCCGGGGTGCAGAGCGACGCGAGTGCTTGCGGGGCGGGTACACTGCGTACAGGCGTGAGGACGGCGCTGCCGAGCTGCTCTCTGTCACCCGCCCCCGGGTCCGTTCGCGTTGCCGGTCTCAAGAAGGTCCAGCGATGGATGACTTGCAATCTTTTCCTGGAAACGAGAGCGAACGGCAAACACAGCAACGAAGGGAGGATCGAGTTGAACGCACGGGTTCTGACTGTAGCGTGCCTTGCAGCGGCTACGACGACCGCCGCACTGGCGGTACCCATGTCGAAAGGGAAACGAGCGGTGTCCGGATCAATCACCCTGGCCAACTTCGGCAAGACCGCCGATGGGAAGAGTGTGGCTATTTTCACTCTCAGGAACAAGAACGGTGCAGTTGCGAAGGTGATGGAATACGGGGCTACGCTCACCGAACTACACGTTCCGGATCAGCACGGTAAGATCGAGGACGTGGTGCTCGGTTTCCGCACTCTGGCGCCGTACCTGGCGGGGCATCCGTTCTTCGGCAGTACTACCGGACGAGTAGCGAATCGCATCGCGAAGGGCCGGTTTACGCTGAACGGCAAGGAATACCGGCTGGCAGTCAACAATCCGCCGAACCACCTCCACGGGGGCGAAAAGGGGCTGGACAAGAGGGTCTGGAAGGGCGGACCGGTCCCGTCATCAAACGGGACTGCGGTACGGTTCACCTACGTCAGCCCGGACACAGAGGAGGGCTATCCCGGTCGTCTGACGCTCGCCGTGACCTACACGCTCACTCCTCGGAACGAGATACGGATTGACTATCGGGCTTCCACGGACATGGCTACTCCGGTCAATCTGACCAATCACAGCTATTTCAACCTGCGTGGCGAGGGACGGGGCGACATCCTCGGACACGAACTCACCCTCTATGCGGCCCGCTACACAGCCTCGGACGACACCCTGATCCCCACCGGGGAGATCGCCTCTCTGGACGGATTACCGCTGGACTTCACCCATCCCACCCGGATCGGGGAACGCATCGGCGCCATGAGTCACATCCCCGGCGGCGGCTACGATCACAACTACGTTCTGGACAGCGGCGGCGGCAAACTGGCGCTCGGTGCGCGGGTGCGTGACCCCCAGAGTGGTCGGGAGATGGAAATGTGGACTACCGAACCGGGCGTGCAGTTCTATACCGGCAACTTCCTCGACGGCAAACTAAAGGGCAAGCGCGGAACCGCCTACGAGAAGCATGCCGGCTTTTGCCTGGAAGCGCAGCATTACCCGGACTCCGTGAATCGTCCCGAGTTTCCCACGGTCATTCTGGAACCGGGCAAGACGTACACGCAGACCACGATCTACCGCTTCTCGGCGAAATAGGCGCCCGCGAACTCCGGCCCCGAACAGGGGAGTTATCTGGAGCACGCGGCGCCTGTGGAACGGGAAGCGCCTATGGAGGCTCCATAGGCGCGAGTGTGCGTGGCCCTGGGCTCAGTGGGGCAGGTGCTGACGCAAGATGCGGTCCGATGGGGGGACCACGCGCTGACACACGTGCTACCGACGTGCACGCTTTGGGTGCGGTGGCGCCAGCGGTGTGACGGGGGGCCACTTTGGGAACCCGGCGGAATCAATCATCCCAACCGGACGAGATTACCCCGGGATCATCCCCCATCAGACCCCCGCCCGGTACCCGAGCCACGCCGGGGACTTGCCGCGGGAGACGCGCGCAAGCGGAGTTGCGCGACGCCACAGAGGCCAGAGATCGCCTGCGGTGCGTGCCCGATGCCGTACCCGAGCCACGCCGGGCGCCCCCTGGGCGTAGCAAGGGGACCCCCCTCCCGCCCACGCACCCCGTACCCGAGCCACGCGCAGGCGGGACGATGAATTCTGCCTGGTTCCCTTACTGACGTGCGTGGCTCGGGTACGGATGCGGGTGTAACGGCTTGCCTTGTGTCGGCACGCAGCGCCTGAGGGACTGGAAGCTGCCGTGGAGTCTCCGCACCCCGTTTTGGAGTTCCGCGGCGGCCACGCGACACGCTTCGGAACGGAGTGCGGAGACTCCGGGCGCCTCCCGGGCGCGGGCGTGTGCCCCCGGCTCGGCGAGGGGGGGCGGATTGTGACCCACGATAGTGCCTGGAGACCGGCGACTACAACCGCGGGAACGGGAGTTGTCCTCGCGATGTGGTCCGAATGCGGTAGAGGCCGTGCCCGGCGGTGATTAGAGAGTGGAAAGCCCCAGACCACCGAAGGTGCAATTCATCGCCGTTTCAGGAGTGTGCAGGGCGCCGGTGGGACTGAAGACGTAGACTCCGGTCCGCTCACCTTCCCCGGCAGTCGCCCAGATGCGGCCCTCCGAATCCAACACCTTGCCGTCAATGCCGGGCCCGGCCCCAAAATCGTGCAGCACGGCGAAGGCGAGGAGGCAGAGGAGGCAGAGGA